>JAEUJX010000423.1 GCA_016794545.1 Myxococcales bacterium
ATCGTCGGGTTGGTAGTCGAACGTCGCGGACACCACGGTCGAACCGCACGTCAAGGTCGCGGGCGTCTCGCCGTCGAGCGCGGGGACGCCGCGGGGGACGAGCGTGGTCGTCCTGAGCGGGCGGTCGAACACCACCCGCAGCCGCGCGCCCCTCGGCGCCATCCGCGCCGCGGTGAAGTCCGCCGGGTTCGGCGGGCAGATCGAGCGACCGCCCACCTCGGCCGGTGCGTCCTTGTCGAGCGCGCCGTTGGTGTACCGGCAATACGCCGCGGCGGGAGCTCCTGCCGCGAGCGCCTCGGTTGTCACCGCGACGACCTTCAACGGCTTGGTCGACGACGAATCACACGCCGCGCCAAGCGCGGCCACAACACAAAGCCACCACCTCATCTCTCCGACGGTAACAGACCCCGCCGGTCAGTGCAGCAGCACCAGCACGCGGCGGTGGGCGCCGCCGGTGCCGGCGATATCGAGGTCGACGAACGCTCCCGACGCTGGCGCACGGTTCGCGATCGCTACACCCGCGGCGAGATCGCTGTCGACCCGGCGGTCGTCGACGGCGACGACGCGCTCGCCCGGCGCCAGCCGGATCAGCGACGGCACGTCGGAGGCGCGGACGCCGGGCGCGACATCGACGATCGTGGCCGCGGTCGCCGCGGGCGCCGCGTGAACCGCCGCCCCGGGCGAGACCGTGGCCGCTGGCCCCTCGAGCCGCGCGAGCAAGAGGATGCAGGCCCCGAGGAGACCGATCGTCAGCGAGCGGAACAGGAACATGCACGCCGATGGTGCAACGCGCTCGCCAGGCGCCGCGGCGCGATCCTGCGGGGTTGGCGCGCGCCCGTGCGAGGCGCGCTGCCAGAGTGGCACTAGCCGTTGATCTGCTGCGCCAGGTAGTTCTGCTCGCCGACCTGGCGGATCAGCTCGAGCTGCGTCTCGAGCCAGTCGGTGTGCTCTTCCTCGCCGACGAGGATCTTCGTCATCAGGTCCTCGGTCGCGTTGTCCTTCGCCTGGCGGCACGCCTCGATGCCCGCGTTGAGAAACGCGATCGCGCTGTGCTCGACGGCGAGGTCGGACTCCAGCTGCTCCTTCACGGTCTCGCCGACGCGCAGCTTGTGGTAGCGCTGGAGGTTCGGCACGCCCTCGAGGAACAGGATCCGGGTGATCACCTGATCCGCGTGCTTCATCTCGTCGATCGACTCCGCGCGGATCTTCCCGGCGAGCCGGTGGTATCCCCAGTTCTCGCACATCTTCGCGTGGATGAAGTACTGGTTGATCGCCGTGAGCTCGTTGGTGAGCAGCTCGTTGAGGAGCCGCAGGACTTCGTCGTTACCCTTCACGGCCGCGAACGTAGCGGGACCAGCGGGTCGGCACAATCGCGCGAGCAGGCTGTCAGAGTGCCCGCTCCCTTCGCCTGCAGCCGATCCCGAAGATCGTCGACGCACGCGCCGCAGCCGGTGCCGGCTCCGCACTTGCGCCCGATCTCGGCGACCGTGCGCGCGCCCTCGTCGATGACCGCGTCGATATCGCGGTCAGAGGCCGGGTGACACAGGCAGACGAGCATCGCTTCTGACATTGATAATGCTTTTCAATTCCAGTTCCGTCAAGAGGGGAAAGTTGCCCGCTACCCCGCCGGGATCCAAGCTAAGCGCGTGAAGTCATTGATCGTGATCGCCCTCACGGCTGCCGCGTGCGGCAAGGGCAGCGATCCGGCGCCCACTCCCGCTGCGCCACCGGCTCTGACCGTGGTCGATCCGGGGCTCGCGCCGCGCGCCCTGCTGCGCTACCGCGCGCCGAAGGGGACCAGCACCGCGCTCGCGGTCGACACGCGGATCGACCTCGCGATGGGCTCGGAGACGGTGGCGTGGCCCGACGTGAAGACGACGAGCTCGCTCACGGTCGACGAGGTGCTCGGCGACGGCGCGATGCGCGTGCGCTACGCGATCACGTCCGCGACGGTCGCGGACCGCCCGGGTGCGATCGCGACGGCCGCGCAGATGTCTCCGGCGATGCAGGACGTCGTCGGCACGCAGGTCAGCGGGACCCTCTCGCCGCTCGGCCAGCTCTCCGGGCTCACCGTGGACACCGGCGGCAAGCAGCTCCCCCCTGCCCTCGCGAACCAGATCCAGGTGATGACCCGCGCCCTCGAGCGGATGATCATGCCGCTCCCCGGCGTGGCAGTCGGTCCGACGGCGCTGTGGACGTTCGAGCAGCCGCTCGATCAGACGGGGATGAAGCTCCTCGCGAAGTCGCAGCTCCGGGTCACCACGATCGCGGACGGCGCGGTCACGATCGTCCTCACCTCCGAGCTCACCGGCCCCGATCAGGACACGTCGGCCGCCGGTCCGAAGGTGAGGCTCTCGAACCTCCGCGGCACGATGCGTGGCAGCGGTGTCCTCGACCTCGCGCGCATCTCGTTCTCGGGCGAGCTCGTCGCGACGCTGACCATGAACATGACCTCGGACGGCGAGACCGAGGCGACGACGACGACGACGACGCTGAAGATCGCGCCGACGACAGCCGCCCCGACATCGGCGCCGAGCTCGGACGCGGGAGCTGGGTCCGCCGCCGGCTCGAACGCGGCGGCGGGTTCGGGATCCGGATCGGGATCCGGATCGGAGTGAGCCCTACGGCGCGCAGTACGCGCCGTACTTCTTGCACGTCCCGCCGCTGATCTCCTCGCAGCGGTGGTGATAGCCGTCGAGCGAGTACATGCAGCCCGAGGCGGGCGCGCACGCCTTGCCCCACTGCTCGCAGCGCCCCTCGGTCGCCTTGCCGCACTGCTTGTAGGTGCGATCGGCCGGGTCGTACATGCAGCCGTCGGCGGGCGAGCACGCGGGGCCGAAATGGAAGCACGCCCCACCACCGCCGTTCGTGCAGGTGAAGTACGCGCCGAGGCCGGCATGGAAGGCACAGCTCGGCGACGGACAGCCGACGTCCTTCGCAGTCAACGCCGGGCCGGCGGCGCCGCCGCCGCCGCCACCCGTACCACCGGGCGGCGCCTTGATGCGGCCCCCGTCGGTCACGGCGCTCGAGCCGGAGCCCGCCCCGCCGCCGGCCGGCGTGCGCGCCGGCTGGCTGCACGCCACGAACCCGAGCACGAGGAGGACGGCCGCGCTGCGCACGATCCGGTGATAGCGCGATCGGCGGATGGCTGCCAGACCCTCAGCGGCCCCTGCGCGGGCGCACCCGGGTGGCAACGCCGGGCGTTGCGATCGCCCGGGCGAACCGGGAGAACAGGTGCGCGAACCGGGCGCGCTCCGCGGCGGGCCAGCCCGCGAGCGCGAGCGCGATCCGCGCTCGGGTCAGCTCGCTGCCGCGGTCCTGCAGCGTCGCGCCCGCGGCCGTCACCCGCAGCACCACGCGGCGCCCGTCGCCGGCGGACGCGTGCCGGGACAGCGTGCCCCGCTTCACCGAGCGCGCGACCAGGCGGCTCGCGCGCGATGGATCGATGCCCAGGCGCTCGGCCACCTCGCCGACCGTCGCGCCGTCGTCGGCGGAGGTGCGGGTCGTGCTGCGCACGGCATCGAGGAGGCGCAGCTCGGTGTAGTCGAGCTTCTGCGCCCGGCCGAACGCCGCCGCCCACTCCTTCGCGAGCTCGCTGCGCTGGAACAGGCGGCGGAGCTCGACGAGCCCGACGCGCACGAGCTCGACCTCCTCGGCGGGCGCTGGCATTTCTATGTCTTTTAGCATATAGTTGCCACATGACATATATCGCGCTCGACAATCCGCTGTGGGCGTCCCTGACGACGTCGCACCGCGCGGTCGCGCGCGGCGCGGACGGGGTGCTCCGCTACCCGCGCGACGTCGCGCCGTTCCTCGCGGTGCCGGACGGGCGCGCGGTCCGCGACGAGGTCCTCGACGCGCTGATCGAGCCCGGCGAGACGGTGCTGCTCGTCGGCCCGGTGCCGGCGGTGTCAGGACGCTGGGAGGTCACGTCGCTCGGACCGATCCTGCAGATGGTGTGCGAGGGCCCGATCGAGGCGCCCGGCGGTCCGCCGATCCGCACGCTCGGTCCCGCGGATCGCGAGGCCGTGCTCGCGCTGACCGCCCTCGTCTATCCGCACTACTTTCGCCCGCGCACGATGGAGCTCGGCCGCTACACCGGCGTCGTCGACGGGCCACGCCTCGAGGCGATGCTCGGCGAGCGGATGGGCTTCCCGGGCTTCCGCGAGATCAGCGCGGTGTGCACGCACCCCGATCACGTGGGGCGCGGCCTGGCGCGGCACCTGCTCGCGACCGCGAGCACGGAGCTGCGCGAGGCCGGCACCACGCCGTTCCTCCACGTCAGCCCGCAGAACACCCGCGCCGTGCGGCTGTACGAGCAGAACGGATACCGCACGCGCACGGGGATCGCGTTCTGGTCGCTCGCGCGGCGCGCGTGAGCGTCCCGGGGCCGGAGTCGCAGAACCCGACACCGGGCGGTGGGATTCACCACGCCGAGGTACGCGGGATCGCGCACTTGCGCCGGTACGCGCATTGCTCGTCCCCGGGTGCTCATGCGCCACTCACTCGCCCTGGTCACGCTCGGTGTAGGTCTCGTCGCCGGGGCCTGCGGCAACGACTCGGGCAGTCAGGGCGGTGACGACACCGGCCCCGCCCCGCGCGCGACCTGGTACCAGGACGTGGCGCCGATCCTCGCGGAGCACTGCATGTCGTGCCACCAGGCCGGCGGCATCGCGCCGTTCTCGCTGACCGACTACGACGACGCGGTCGAGGTCTCGGAGATGGCGGCGCACATGGTCGACACCGGGCAGATGCCGCCGTTCGACGCGCGCGAGGAGGCCGACTGCACGCCTCGGTTCGGCTGGCAGGACGATCCGCGGCTCGATGCGACCGAGAAGCAGACGCTGCACGCGTGGATCGAGGACGGTCACGCGCTCGGCACCGAGGCCGAGATCCCGACGCCGCCGACCACCGCGCTCCCGGGCGTGTCGAAGACGATGACGCCGACCGTCGGCTGGACGACGAGCGGGACGAAGGACCAGTTCGTGTGCTTCGTGCTCGATCCCGGCAACACGCAGCTCGCGTGGGTCACCGGCCTGCAGGTGCGCCCCGGCAACGATCTCGTCGTCCACCACGCCGTGATCACGGAGCTGACGAAGCAGGAGGACATCACGACCGTCGTCGCCCAGCGCGGCATCGGCCAGCCGTGGGACTGCTCCGCGAGCGCGACGCCGGGGGACTTCGTGATCAACGTGTGGACGCCCGGCAACCAGCCGATGCAGACGCCGCCCGAGCTCGCGATCCCGCTCGTCGCGAACGCGAAGCTCGTGATGCAGATCCATTACCACCCGGCCGGGCAGACCAACGACATCGACTTCACGTCGGTCGACCTGAGGTACTCGAATGTCTGGCCGCGCAAGATGTACTTCGTCGCCGCGATCGGCAACGAGCTCGCCGCGCCGAACCTCGAGCCTTCGCCCGACGAGGCGCCCGGCGCGCCGGTGCAGTTCAAGATCCCGGCGAACGCGCCCGATCACCCCGAGAAGATGTTCCGCACGCTCGACTCCCTCGGCGGGCTCACCGGCGTGAAGGTGTTCTCGGTCAATCCGCACATGCACCTGGTGGGCACGCACATCTCGAGCAAGATCGTGCGACCCGCCGCGCGCGGCACGGATCCCCAGACCGAGTGCCTCGCGAACGGCGGCTGGAACTTCGACTGGCAGCGCACGTACATCTACGACGCGCCGATCGATCAGCTGCCGAGCCTCGAGGCCGGCGACAGGATCGAGATCGCGTGCCGCTGGAACAACACGCTCGACAACCCGTTCGTGCAGCGCATGCTCCACGACTCGAACCTGCCGCCGCGCCCGATCGACATCACGCTCGGCGAGCAGACCACCAACGAGATGTGCCTCGAGATCTTCGGCCTCGCCGTCGACGCGCCCGCGAACCCCGCTCCGCTCGGCCTGCCGTTCGAGCTGCCCGACGTCGCCGCGTTCAGGTCGGCGATGCGCTTACCGTAGTCCAGCCGCCGAGCGAGACTGGCGCTCCGGCGTCGTCACCGGAAACGGCGCCGTGGTGGGGTGCCGGACTCAGCCGGCGAGCACGCGGAGCACGCGCACCATCGTCGCCAGCTCGCGCGCGGCGGCGCCGAGCTTCACGCCCGAGGCACCGGTGTGGCCGTACATGCCGGTCACGTGAACGCGCACGTCCGCGTTCGCGAGCCGCGCGGCGAGCGCGTGCGACTGCTCGTACGGGATCACGTCGTCGTCGGTGCCGTGCACGAGATCGATCTCGTTCGTGATGCGGGCGAGGTACGGCGCCGGATCGAGCGGACGCGCGTCGAACCGGGTCAGCGCGGGGAGCGCGAGATCCGCCGCGCCGGACGTGACGCCGACGCCGACCTCGTACAGCGCGCGCACGTGCTCCGGCACGGGGATCGCGGCCGCCGCCGCGACGAAGCGCTCGCGCGCTTTCATCTCGGGGCGCCCCCACGTCGAGCGCACGTACGCGCGCCAGGCGGCGGAGACCGCCTCC
>JAEUJX010000486.1 GCA_016794545.1 Myxococcales bacterium
CGGATCGAGCGCGCCGCCGAAATCGGCGAGCCCGACGCGCAGCACGTGGCCGTTCTTCACCTCGGCGACCGCGCTCCACACCGCCTCCGGATCGTCCCGATCCACGGTCGCGAGCCGCGCATCGAGATCCGCGGTGACCTGCGCGACGGTGCGCGTCGGCGGCGTGAGCCCGAGCTCGACCAGGAGGTCGATCAGCTCCGGCGTGTCGATCAGCGTGCGCGCGAGGTACGCGCTGGCACCGAACAGCGAGCCGAGCAGGCGCACGAGCGGCGGGTTCTCGTCGAGCAGGCGCCACACGCTCCACGCGGCGCCGCGCCGCGCGATCAGGTCGCCGAGGAACCGCAGCGCCTGATCGGGATCCGCCGACGCGGCGATCTCCGCGAACAGCGCCGCGCCGAGCCGGGTCGCGCGCTCGCTCGCGCCCGGCGACAGCGGGCTGCCGGCGTTGCGGCGGGCGCGGGCGAGCTCCGCGCGCGCGGCCACCACGTCGCGGAAGCCGAGCCGCTGGAGCTCCGCGGCCTCCGCCTCCTCGGTCAGCTCGCCGCGCACGATCGGCCCGATGTCGGGGCGGTCGTCGTCGTCGCCGCCGAGCGTGGCGAACAGCTTCGACACCGCGGAGGTGTGCTTGACCAGGTCGATCGCGAACGCGACGTCGCCGTCGTAGCCGAGGCGCTTCGCGAGCCGCAGGCGCGCGCCGTCGTCGTCGGGCACGGTCTGCGTCTGCAGCCCGCCCTCGAGCTGGAGCACGTGCTCGACGTGGCGCAGCCAGCGATACGCGCGGTACAGCGCGAGGTGCTCGTCGTCGCCGACGAGGCCGGTGAACAGCAGCGCGTCGAGCGCGGCGAGCGTGCCCTTCACGCGTAGCTGCGGCCGCTTGCCTGCGTGGATGAGCTGGAGCGCCTGGACGAAGAACTCGATCTCGCGGATGCCGCCCTCGCCGTTCTTCACGTCGAACCCGCCGCCGCGCACGAGCTCGCGCTTGATCCGCTTGTTGAGCTCGCGGACGTCGTCGATCACCGTCGGCGAGATCAGGCGAGGGAACACGAACGGCCGCAGCGTGGCGAGCACCTCGGCTCCGAGCGCCGGATCTCCCGCGCAGGGGCGGGCCTTGATCCACGCCTGGCGCTCCCACGGCCGGCCGAACGTCTCGTAGTAGCGCTCCATCGAATCGAGCGAGCTCGCGATCGCGCCGCGCCCGCCCTCGGGCCGGAGCCGCAGATCGACGCGGAACACCGTGTCGTCCTCGGTGACCTCGCTGAGCGCCGCGGTGACCTGCGTGCACAGCTTCGCGAAGTACTCGTGGAGCGACAGCCCGCCGACCTCGCCCTGATCCGAGGAGTAGACGTAGATCACGTCGACGTCGGACGAGAAGTTCAGCTCCTCGCCGCCGAGCTTGCCCATGCCGATCACGGAGAGGACCGCCTCGCGGGTGACGCCGTCGTCATCGGTGTAGAGGGGCGCGCCGTAGCGCGCGCGGAGCTCCGCGCCGTGGAACGCGATCGCCGCGTCGAAGCACACGTCGGCGAGCCGGGCGAGCTCGCGCCCGACCTCGGTGTCGAGCCCGAGCTCGAGCTCGCGGACGCCGAGCCGGACCAGCTCGTCCGCGCGCACCCGCCGCAGCGCCGCGCGGAGCTCGGCGGCCGAACGTACATGTGCGCACGCGCGGGACACCTCGGCTGCGAGGACCTCGCGCGGCTTCTCCCGACGGAGGCAGGGGTCGTCCGCGACCCTG
>JAEUJX010000552.1 GCA_016794545.1 Myxococcales bacterium
GGAGATGCAGCTGCGTCAGCAGCTCGACGAGCTCCGCAAGGGCGGCCGCATGGGCGAGGCCTGACGGGTCAGAGCAGCGGGAGGAACTCCACGCCGATGAACGGGATGATCGGCAGGCCGGGGATGTCCTCGTCCCGGAGCGTGTCGTACGAGAAGTCGCGCCCCTCGACATTGGAGCGGTTCGTGGCGTTCTGGATGTCGATGTAGAGGTTGATGTCGCCCCAGCAGCGGTGCCAGCGGCGATCCGCGCGCAGGCCGAGCGAGATGAACGCGGGCAGCGACGCGCCCCACGGATCGAAGTCGAGCTCGCCGGTGACGGTGTTGAGCATCGCCGGGCTGTAGGGGTTGCCGCTCGTCACCTGGAGGCGCGCGCCGAGGCGCCAGCTCGTGAACAGCTTCGAGACCGCGAGGTTCAGGTTGTGGCGCTGGTCGAGCTCGAACGGCCGCCAGCCCATGCCGGTGCGCGGATCGTCGACGCGCTCGGAGATCGCCAGCGTGTACGCGACCATCCCGAACCACGAGCCGACGCTGCGCTTGAGCAGGAGCTCGAGGCCGGCGCTGCGCGCGCGGCCGACGTTCTCGCGGTAGATCGCGAAGCCGAGCTGCTTCTCGAGCAGGAGCTCGAGCGTCGGCCCCAGGCCACCGAGGTTCGGCTCGGGCGTCTCGCTGCCGGGCTGCGGGTCGCGCACCCTCACCCCGAGCTGGGTGCCGTAGTTGAAGAAGCCGGTGAGCGAGGCGAACACCTCGCCGGGCAGCTTCGCATCGATACCGAGCGAGATCTGGTCGAAGTAGGAGCTGTCGAGGTGTGGGTTGCCGTTCTCCGGATCGACGTCGCCCGGGGTCGGTGGCTGGTGATAGCGGCCGATCGACTGGCGCAGCGTGAGCGACTCGCTCAGCTGCTGGTGGATGTTGAGCCGCGGATCGAGCACGAGCTCGCCGGTCAGGCCGTAGCCCTCGAGCCGCAGGCCCGGCTTGATCGCGAACCGCTCGCCGTCGAGCTTCCAGCGCGCCTCGGTCCACAGGCCGAAGTTCGTCCAGAACAGCGTGGACGTCCCGATCATCTCGGTGTCGCCGCCGCCGGTGTCGTCGATGTTGACCTGCGTCGGCGCGAGGTAGCCCGCATCGAGCTCCGCGCCGCCGCGGAGGTGGCCCCACGCGGTGTCGCGCACCAGCTCGAGGCGCGCGCCGCCGGGGTACGTCGGGCGGGAGAACCGCTCGTCGCGCGGCTCCTCGAAGTCGCGCTCCTCGTGACTCTCGAACGCGAGCTCGTTCCAGCCGAGCCACGGGGTGACGTGGAGCGTGGTCTTGCCCCACGTCCGGTGGTACGGCATCGCGACGCGGAGGAACGACGAGGTCAGGCTGACCTCGTCGCTCGCGACGCGATCGATCGAGCCGAAGATCATCGGGTTGATCCGGCCGTGCTTCCGCGAGTCGCCCCAGCCGGTGCGGATCTGGAGGTCCCAGTAGCTCGGCAGTGGCACGTCGTCGGCCACGAACGGGGCGACCACCGTGTCGAAGTAGCTGCGGCGCAGGCCGATGATGATGCCGCCGCCGCGGCGCAGCGGCCCTTCCGCCTGGACGCTCGAGTCGAGGAGGCCGATCGAGCCGCCGAGGCGCCAGCGATCCGTGCGGGGCTCGCGCGTGGTCAGCGTCACGAGGCCGCCCTGCGTGCGGCCGTACGACGCGTCGAACCCGCCCGAGGTCAGCGCGAGATCCGCGAGCATGCCGCCCGGATAGAACGAGGTGACCCCACCGAAGTGGAACGCGATCGGCACCTCGATCCCGTCGAGGAACACGCTCGAGTCGCGCGGGCTCGTGCCGCGCAGGACCAGGCCGCCGAACGCGTACGGGATGCGCGCCACGCCGGGCAGCGCCTGCACCGCGCGGAGGATGTCGTTGCCCGCGCCGGGGATGAACCGGATCTCGTCGGCGGTGAGCTGGTAGCTGAGCGGCTTGGTCTCCTCCGGCGCCACGCCGGAGACCTCGATGACCTCGGCGCCGCTCGCGCTGTCGAGCTCGACGCGCAGCACGCCCGTCGCGTTCACGGCGGGGACGCGCACGGTGCGCGCGACGAAGCCGTTCGCGGCGACCGTCAGCTCGCGGTCGGCGGGCGTCACGGTGATCGCGAAGTAGCCGTCGATGTCGCTGACCGCGATCTCGCCGCGATCGGTGAGGATCGTCGCGCCGGCGACCGGCGTCGCGCTGCCGGCGTGCGTGACCACACCACGCACGAGGCGCGACGGATCGGCGGCCGCGGTGCCGCACAGGCAGACGGCCGCGATCGCCACGCGCATCCGGGCATCAGACCACACCCGGCGTGGTCCGGTTGCCTTACTCCGCGACGGTCACGCGGATCATCTTCACGGGCGTGCGCGGCCGGTCGCTCTGATCCGTCGGGGTCGTCTCGATCTTCTTCACGACGTCCATGCCGCTCGTCACCTTGCCAAACACCGGGTGCTTCGAGGGGCCCGGGCTGAACCAGTCGAGGCGATCGTTGTGGACGGTGTTGATGAAGAACTGCGCGCCGCCGGAGTTCGGGCGGCCGGTGTTCGCCATCGACAGCGTGCCCGGCTCGTTCGAGATCTTGTGCGCGGGCGGGTGCTCGTCCTGGACGTTACCGAGCGGCGAGTTGCCGGTGCCGCAGCGCGGGCTGTTCGGGTCCTTCGAGAACTCGCAGCCGAACTGGATCATGAAGTTCTGGATGACGCGGTGGAAGTGGAGCCCGTCGTAGAAGCCCATCTTCGCGAGCTTGACGAAGTTGCCGGCGGTGACCGGCATCTTGTCCTGATAGATCTCCGCGGTGAACGTGCCCAGGGAGGTCTCGAACGTCGCAACAGGATTCGCCATGGCGGATTCGTATCACGACCGCGTCCACCTACGCACCGCTTGGCGCCGTCACTCCCGGGCGGGCGCTTCCCCGATCGCGGCCTCGATCGCGGCCTCTCCCTCGCGGAACGTCGGGTAGCTCAGCGCCAGGCCGAGCGTCTCCTTGAGGCGCGTGTTCCTGATCTTGCGGTTGCGGTGCAGCACGCGCGCCCCACCCGGCTCGTACATCGAGCGCGTCGGCGGCATCGGCAGGCCCATGCGCGCGGAGAGCCACGCCGCGTAGTCGCGCTGTGTCGTCGGTTCATCATCGGCGACCAGGAACGTCGAGCGATCCGGCGCCCTGTCCTCGCACGCGAAGATCACCTTGATCACGTCGTCGATGTGGACGCGCGAGATCGAGTGCTGCCCCTCGTCGAGCAGCTTGTAGTCGCCCTTGCGCAGGCGCTCGCGCACGCCGCGCCGCGGCCCGTAGACCGGCGCGAGCCGCAGGATCACCGTGCGCAGGCGATCGAACTGGTGCTCGCGGACGAGGTCCTCCTCCTTCTGCACCCCGAGCATCGGCGGATCGTCGTGCGCGAGCGGGCTGTCCTCGTCGATCCACGTGTCGTCGTCGGGGTACGCACCGTACTGGCCGCTCGACGACAGGTAGATGAAGCATTCCGCGCCGACGCCATACGCGGCCTGGAGCGAGTTGCGCACCGCCTGTCCCGGCGGGCCCGAGGACGCGGGCGGGATCGAGTACAGCACCGTCCCGCCGTGCAGCGACGCGACGGCGGCGGTGATCTGCTTCGGGATCGCCGCGTCGAGGTACTTGACCTCGATGCCCTCCGCGAGGAGCGGCTGGAGCCGGCCGCTACCACGGGCACACGCGCGCACGGTGCGTCCGGCGGCGCGGGCCGCGCGGGCGACGGCGGTCCCGACGTACCCGCAGCCGAGGATGATCAGCGGACCGTCGCTCACGACATGCCGTCGATGGCGAGGGCGATCATCGCGATCAGCTTCTGCGCCTCTTCGTTCTCGACGTTCGCGAGGATGAACTCGTGCAGTGGCAGCTGCGCCTTGTGCAGGCGCTTGAGCGGCTCACCGCGCGCCGCCGCATCGAGGTCCTCGTACGACATCTCGCGCACCTTGCCGCCGGCGCGCCGGAACGCCTCGGCGATCAGCGCGCAGTGAAAGATCACGTTGATGATCGCCTCGGCCCCGCCGAGCTCGCGCTCGTGGGCGCTGATGAACTGCGCGACCGGCGTCTGCGACTGCACGAAGCCGCCGACCATCACCGACGAGTAGTTCGGGTCGGACATCTTCTGCGATGCCTCGGTGACGACCGACAAGATCTGATCCTTGGTGAGTTTCATCCCAGCTCCACCGGCGTGATCGCGGGACGCGCCGGCGCGAACCGACATAACGCCTCCGCGGTGAGCGCCGCAACGTCCGCGGCCAGGTTGGTGCAGAACGCCTTGCGCGCGGGCCCGAGGAACTCCCCGTGCGGGCGCACCAGCGAGTCGCAGATGACATCGGGGGCGTCCTGGCCCGGGAACATCCGGGCGGACCAGGCGCGCTGGTACCACGTCACGGCCTCGCGCAGCGCGGGCGTCACCGCACCGGTCGGGCTCGGGTCGCCGAGCAGCTCGCCGAGCACCTGCTCGCCCGCCCGGATCGCGCCGCAGCTGCCCTTGCCCGTGATCCCGCCGCGGCGCAGCGCCTGGTACGCGGGGGTCGGCAGGTCGAAGGTCTCGGCGATCGCGATGCCGCAGGAGCGATGCGGTGTGCGCACGCCTTCGTAGAGCACGAAGGCCTTGTCACGCGCGGCCGTGACATAGGCAGCCTCGTCGGGCGTGAGCTCCCGCTCGCTGGACTCGGCCATGGCGGAATGCTACTGCCGAGGGCGGCGGCCGTCGAGAACCGTGCAACCACCTCTGATTCCCACCGATCCACCGGAGCTGCGGCGCGGGCTGGCGGTGTCGGTGATGCTGCACGCGCTGGTCCTCGCGCTCGCGCTGACCGTGCTGCGGCCGCCCCGGGAGACGCACGCCGAGCTGGTCGACATCGAGGTCGCCCCGCTGCCGCCGCCCGTCGAGGCGCTCCCCGAGGAAGTGGCGAAGACGCCCGAGTTGTCGCCGCGGGCTAAGCATGAACCTACCGCGGCCGCGACCACGCCCGCGCCCACGGGCGAGGGCCTCGCCGCCGACGCCGGCGTCGACGCACCGATCGACGCG
>JAEUJX010000569.1 GCA_016794545.1 Myxococcales bacterium
GGCGTCGAGGCGCGCTTCTTCGGCTTCACCGACAGCGTGATCTACGACGCGGGCGACGCGCGCGAGTGCGACGTCACCGCGCTCGTGGCGGACGGCGGCAACAACGACGCCGCGGCGCTCCACCACGCCGCGAACGTCGCCGCCGCGTCTGCGAGGCGCGCGCGCGTGCTCGTGATGATCAGCGACGGCCTGCCGACCGAGTGCTCGGTCTCCGCGCTGCGGGGGCTGGTGACCACGCTGACCCGGCGCAAGGGCATCGTGTGCGCGCAGGTCGCGGTGCGGCGGCTCGAGGAGGAGTGCTTCCCGCACCACGTCGTGCTCGACGACGCGCAGATCGACGTCGCCGTCGCGCGGTTCGGCCGCATGATCGGCGATCTGACCCGCAAGGCGCTGCGCTCGTAGGAGAGCGCTGTAGTACGGTCGGCCGATGCCAGCGAAGTGGACCCTGGAGGAGCTGACGCCCGGGCGCACCGTCGAGGCGACGTTCTTCCCGAACACCGCCGAGCACAGCGAGTTCAAGCTGCGCGCGACGCACCTCGACGGACGACGGGCCCCGAAGGTCGTGTTGACCAACGACGAGCGCGTGGTGCCCGGCGTGCCGTGCATCGTGCGCGTCGTCGCGATCCACAAACCCGAGCGCGACGACCGGGGCCGCATCGAGGTCGAGTACGTCGACAAGGCGCCGTTCCGGATCGAGGGCGTGTACCTGGATCCGATCGTCTCGAAGAAGCTTCAAGTCTTGCTCGAGGCCGGCCTCAACATCCTCCTCGATGGCCCGCAGGGCTGCGGCAAGACGGTGCTCGCGCGCTCGATCGCGGCCAGCCTCGGCATGGAGTTCGTGTTCTTCAACTGCGGCGCGGTCGTCGAGGCGAGCGACTTCTTCGTCGCGATCCAGGTCCGCGCCTCGGCGTCGGGCGCGCCGGTCACCGACTTCGTGAAGACCGACATCCTCGTCGCGATCGAGGAGGCGGGCGAGAAGCCCGACCGCCGCTACCTCGTGTTCCTCGACGAGCTGAACCGCTGCCAGGAGAGCGCGCGCAACGCGCTGATGCCCGCGCTCGACTCGACGCGGCGCGTGTTCCATCCGATCGAGAACACGTTCATCCCGATCCCCGACAACGTGCAGTTCATCGCCGCCGTGAACCGCGGGCGCGAGTTCAGCGGCACGTTCGGCATCGACGCCGCTCAGCTCGACCGCTTCGCACCGCTCCAGATGACCTATCCGCCCCCGAAGGCGGAGCTCGAGATCCTGCAGAAGCGCCACCCGACGATCTCCGCGGCGAGCCTCGAGGTGATCATCGATGTCGCGCACGAGATCCGCAGCGCGAACGACCTGCCGGGCACGCTGAGCGTGCGCGCGACCGACGAGGCGTGCGTCTATCTCGAGCACCCGCTGTTCGCCGACGATGGCCGCCGCTCGCTGCCCGAGATCCTGAAGACCTCGTTCTGCGGCCGGTTCCCCGGCCGGTGGGACGACGTGACGACCGACGCCGGCGCGGTGTGGGCGCTCGTTCGCAAGACGCTCGCGGCGAAGAAGGTCCCGGTCGGCGATTAGGCGCGATCAGGCGAGCAGGCGGGGCAACACGTCGCCGGCCTTGCCGAGCGCCACCTCGTCGAACGCGTGCGCGTTCGCCGGCGGCTCGAGGTTGACGAGCCAGCTCTTGCCGCCGCGCGCGCGGCACACGTCGACGAGGCCGGCCGCCGGGTACACGAGCCCCGACGTGCCGATCGCGAGGAAGCGCAGGTCCTTGCCGGCGCGCGCGACGAACGCCTCGATCCGCGGCAGCGCATCGGCGACGACCGGCTCCCCGAACCACACGATGTCGGGCCGCAGGAGCGCGTCCGTGCCGGCGCGCTGGCAGACGCCGCACATCGGCGCGACGCCCGCGCGGTACGCGGTGGTGTCCGCGAACGGCGCGCGGTCGCACACGCTGCAGCGCGAGCGCATGAGGTTGCCGTGGATCTCGATGATCCGCTCGCTGCCGGCGGCCGCGTGCAGGCCATCGATGTTCTGCGTGACGAGCAGGAACCGATCGCCGAGGCGGCGCTCGACCTCGACGAGCGCGCGGTGGCCCGCGTTCGGAGCGACGCCGGTCATCCCGGCGCGTCGCTCCGAGTAGAACTTCCACACGAGCAGCGGATCGCGGGCGAAGCCCTCCGGCGACGCGACCTCGTGGACGTCGTGGCCCTCCCACAGACCGCCCGCATCGCGGAACGTGGGCACGCCGCTCTCCGCGGAGATGCCGGCGCCGGTGAGCACGAGCAGGTGGCTGGATGGGTCGAGGGTCAACATGTCGACCTTGATAGTGTCACGGAGACACCATGTCAAGGAAGAAAGCAGTGCTAGCGTCGCCTTCATGCTGAAGGACAAGGTCATCGTCATCACGGGCGCGAGCCGGGGCATCGGCGAGGCGATCGCGCGCGCGTGCGTGGAGGCCGGCGCGAAGGTCGTCCTCGCCTCGCGCAAGCAGGCGGATCTCGATCGCGTCGCCGCCGCGCTCGGCGAGGCCTCGGTCGCGGTCGCCTGCCACACCGGCAAGGCCGAGGAGGTGGACGCACTGGTCGCACGGGCGGTCGAGAGGTTCGGGCGGGTCGACGGCTACGTGAACAACGCGGCGACCAACCCGTACTTCGGCCCGCTCGTCGACACGCCCGATGCCGCGATCGACAAGACGTTCGAGGTCAACGTGCGCGGCTACCTGTACGGCGCCCGCGCGTTCGTGAAGCACGCGCGCACGCGGGGCGGCGCCGGCTCGATCGTCAACGTCGCGAGCGTCGCCGGGATCCGGGCCGCGCCGATGCAGGGCATCTACGGGGCGACGAAGGCCGCGGTGATCAGCATGACGCAGACCCTCGCCTTCGAGCTCGGCGGCTCCGGCATCCGCGTCAACGCGATCGCGCCGGGCCTCGTCGAGACCCGGTTCGCGTCGGCGATCGTGGGCAACCCGATGCTGCGCGACCACGTGGTCAAGCGCACGCCGCTCGCCCGCCACGCGCAGCCCGCGGAGATCGCCGGCGCGGCGGTGTACCTCCTGTCGGATGCGTCGTCGTTCACGACGGGATCCGTGGTCACCGTCGACGGCGGCCTGACGTCCGCGTAAGCTGGCCTGGTGCGCGCGGTCCTCGTCGTCCTCGGGTGTGCCGCTTGCGGGCACATCGGGTTCGACGAGGTGCCGCCGCTCGAGCCGCCCGCGCACGTGCCGGAGACGACGCCCCTCGGGGGCCGCGGCACGCTCGTGCTCGGCGATGGCGTGATCGACACGACGGAGCTGACGATCGACGGCGCACCGCCGGTCCGCGGCCAGCTGGTCGCGGTCGCGCAGCCGGGGACGATGACGGAGCTCGCGCTGCTCCAGGCCGATCACATCCTCATCACGGGCCACGTGGTCGTGCGCGGCTCGCGCGGGCTGGTCGTGCTCGCCCGCACCGTCGAGGTCTCGGGGACGCTCGACGCCGGTGCGCGCGGCGCGACCCCGGGGCCCGGCGCGGCGCCCGGGAAGGGCGGCACCGGCGAGCACAGCGGTGTGTGCGACGGCGGTGGCGGCGGTGGTGGGCACGCCGAGGCCGGTGCCCCCGGCGGCGACGGCAGTGGCTGCGCCGGTGGCACCGGTGCGAGCGCTCTCGGCGACCCGGCGCTGATGATCCTGATCGGAGGAGGAGCGGGTGGGGATGGGATCACCGCCGCGTGTGGGGTCCCGGCCGGAGGGGGTGGCGGAGGTGCCCTCCAGCTCTCGGCGCTGGAGCGCGTGGAGATCACGGGCGTGGTGACCGCGGGCGGCGGCGGCGGCACCGGCGGGCTCGAGTGCGGCGACGGGGACGCGGGCTCCGGTGGTGGTGGCGGTGCCGGCGGCGCAATCTACATCGAGGCCGCGACCGTCGCGATCGAGGGCCTGGTCACCGCGCACGGCGGTGGTGGTGGCGCCGGTGGGAACGGCTCCGAGGACAACGGGCCGATCGGCAAGGGCGGCGACGGTGCCGACGCGGGAGCGAGCGCGCCGGTGATCGGCGGCACGCCGGCGGCGCCGAACGGTGGCATCGGCGGCACCGGCGGCACCGACGCGTCACCACCGCAGGCCGGACAGACCGCGCAGCACAACGCGGGCGGCGGCGGTGGTGCCGCCGGCCGCGTGGTCATCGCAAGGCCCGGCTCTGCCGGGCTGCGCAGCACCGGTGAAGCCGGTGCGGAGTCGATCGTCACGCCGTAAGAAAATGAACCGGGCGTCGCGCGTGCGCCCGCGACGCGTTCCCGCGACGCCGCTCCTCGAGGGTGACATCGCGCGCCGAGAGCCGCGCGCGACGTGCGTAGGAGGAGACGGTGCCGCTGGTTCGCGCACCCGATCCGGAGACGGCCACTCGTCGAGCAGTCGGCGCACGTACCTTCAACGTGTATGAAGAAGGGGCACCTTCCGCGACCGAGCGGCCGAGGTCGATGGCGCGAGACGGTTGGATCGCCCGAAGGCACCACTTGCGGAAGGGGGCGCAGTGCCGGGCTACGCGCCCAGCTGCTCCCGCCAGAGGAGCTGCCGCGCAGGCGCGCGTCGTTACATCGGACTCCGGACCGGGCTGCGGACGTCCCGCGACGCCCGGTTCGAACTATGTGGAATCAGTTGTTCCATCGGATCACGCAGCACCTCCCGGTCCGGAGGAAACGAGTCGCACACTCTAGGGATTCGCGGCCGCGCCGCAAGTGGAATCTCGTAGACGCGCGAATCGCCTCGGCGGTCTACGGCGCTACGCTGTGCTCGTGCGCGTCGCAGCCGGGTGCGGCTCGTCCGCGGCAGGCTCGATGCGCGATGAGCTAGTCTCCGCGGCGTGAGAGCAAAGCTCCGGGCGTCGCTGGACTGGCTGCGGGCGAAGGACCTTCGTCTCGTGGCCCTGCTCGCCGTGATCGGCGGCCTCGTGTTCGCGTTCATCAAGATCGGCCGGGCCGTCAGCGGAAACGAGACGAGCGGCTTCGACGAGACGATCCTGCTCGCGCTGCGCGACGCACCCGATGATCCGATCGGTCCTCCGTCGCTCACCGCCGCCGTGATGCACATCTCGGCGCTCGGCTCCGGCGCCGTCACCGGCTTGATCGTGCTGATCACGACGCTGTTCTTCGTCGTCAGCAAGCACTACCGCTACGCGCTGCTGATGATCGCGTGCTCGCTGGGCACGCTCGCGGGGATGGCGCTGCTCAAGGACTTCTACGAGCGCGAGCGCCCCACGGTGGTGACGCACATCGATCCGCCGGGCGGGCACTCGTTCCCGAGCGGGCACTCGATGATCTCGGCGGCGCTCTACATGACGCTCGCGGTGCTGATCGCTCGCACGCTCCAGACGCGCCGGCAGCGGGTGTTCGTCGTCGCGATGGGCGCGACCATGATGATGTTGATCGGCCTCACCCGCCTCTACCTCGGCGTGCACTACCCGACGGACGTGCTCGCCGGCTGGACGGCCGGCCTCCTGTGGGCGCTGGTCTGCGGCCTGCTCGTCGAGCGGATCGGCAAGCGCGGCACCAACGACATCCCGGCTCCCGTCGAGGACTGATACGCTCGCGCGCCATGTCGCGCCGGGTGGTTCGCGTCGCCGTCTGCTCTCTCGTCCTGTCCTCGCTGGCGCTCGCGCAGCCGCCCGCGCCCGGTGCTCCCGCTCCGACCCCGGCCCCCGCTCCGACCCCGGCCCCAGCCCCGGCGCCGACTCCGGCGACGTTCGCTCCGACGGCGTGCGCGGAGACCGACGCGTGCCTGGCCGCGTGCAAGGAGGGTGCGGGCGCGCTGGATGCGTGCGTGAAGGCGGGCGACCTCGCGCTCGCCGGGCGCAAGGCACCGCCGGATGCGGCGAAGGCGTTGAAGGCGTACCGGTTCGCGTGCGCGCTCGACGAGGAGTGGTGGCCGGTGAAGGATCGCGTCGGCGATGCGGGTGGCTGCCTCGCGGCCTCGGATCTGCTCGAGAAGGGCTGGCTGTTCGAGGTCGAGCGATCGCCGACCCGCGCCGCGAGCGTGCTCGACCGCGCGATCGCGATCGGCCGCGCGCGGTGCACCGACCAGGACGTCGCCGGCTGCGCGGCGGCCGCGCGCGCCGTGCTCGCGCGCGATCGCAAGCTGCCGCCGTCGAAGGCCGACGTGCTCGGCCGCGTCGCGCTCGCCGAGCGCGGCTGCAGCAAGGGCAACCAGCTGGCCGCGTGCGAGCTGTTGACCGAGACCTCGTGGTCGCTCGAGGCGATCGAGTCGTTCAGGGACGAGGCCAAGCGGATCCGCGCGGTCGCGACGGCCGGCATGGAGAAGGCGTGCACCGCCGACGGGAACGTCACCGCGTGCACGAAGGTCGAAGCGCGGCTCGACGGCGCGGCGCGGGTGGCGGTGAGGAGCGCGATCGAGAAGAAGTGCACCGCCGGCGACAAGCTCGCGTGCGCGTCGATCCAGATGGAGATCCTGTGGAAGCAGCGCAAGGAGCCCGACAAGGTCGCGGCCGCGGCGAAGGCGCTGATCGCGCTGTGCCCGGGCGAGGGCCATCCGCTGTGCGCCTCGGTCGCGGAGGCGCTGATCGTCGAGGACAAGGCGAAGCGGCTGCACCTCACGGTCGAGGTCAACGCCGGCCTCGCGCTCGCGGAGCAGCGCTGCGATCTCGGCGACGTCGACGGGTGCCGGCTCGCGTCGAACGCGCGCGGCGCCGAAGGGCCCGTCGTCGCGCTGCGCGATCCGATCAAGGCGCGCGGGTTCGCCGACCGCGCGTGCAGTCTGACCAAGCCCGATCGCCTGTGTCGCGAGTGCAAGGTGATGGGCGACCTGCCGAGCTGCCAGCGGCGGGCGGCGTACGCGGACCACGATCAGTGCCTGAGCGGACAGGCGGGCGCCTGCGAGCGCGCGGCGAAGCGGTTCGCGAGCGGCACCGCCGTGACGCGCTCGTTCGAGAAGGCGGCCGACTACCTGCGCCGCGGCTGCGATGCCGCGGAGCGGGGCGCGTGCGTCGCCCTCGACGAGCTGTGCATCTCGAACCCGACGCTGCCGGCGAAGATCTGCCAGCAGGCGCTGATCCACAGCGATCTGTTCTACGAGGCCGAGTACCAGCTCGGCACGGGCGGTGACGCGGAGCTGATCGATCCCGACAAGCCCCCGACGCAAGCCCCGAACCAGCCGGCGCCGGTCACGGTCGGCTCGGTCGTGGCGAACACGCCGACCTCGATTCGGCGCGCGAAGCTCGACGCCGACCTCGTCGTCGACGTCGTGCTCGATCGCGTGCGGCAGGCCGCGATCAAGCTGGTCGTCGATCAGCTGCTCTCCGCCGAGCGCAAGGCCCGGTACCGCTACCTCCGCGATCTGCTCGAGCAAGGTGCGGGCCTGCTCGCCGAGCCGACGACGCTGCGCCGCGAGAAGTTCCAGGACCTCGGCATGACCGTGGTCCGCGCGTTCGTCGCCGCGAACCTGATCGACGGCCTATACCCGACGGGCCGCGAGCTGCTGGCCGCGCCCGTCATCGGGCAGACGTTCGTCGCCGGCGCCAAGGAGCTCGGCGTCGAGCTCGACAAGCCGCTGCCGGGCAAGCTGCACGGCTACCTGGTCGACGTCGCGTACTACTGGCTCGGCGAGACCCGGATCTTCGGCCGGACGAGCGCGAGCGCCGCGCGCTCGCTCGAGTGCCCGTGGACCACCGGTGCGGGCGCGGTGCTGTGCATGCAGCTGTCGGAGCGCGCGACGGCCGAGCGGGTGATCGGCGTCGACAAGGTGCTCGACGGCCTGCGCCTGTGCAAGTCGCTCCGCGACGGCGGCTTCGATGATCTGCGGCGGCTGATCGAGGCGTCGTCGCGCTCGCGCTCGATCGCCGACTTCGGCTCGACCGCGGGCCTGACGCTCGAGCAGTGGCGCGCGCGCCTGGTCGACGGCACGCGCCGCCGGCTCGACGGCGTGCGCGACGGTCTGCTCGACATCCGCGGCCTGATCCGCGCCGCCGCGTACGGCGAGGGTGGGGTCGACCTGCCGACGCTCGCGCTGCGCGCACGGAGCGCGCGCGAGGCGCTGAGCTCGCCGGCGGTGCGCATGCAGCTCGGCAGCGACAGCTCGATGCACCTCATGCGGATCGTCGCGATGATCGATCGCGCCTCGCGCGACGCGGATCCCACCGACGACGCGCCGCCGAGCGCGAACACGCCGCCGGGGCTCGCGCCGCCACCGCCTCCGGTCACCATCACGCCGCCGGCGCCCGCGAAGCCCGCGACGCCGGCGACGCCCGCGAAGCCGGCCAAGCCGGCCAAGCCGGCCAAGGCGAAGCCCGACGACATGGGCCTCGCCGGCGGGATCGACGCGAACGCGCTGATCCTCGCGAAGCTGCGCGGCGACGTCACGACCGCGCTGTCGGCGTGGGACAAGCGCGACATCGCCGAGCTCGACAAGAAGCTCGATGCGATCGCGGTGAAGATCGACGCGGTGTCGCCGACGGTGGATCGGCTCGAGGCCGCGATCGCCGACATCACCTCGCTGTTCGCGCGGTTCCCGAGCGCGGATGGCACGGCCTCGCTCGACGTCGGCAACCTCCCGCTGTACGCCACGCCGGACCTCGCGCGCGAGCTGCGGATCGCCTCGAAGCACCTGGTCGCGCTCGACGACGGGCTGCGCACGCTGTTCCCGGGCGAGGTCAACGCGCAGGTGCGGTTCGCCCGGTCGGCGACGGTGCGCCTGGTCGGCTTCCTCGATCTGATGGAGCGCGTCGCGCGCAGCTCGCGCCTGACCCAGAAGACCGGCGACGTGATCGCGGCGCTGCGCATGCTCGGCACGTTCCGCCTCGGCGTGTTCGACGCGCCGCTCTACGACGTGCTCGAGCCGGTGATCGACTCGATCAAGACGCACGAGCCGATGGACCTCGAGCTGCTCTACGCGGTGATCGCGCACGTGCGCCTCGACACGCTGATCGGCGCCCTCCAGGGCAAGGGCAACCCCTGCAAGCAGGAGGGCTCGGTCGACTGCTGGACCACGCGTCTCGTGCACGCGCTTCAAGAGTCTGTCGAGCGCGACGGCGGCAACCTGCGCATCGACGGCGGCAAGTTCGCGCAGCGGCTCGCGCAGCACGGCGATGACTTCCGCCGCCGCCACACGTGGCGCGGCTACCTCCACCTGACCGTCGGCGTCGGGTCGCTCTACTCCGATCCGGTCGGCGACACCGGCGCCGATCGCCGCGCGGTGCCGCTGATCAGCGAGCAGATCGGCTTCGGCATCGCGTCGCCGTCGTTCTTCAAGGGCCGGCTGACGTTCAAGGTCGGCGCGGCGGCGTCGGGCCTGCTCTACCGCGCGACGCTCGACTCCGCGGAGAGCAAGGCGATCATGGTGCACCCGGTGTTCTTCGCGTTCGACATCGCCGACCTCGTCGAGGTCTACGTCTCGCCCGGCATGGTGCTGCTCTATCCGCCAGAGGAGATGCGCTCCACGGAGCTCCGGTGGGGGGCCTCCGTCGGGATCAGCGTCCCGCTTTCGGCTTATCTCGAGAGGCTTTAGCCAGCCCCTTGACGCGGAGCGTTAGTCCGGCCATAAAATGAATGACGGTTCATTCAGCCAGCGAGGTCCTCCCGATGTCGAACCAGAACTATTACAAGGCCAACCTTCGCGACCTGTCGTTCCTGCTGTTCGAGCAGTTCAAGCTCGACGACCTTCTCGGCAAGGCGCCGTACGCGAACTGGGGGAAGGAGGAGGTCGTCGCGGTGCTCGAGGAAGCGTACGGCTGGGCGCAGAAGCACATGGGTCCGTACAACGCGAGTGGCGACGCCGAGGGCTGCCACTTCGAGAACGGCGTGGTGAAGACGCCGCCCGGCTTCAAGGAGACGTGGAAGGCGTTGTTCGAGGCGGGCTGGCGCACGCTCGCGATCGAGGAGAAGCACGGCGGTCAGGCCGGCCCGTTCACGCTCGCCATGATGGTCGAGGAGTTCATGTGCGGCTCGAACACGAGCTTCAACATGTACCCGGCGCTCACGCAGGGCGCGGCCGACGTGATCCTCGCGTTCGGCACCGAGAAGGAGATCGCGACCTACGTGCCGAACATGTTCAACGGCAAGTGGGCCGGCACGATGTGCCTCACCGAGCCGCAGGCCGGCTCCGACGTCGGCAGCGCGACCACCACCGCGGTCAAGCGCCCCGACGGCCAGTACAACATCAAGGGCACGAAGATCTTCATCTCCGGCGGCGATCACGACCTGACGGAGAACATCATCCACATGGTGCTCGCCCGCACGCCGGATGCCGCGCCCGGCACGAAGGGCCTGTCGCTGTTCATCGTCCCGAAGATCCGGCCCGACGGCACGCCGAACGACGTCACCACCGCCGGCCTCGAGCACAAGATGGGCATCAAGGCGAACGCCACCGCCCAGCTCGTGTTCGGCGAGAACGACAACTGCATCGGCGAGCTGATCGGCGAGGTCGAGAACAAGGGCATGTCCCAGATGTTCCACCTCATGAACTACGCGCGCATCGGCGTCGGCCTCCAGAGCCTCGCGCTCGCGAGCTCCGCGTACCTGAACGCGCTCGAGTACGCGAAGGACCGCAAGCAGGGCAGCTCGATCAAGCAGTGGAAGGACGCGACCGCGCCGCGCGTGCCGATCATCGAGCACCCCGACGTGCGCCGCATGCTCCTCGACATGAAGGCGCGCACCGAGGGCATCCGCGCGCTCGCGGTGAAGCTCACGATGCACATCGATCGCCAGAACGCGCTCGAGAAGGCCGGCGGCGACAAGACGCAGATCGAGTACCACCAGGGTCAGGTCGATCTGCTCGTGCCGCTGCTCAAGGCCTACGGCTCCGATCAGGCGTTCCTGATCTGCGCGACCGCGATCCAGACCTACGGCGGCGCCGGCTACCTCAAGGACTGGCCCGTCGAGCAGTACGCGCGCGACTCGAAGATCTTCTCGATCTACGAGGGCACGAACCACATCCAGGCGATGGACCTCGTCGGCCGCAAGCTCATGCAGCGCGGCGGCGCGAACGTGCAAGCGTTCGGTCAGGACGTGGCGAAGTTCGTCGCGGCGAACAAGGACCACGCGACGCTCAAGGACTCGGTCGCCGTGCTCGGCCAGGCGATGGAAGCGCTCACCGCGACCGGCGGCAAGTTCATGCAGTGGTTCGGCGGCGGCAAGATGGAGATGGTCCCCACCGTCGCGAACCGCTTCCTCGAGATGATGAGCGAGACCGTCGTCGGCTGGCTGCTCCTCGAGCAGGCCGTGATCGCCGAGGCCGCCGGGGCCAAGCTCGTCGCCGATCACCCCGACAAGGCGTTCTACGAGGGCAAGCGCTACGCGGCGCAGTACTTCGCGCTCAACGTGCTGCCCGGCGTCGCCGCGAAGGCGCAGCTGATCGCGCGCGAGGATCGCTCGGTGCTCGACATCCCGACCGCTGCGTTCGCCCCGGCCTGACCCGCGCGTCGTTGCATTCGTGTCTCGAATGCAATAGATGGTGCGGCCATGCAACTTCGTCGGAGTCCTTTCGCGGCCGTAGCGCCGGCGCGCCGCTTGCTGAGCGTCGCGCGCATGCACGCGCGCGTCTTGCTCGCATCGGTCGCTCTCGTGGGCTGTGCGTCGACGGGGGACGGGGACGACGACGGCTCGTACGCG
>JAEUJX010000589.1 GCA_016794545.1 Myxococcales bacterium
GTACGGCGTACGGCGCAGCGGCGCTACTGCCCCGAGCAGGGGGGGCGGGACGGCGATCAGGCTCCGGGCGGCGTGGCCGGAGGCGCCGGCGTCCCGGGCGTGGTCGTCGACGTTTGCTCTGGCGTCTCGAGCTGGAGCGAATCGAGCAGCTCGCCCTGCGCCTGGATGTCACGGCGCTCCGGCGTCATACGGCACGTGCTGGTCTGCACCTACACTCGGGCGCCCGCTCGCGGGGACACCGTCGTGCAGTCCGCGTCTCAGCGCACGCCGCTGACGTGCTCTCGGACCGTGCGAGTGATCGTGTCCGTGATCCGGTGTTCGAGGTCACTGTCGAGTGCGACGCCGCCCTGGAAGATGCCGCCCTGCCCGACGGTGGGCGAGCTCTCGGCGCCGAGCCTCCAGCCCGCGATGTACGCGCGAGCGGGAACATCGAAGAAGTACGCGTTCGCGGACCACACGCCCGGGACGAACAGGTTGTCGCCTCGCATCGTCGGCGCCTGATACGAGATCGTGTCGAGCAGTAGCGCATACCGCATCGTCGCGAGCGGCGCGAGCATCGTCTCGGTCATCTCCGCGTCGTCGTTCTCGGAGTCGTACGAGAAGCGCTTGCCGGTCTCGACGAGAGATATCGCCTGGTCGAGGTGGACCCGGCCTCCCAGCGAGGGCTCGCTCTCGATCGGCGGAAGGCCGGCGCGCTGCCGGAGCACGCCGGTCATCACGAGTGCGTAGCCGAGCCGGTCGGGGAGCGGTGGCCTGGCTTCACGGAGCTCGAGCGTGGGGAGCGTCTTCACGATCGCCTCGAGATCCGCCGCGCGCGCTACCGCGTTGGCGCGATGCTCGTCGACGACCGCCGCGGCCCGGTCGATCGCTGCCTGATGGCGGTGCTTGGGCCAGTAGATCCCGAAGAACAGGAAGCCTGCGACGAACAGCACGGCGACGACAGCAACAGTGCGCACCCGACCATCGTATCCGGTCGGCGGTGCGCTGACAGTCGAACGCCAGCGCGCGGCGGGCAGGGCGCTCGCGTGGGCTGATCCCCGGGCGACGCGCACCGCGACAGCTACCCGAACGCGGAAGCAGCTACGGGTGGGCGATGACGATCGCGGTCTTCGCGCGCGCGGCAAGACACGCGAGCGCGAGCTTCTGATTCTCGGGATCGAGCGCCGCGAAAGACTCGTCGAGGACGGTGACCGAAGCCTGCTGGAGGAGCGTCCGTGCGAGGAAGAGCCGACTGCGCTCGCCGTGCGAGAGCTGCCAGCCCGTCTCGCCGACCTGCTCCAGGAGACCCGCGGGCATTCGATGAAGCACCCCGTCCAGGCCGAGCTCGTGACACACGGCCTCCGCGGCGGCGATGTCGGCGTCGCTCGGCGGCCAGGCACGGCCCACGAGGAGGTTGAACAGCAGCGTGCCCGTGAAGACGTGGTCGTCGTGGAACTGCGGCGCGTACGCGACACGGCGCCGCCAGCCCTGCGCTCCGAGGCTCGCACGATCGAGTCCGCCGGCGAGCACGAGACCACTGTCGGGGCGGCGCAGGCCGGCGACGAGCGCGGCGAGCGTGGACTTGCCGCTCCCCGAGGGCGCGTCGACGAGCACGCGCTCGCCATGGCCGACCGCGAGATCACAGCCGGCGAGCACGGGCGCACCGCGACCGGCATGGCGGAACGAGACGCCCCGAAGGGTGAGAGCGGGGGCGCTTGGTGAGCTGACGGCCTGCGCGAGCGCGGGCGGCGCGGTGTCGGGCGGCGTCGCGGCGGCGTCGAACAGCTCGCGGATCGAGTCCCACGCGATGGCCGTATCGACCAGGCGGGCGGCACCGGCGGTGAGCCGCGACAGGGCCTCGGCAGCCACGAGGACGCCACCGAGGATGGCGGCGAGCGAGCCGGTGCTCGTCGTGCCGAGGAGCAGGGCGGGGGCGAGCGCGACGGTGCCGGCGATCGGCCAGCTCAACGGCACGAGGACCGAGAGCCTCCACGCCGCTCGATCGAGGTCTTCCGACTTCGCCTGATACGTCGCGAGGCCGCGATCCTCGCGATCGGCCAGCGCGGTGGCATCGCCCTGGGCGAGGCGCGTCGCGTGGCCGAGCATCCCTTCGACGAGCCCGTGGGTGAGAGCCAGACGGGTCGCGGTCCACGCGCGGCGCTCCCGGACGTAGCTCCGCACCGCGAGAGCGCCCGCCGCGAGCACGAGCACGAGTGCGAGCACGTTCGCGATGCCACCCGCGGCCACGAGCACGAGCGCCGCCAGCACGACCTCGATCGCGGCGAGGAGCGCGCCGAGCCCGCCGCCAACGGCGAGCTGCTGGATCGCGGCGGACTCGAGGACGCGCCCGAACGACGCGCCGATACCCTCGCGCCTGAGCACGTCGGGATCGAGGCGCAACACGCCCGCGAACAACCGTTGCGAGAGCAGCATGCCTGCGTCGAGGGCGATGTGACCACTCCACCATCCGACGAGCGCCTTGCCTGCGGTGCCCGACGCGAGCAGGAGCGCCCAGGCCGCGAGCCAGCCGGCGGAGACCGCGCCGCCGAGCACGGCGTGCCCGATCGCCCACCACGAGCCGAGCCAGAGGAGCTGCGAGACGACGTGCAGCGCGACGAGACCGACGAGCCGTGGTGCGAGACGCAGGTCGCGTGCGTGCATGCCCGCGGTGGCTTCGGGCGGGCGCCGCACGAGCACGATGCCGCCGACGGAGGAGCGCTTCAGCGCGGCGGCGACGAGTGCGGCGACGGCTCGGTCCCGGCTGGCCGTGGACAGCTGGGCGTTGGCGAGCGTGGCGGTCGCGGTGGTGGTGGCGGTCGCCGTGGCTTCACGTGCGAGCTCCGAGACCACGTCGGAGATCGCGAGCTCGCGGCGCTGGAGCGTGGGATCGAGCACCACGAGGCGATGCCGGCGCGCCCCGATCACGGCGAGTACGCCCGACGGCGTCGTGATCAAGGCCGGCGAGGCGTGCGCGAGCGAGGTCGCGAGCTCGCTGAACGGAACCTCGACCGGGTCGATCTCGAGACCGAGGTGCGGCCCGGCGTCCTCGAGCCAGCGTAGGAGAGCGGGACCTTCGCTCGGTGCTTCACCCGCGTGGCGGTCCGTCTCGACGAGACCAGCATGCGCCGCTACGGCCACGAGAGCGTCACCCGCGCGCTCGACGGGCCATGCCACCGTCATCGCGTCACCTCGACAGCGCGTCCGTCCTTCAGCGTGATCGTGCGCCAGGTCCGCCAGCGCTCGAGAGCGGCGGCGTCCTCTGCGAGGAGCTGGGCGTAACGCGAGGCGGCGTTGGCCGCGAGCGACGCCGGCGTGTCGTCCTCGATGATCGCGCCGGCCTCGACAACGAGCACGCGATCGAACCCGCGGGTGTCGGCAAGGTCATGGGTGGCGCAGAGGAGGGTCGTGCCCCGCCACCGTTCTCGCGCGGCGTCGAGCAGCACCTCGCGCCCTGGGCGATCGATCCCGCGGAACGGCTCGTCGAGGAGGACGAGCAAGGGGTCGCGGCGCGCGAGACCGCGACCGAGGCGGACGCGCTGGGCCTCACCTCCCGAGAGCAGCGCCCCGCCGACTCCGAGCGACGTCTGCATCCCAGCGGGCAGGCGGCCGAGCACGTCGTCGAGGCCCGTGGACACGACGATCGCGCCGAGATCGACCGGCCCGTTCGCGCCGAAGGTCAGGTTGGCGAGCAGCGACTCGTTCCACACCCGGACGGTCGGATCGATCCAGACCGTGCGCGCGCGCAACGCCGCGATCGCCGCCTCGTCGAGCTCGCTGGATCCGAGGTGGAGCGTGCCGGTGGCCGGGCGATGCCAGCCGAGGAGGAGGCCGAGGAGCGTGGACTTGCCCGCCCCCGAGGCGCCCACGATCGCGACGTGCTGGCCGGCGGGGATCGTGAGCGACACCTCGGCGAGCACGGGATGGCCACCCGCGACCACGGAGACACCGCGGAGCTCGAGATCACCGGCGGCGAGGTCGGGTGCGGACGCGAGCGTCGGTGCCCGGTCGCCGGCGAGATCGAGAGGCTCGAGGAGGCGCAGCGTCTGATTGCGAGCGGCCGGCAGCTCGCGCACGAGCGCGGCGAACGCGCCGCCCGCCGACGCGATGGCGACGGTCCAGTAGACCGCGAGGAGCACGCTGACCGGGCGGTCGGTGGTGGCGACGTGGCGCGCGACGAGCGCGATGGCGCAGGCGCAGACGATGGCGGCCTGCAGCGCGACGACGATGGCCGCGAGGCGCTGCTCGCGACGAGCAGCGCGCGTCCACTCGACGAGGCGATGCTCGTGCTCGCGACGCAGCGTGCGCTCCGCGCCGAGGCAGCGCGAGGCGACGGCGCCGAGGAGCGCATCGAGGAAGAACTGCGCGATGGCTCCGAAGTGCGTGCGGGCTCGGAGCTCACGCTCGGCGAGCTTGCGGTGGGCGAGCAGCG
Source organism: Myxococcales bacterium (assembly GCA_016794545.1). Taxonomy (GTDB): domain Bacteria; phylum Myxococcota_A; class Polyangia; order Haliangiales; family Haliangiaceae; genus JABFXX01. The sequence goes on from JAEUJX010000589.1 coordinate 4,409, forward strand.
GAGGCGCGAGTGCGGCGAGCACGAGGAGCGTGACGAGCGGAGCGTTCGTAGGTTCGAGCACGATCAGCGCCGCCGCGGTGACGAGCGCCGTCAGTGCTGTACGCAGGAGCTGGGCTCCGACGAGCGGGAGCTCGCGCACGCGGTGGGTCACGTGGCTGCGTTCGACGAGGTCGGACGCGGGGCGGCTCTGGATGTAGCGCAGACCCAGGCGGCCGATGCTGTCGAGCACCTGCATGCGCAAGCCGAGCTCGATGCGTCGTCCCATGCGCAGCACGGCGCCGCTGACGACAGCCTCGATCGCGAGCTCGAGTCCGAGAAACACCACGAGCGTGGCGAGCGCGCCGCCGAGCTGCGGGCGCGTGAGCTCGGGGGTGTCGAACAGCGCACGCCACAACATCGCCTGGACCACGACGAGGCCCGCCGTCAGGGCGAGCGCGACCGTCAGGGCGATGGGACCGACGCGCCCGGCGGCGCTGGCGGCAGCGGCGAGGTGGCGCCAGGGCCGCGGGGGCTTCTCGGCGAGGGCGGCCTGGAGATCGGAGCTCGTCGGTGTGGTCGCCCGATACCCGGTGATCTTCACGATGACCGCGCCGCGCACGCGCAGCGTGTCCGGATCGTCGGTGGCCTTCGCGGACCACGCGTCATCGGGAATGGCGGAGGGGGCTGCGATCACGGCATCGAGGAG
>JAEUJX010000658.1 GCA_016794545.1 Myxococcales bacterium
CTCCTCGACGGTCTGCGGCTGCGGGGACTCGTCGTCGAAGTCCGAGGCGGTGGTGACGAGCTCGGCGAGGTTGTCGAGCCGGTCGCGCGATTCGGTCGAGCCATCGGCCTCGAGCTTGGCCCGCATGCCGCTGCGATCGACGACCTGGATGATGGTCTCCGCGACGCTCGCGCCCTGGGCGATCACGTCGGTCAGGCCATCGACCAGCTCGACGAAGCCGAGCAGCTTCTTGCGCGCGGCCGCGCCCAGGCCGGAGACCTCGCCCCGGCCGGCGAGGCGCGCCGCATCGAGCAGGCCCCCGCCATTCGCGCGCGCGGCGGCGCGCAGGCGCTCGACCGTGGTCTCGCCGATGCCGCGGGCGGGCACGTTGACGACGCGCTCGAACGCCGAGTCGGCGGCCGGGTTGCCGAGGAGGCGCAGGTACGCGATGACGTCCTTGACCTCCTTGCGCTCGTAGAAGCTGACCGCGCCGACGACCTTGGCCGGCACGCGCGCGGCCCGCAGGTGCTCCTCGAGCACGCGGCTCTGCGCGTTGGTGCGGTACAGGACCGCGACCTCGTTCGGCGACAGCGGTCCCTCGTCGAGCGCCTGGCGGATCGACTGCGCGATGTAGTAGGCCTCGCCGCGCTCGTCGCCGGCGGTGTAGACCTCGATCGGGTCGCCCCCGCCCTTCTCGGTCCACAGGCTCTTCTCGTGGCGATCGCGGTTCTTGCGGATGATGCCGTTGGCGGCGTCGAGGATGGTCTGCGTCGAGCGGTAGTTCTGCTCGAGCTTGATCACCTTCGCGTCGGCGAAGTCGCGGTCGAAGTCCAGCAGGTTGCGCGGCTCGGCGCCGCGCCACGCGTAGATCGACTGGTCGTCGTCGCCGACGACGGTCAGGTTGCGCGTGGCCTCGGCGAAGTGGCGCACCAGGTCGTACTGGACGAGGTTCGTGTCCTGGAACTCGTCGACGAGCACGTGGCGGAACCGCACGCGCAGCTGCGCGGCGACCTCGGGGATCTCGAACAGGTGGAGCACCTTGAGGAGCAGGTCGTTGAAGTCGACCGCGTTCTCCTTCGCGAGCTGCTGCTGGTACAGCGGATAGACCCGCTCCATCACGTCGTCGAACGCGCCGACCGGCTTGCGCGGATCCTCGCCCTTGTTCTTCGCGCGGTCGATGCGCGAGAGCACCGTGCGCGGCGAGACCTGCTCGTCGAACCCGGTCTCCTTGAGCAGCTTCTCGACCAGCTTCAGCTGGTCACCGTCATCGAAGATCACGAAGCTCCGGGTCAGGCCGACCTTCTCGCCGTGACGGCGCAGCAGGCGCGCGCAGGTGGCGTGGAACGTGCCGATCCACATCGCATCGGCGGCCTCGCCGAGCAGCTCGCGCAGGCGGTGCCGCATCTCGCCGGCCGCCTTGTTGGTGAAGGTCACCGCGAGGATGGCCCAGGGCTCCACCCCCGACTCGACGAGCCGCGCGATCCGGTGCACGAGCACGCGGGTCTTGCCGGTGCCCGCGCCGGCGAGGACCATCAACGGGCCATCGCCGTGGTCCACGGCGGCGCGCTGCTCGGCATTGAGTGGGGTGCGCTCCACCGGAGGACGTGTAGCACGCCGTCCTGACACGGACCGCCCGGGAACGGTAACGTGGGGCGCATGATCCAGTGGCTGACGATGGCCCACCTCGAGGAGGCGCTCGCCAACGTGCCGCCGATCGGGCTCGCCCTGCGCGGGTTCTACTACGGCCGGGTTCCCGCGAGCCTCTCGGCGGTGTTCGACCACCCGCCCGAGGCCGCGAAGATCGACGACGTCGGCGACGTGCAGATCTGGGCCGGCGCGGTCCACGAGACGCCGTTCACCGTCACCGGCCACCGCCGCGGCGAGCTCACCGCGTTCCAGATCGCGCTGCCGATCGCGGTCCAGGAGGGCCAGATCGACATCCGCATGCTCGACGTCGTCGAGTCGCTGAGCCCGTTGTTCCACACCGCGCGCAGCCCGCGCGTCGACAGCCTGCCGTTCCTCGGCGGCGGCTTCGGCGTGGTCCCGCGCGGATCCAACGAGGCCCTGTTCCGCGCGCGCCGCCGCGAGGACGCCGAGCTCGTCGCGTCGTTCCTCGCCGACCCCGATCGCTACGAGGTCGCGATCCTGCCGGTCGCACCGCCGCGCTGGATCGTCGCGGGCCCGCGCGTCGGCTCCACGATCTCGCGGCTCGAGGTCGCCGACACCCGGGAGGCCGCCGACCAGCTCGCCGCCGCCTGGAGCGCCGAGCTCGGGCACGCGATCGACGTGTTCGAGGGCCAGCTGCCCACCTGAGCCGGCGCCTTGCGGCACGTCCTCGCCGACCACGCCCGCCGGCGCGTCACCGGTCCACCCCCGACGGCCTCGAGGCCCGGGCGACCGCATCCCACGATCAGGAGCTCGGGCTCCGTCAGCTGTCCTGCAGCAGGCGGTTCGCGATCGACGGCAGCTTCGCGAACGCGTCCATGTCGAGCGCCTTCTCGAGCGCGTCCTGGGCCGTGATCGTGCCCGCGACGACGGCGCGCTCGAGCGCCCAGTCCATCGGCTGCATCCCGTCGGCGATGCCGGCCTGGATCAGCGTCGGGATCTGCTGGGGCTTCGCCTCGCGGATCAGGCCGGCGAGCGCGATGCTCGAGTAGAGGATCTCGTGCACCGCGACGCGGCCGTTGCCATCGGCGCGGCGCACCAGCTGCTGCGCGATGATCCCCGACAGCGACTCCGCGAGCAGGCCGCGGATCTGGGGCTGCTGCTCGGCCGGGAACGCGTTGATGTAGCGGTTGATCGTCGCCGCGGCCGAGTTGGTGTGCACGGACGCGAAGATCAGGATCCCGAAGCTCGCGAGCTGGAGCGCCGCCTTCATCGTCTCCGCGTCGCGAAGCTCGCCGACCAGGATCACGTCGGGGTTCTCGCGGACCGCGCTCCGGATCGCGTCGACGAAGCTCGGCACGTGATCGCCGATCTCCTTGTGCGTGACGATCGCGCGGCGCGACCGGTGAACGAACTCGATCGGATCCTCGATCGTCAGGATGCGCACCGGCCGCGAGCGGTTGATGTGATCGATGATCGCGGCGAGCGTCGTCGTCTTGCCGCTCCCCGTCGGTCCGGTCACCAGCACGAGACCGGCGCGCGTCTCGACGAGCTTGCGCACGCCCGACGGCACCGCGAGCTCGTCGAGCGTCGAGATGTGCGCCGGGATCGACCGGAACACGCCGCCGATCCCGGTCGTCTTGCGGAAGAAGCTGACGCGGAACCGGCCGCGCGTGTCGTACTGGTACGCCCAGTCGAGGTCGCCGGTGGCGTCGAACACCCGGCGGTGGTGCGGTCGCAGGAGCGGCAGCAGCATGGCCTCGACGTCCTCGGCGGTGAGCCGGTAGTCGCCCACCGGGACGAGCTCGCCGCGGATGCGCAGGGTCGGCGGGTAGCCGGGCGCGATGTGGACGTCGGAGCCCTTCCGCGCGTACAGCTCCTCGACGAGCGCCGGCAGCTGGATCACGGCTTCCCTCCCCGGGGACCGAACAGTCCGTGCGTCATGGTCGGCGCCGAGGCGGCCGCCCGCGGCGACAGCGCCGCCGCCAGATCACGCTTGTTCTCGGCCGCGCCCATCGCGACGACCTCCGTGATTCGCTTCGCGCGCACGTGCTCCGCGAGCGAGTCGTCGAGCCGGATCATCCCGAAGGCTCGCCCGCGCTGCATGAGGCTCGGCAGCTGGAACAGCTTGTTGTCGCGGATCATCGCGGCGAGAGGCAGCACGCCGGTGACCAGCTCGATCGCGGCGACCATGCCGTTCCCCGCCGCGTTCGGCAGCAGGCGCTGCGCGATCACCGCGCGCAGCGTGCCGGAGATCGAGGCCCGCACCTGGACTTGATCGTCCGGCGGGAACATGTCGATCAGGCGATCGATCGTCTTCACCGCCGATGGCGTGCTGATCGTCGCGAGCACCAGGTGGCCGGTCTCCGCGGCGGTCAGCGCGATCTCGACGGTCTCGCGGTCGCGCAGCTCGCCGATCACGATGACGTCCGGATCCTCGCGCAGCGAGGCCTTGAGCGCGGCGACGAAGCTCAGGGTGTGCCGCTTGACCTCGCGGTGCGAGACGATCGCGCGCTTCGCCGGGTGCTCGATCTCGACCGGATCCTCGATCGTGATGATGTGGTCCGAGTTCGTGTTGTTGAGCAGGTTCACGAGCGCGGCCATCGTCGTCGTCTTGCCGTGGCCGCTCGGGCCCGCGATCACGACGAGGCCCTGGTGATGGCGCACGACCTTCGCGAGCTCGCGCGGCAGCCCGAGCTCGTCGAGCGTCGGCACCGTCTCGCGCGCGAGCCGGAACGCTCCGCTCAGCCCGTCCTGCTGGCGCGAGATGTTGCCGCGCACGCGGCCGCGGCCCGGGACGCTGAACCCGAGGTCCACGTAGCCGAGCTCCTCCAGCTTCGCGCGCGCCGACGGCCCGAGCAGCGGCAGCACGAACCGCTCCGCCATGCGCGGATCGAGCGGACCGAACAGCGCCTGCAGCACCGAGCTGTCGTACGGCGGGACCAGCGCGTCGGCGTCGAGTGCGACCAGCTCGCCGAGCCGGCGGATCGTGATCGGCCGCCCCGCGATGACGTGAAGATCGGAGGCGCCCCGCCGGCGAGCGGCCTCGAGCAGCGAATGGAGCGCCCGGATGTCGGTGTGCTCGTCGATGATCTGCGGCCCGTGCCACGCGTCGCCCGCGAGCGCCGCGACGTCCTCGACCGCCAGCGGCTCCTCGAGGACCTCCTCGATCTCGCCATAGCCGGTGGGCATGTCGAAGCGGAGCTCCCCGTCCGGCGCCGGCGGGACCGGCAGGTCCGCCGGCGCCTCGGCGACCAGCGGGGCGCGGACCGGCTCGGACATCACGAAGTCCGGCTCGTAGACGACCGGCGCATCGGGGACGCCGAACTGCGGCTGCAGCGTTCGCGACACGGTGCGCGCCACCGGAGCCGGCGGGTGCGCGCTCGTCGTCCGCGCCCGCGCCACGCTCGGCGCCACCGCCTCGTCGGTCGGCGTCCGCGGCGCCGCCGGTGCGACGCTCGGCGTCCGCGTCCGCGGCGCGACCGTCTCGGGTGGCGAGCTCGGCGGCTTGAAGCGCACGCCGACCTCCTCCGCCGTGAGCGGCGGCGTCGACGGCGTCTGCGTACGCGCCGGCATGATGCGCGAGAACGTGCGCGGCGGCTCGGCGAGGTCCCGGCGCTGCGCGCCGGCCGGCAGGAACAGCCGCAGCGCCGACTCGGGTCCCTGGCGGATGACCTCGACGACGATCATCCGGCCATCGATGTCGAGCTCCGCCGGCGGCAGCGAGGTGGGCGCGCCGATCAGGTTCGTGAGCGGCGTGCCGGCGACCAGGATCTCGATGTCCTTGCGCTCGAAGTCCATCGAGGTGATCGCGCGATAGCCGCCGGTCCCCTTGACCGCCGCGGGCCGACCGAGCCCGAGCACGATCTCGGTGACGTCCGGCAGGTCGAGATGCGACAGCAACCAGTCGATCGGCCTCGCCACGGCGCGAGCGTAACGGCGTCATCGGCGAAAGGCGAGCCTCCCCCCCAGGCCGTCCCTTCGGCCAGGCGATGCGAACCTACTTCAGCGTCGAGGCCGGCTGACCGACCGCCTTCTCCATCCGCGCGGCGCGCTCCTTCTCCTTCGCCACCAGCTCGTCGAGCATGGTCTTCAGCTTCGCGTTGTGGGCGCGCAGCGCTTCGACCTCGGCCTCGAGCTCGCCCCGCGACATCTGCTTGACCGGCTTCACCGCGGGAGCGGCGGCGGCCGGGGCCGCCTTCTTCGCCGGAGGCGGCGGTGCCGCGGCCTTGTCCGCGAACGCGAGCGACGACACGAGCACGAGCGACAGACCGAGCTTCCGCATCACTCCATCATGCCCGAAAACGAAAACGCCGGCGCGGTTGCCCGGGCCGGCGCTGCGCGGTGGAAGAACTTCTAGAAGTTCAGGCGCATACCGAAGTTCGCGTTGAGCGGCGCGTAGCGGCCCGTCGTGTTCCGGAAGTTCGGGTTCTTGCCGATCGGCGTCGCGGTCTCGTTGCCGCGACCGTCGATCGTCTTCACCCAGATCAGGTCCTGGTACGTACCGCCCGACACCGGGTTCGCGTTCTGCTCCGTACCCGACGTCGAGTTCGGCGCCGACAGCTTGTACTGCGGGGCGAAGTTGTCATCGACGCCCGCCGTGCCCTGGCGGTTGTAGATGTTGTGCAGGTCGACGAAGAACTCGAGCTGCATGTTCTTGCCGAGGTTGCGGGCGTAGATCAGGCGGAGGTCGAGGCTGTGCTCGAAGTCCGTGCGGCCGATCTGGCCGCGCGGCAGGAGGAACGACTCGTTCGAGCCATACAGGTAGTGGCCGGCGAGCGCGTTGACCGGCACGCCGGACAGCGCGCGGAGGCGCGTACCGACGGTGATCTGGCCGGCCTTCTTGAGGTCGAACGTGTAGTAACCGTCGAGCTTGATGTAGTGCGGGCGATCCTGCGGCAGCGGGCCGACGCGGTTCGCGAGCAGCTCGATGAGGTCGTACTGCGACGAGATGTTCGGGTCGACCTGGCCGTTGTCGTAGCTGATGAGGCCCGGGTAGTTACCGTCGGTCTTCGAGTACGTGTAGGAGCCCTGCACGTACAGCTTCTTCGAGAAGCGGCGGGTCAGCGTGAACTCGAGCGAGTTGTAGTTGCGCTGCGGCTTGTCGAAGATGCGGATGCCCTTGTAGAGGTTCAGCTGGCGCGTCAGGCGCGTCTTCTCCATCGGATCGTCCGTGCGGTCGATCCGGTCCATCAGCTTCTCCTCCTCGTCGGAGGACCACTCGCCCGGGTTCGCGATGATGTACGTGTCGGCGTTGTCCGTCGACACGTCCTCGATCACGCGGCCCATCCGGCGGTTCTTGTACGCGACGCCGATCTTCAGGTCGTCGAGGATCTCGTACTCGAAGCCGCCGATGATCTCGTCCATGTACTGCGGCTTGATGCCCGGGGCCACGAGGACACCGGAGGCGCCGATCAGGCGCTCGTCGGCACCGACGAGCGAGGGGTTGTCGACGCAGCCCTCGCCGTTGCGCGAGTTCACGCCGATGCGCGTGTCGGCCGGGCCGCACTGGCTCGGAACGAAGTCCTGCTGGAAGTTGACCTCGCCGCCGAACGAGCGGTCGTTGATGTTCATCGGGATCGACTCGTAGAACCGGCCCCAGTGGGCGTAGATCTTCGAGCGGCCTTCCTTCGTCCAGTCGTAGAGGAGGCCGACGCGCGGGGCGAGCATGCCCGTCATCGTCATCGCGTTCGTGCCGAGGCGCTCCTGCGTGAGCGGATCGACCCGGTCCTGGAGGAAGTCGGCGTAGCGCATCCGCTGCTCCTCGTAGCGAACGCCGGCGTTGAGGGTCAGGTTCGGCTGGATCTGCCACGAGTCGCGCAGGTAGATCGACCAGTTGAACGTGTTGCCGGTCACCCGCGTGCCCGGGTCACCGAGGGTGCCGGTGGTGTAGTCGCAGACGTACTCGATGTTGCCGCCCATGCCGGTGCCACCACCCGAGGTGTCGGCCGTCGAGCAGCGGTTGTCGAAGTGCGGGTCGGTGTTGTTGAGGTCGGCCGGCGAGCCCTTCTTGCCGAGCAGGCGGACCCAGCGGTTCACGCGGATGAGGTCCGAGCCGACGTAGTTCTGGATGAACGCGCCGCCCGAGTAGAGCCGGGTCTTGTCGGAGATGTTGTCCTCGACGTCGACACCGGCCTTGATCTCGTGGCTGCCGCCCGCCTTCAGGCGCTGCGTCACGCTGAGCTTCGCGGCGCGGCGCTGCTGGGTGTCGTTCGAGATCGAGCCCGGCCCACCGATCACGTACGGGACGGTGTCCATCGGGCAGTTGTTGGTGAGCAGCGGGTACGGATCGGACATGCCCGGCGGCAGGTCGCGGCAGCCGTCGATGGTCTTCTGCGTCTCCGCCATGAAGCCCGGGCCCCACACGCCGAGGCTGCCGTCGTACAGCACCTGGAGCGGCTTGGTGGCCAGCGACGGGTCATACGGATCGTCCGTGATCCGCTCGCGGTGCCAGCCGACGACGGCCTCGACCTCGGTCTTGTTGTCGTTGAACTTCGAGGTCCACTTCATCGAGATGTCGCTCGTGAGCCCCGACGCCTTGAACCCGCTCGACGCCGGGCCGTAGATGCCCGGCGACTCGGACTGGCCGGGCTGCAGCTGCAGCGCCAGCTGGCCCTGGTTCTCCGGGGTCGCCGCGAAGTTGATCTTGCTGAGCAGGCTGAACGCCCGGGCCTTGCGGCTGCGGATCTCCTCGTCGAGGGTGTCGGTGATGTAGAAGCCGGTCTTCGGGTCGACGTCGGGCACGCCGTCGGCGTTGCCGCCCGCCCCCTGGAGCGCCGGGTTACACGTCGAGAGCTCGCCGCTCGCCTCGAGCTTGCGGCAGTCGCTCTGGCGCTTCGTGGTGCGCGTGATGTCGACCTTGCTCACCTGCGGCGCGAAGCCGACGAAGAACCACAGCTTGTCCTTGATGATCGGACCGCCGAGCTCGAAGCCGAAGTCGGCGTAGTACGCGAGGTTGCCGTTGGCGTCGATCGACGACGCGTTGTTCGGCGTGGTCTCCGCCGCGGCGGTCAGCACGCCGGGCTGGAAGTACGCGAACACCGAGCCCTTGAACTCGTTGGAGCCCGACTTCGTCACGACGTTGACGACGCCGCCGGTCGCACGACCGAACTCGGCGTTGTAGCCACCGGTGATGACCTCGATCTCCTCGATGAAGTCGTTGATGACCGGCGAGCCGACCGTGCCGTACGTCAGGCCGGTCGTGTTGACGCCGTCGACGTAGTACTGGTTCTCGAGCGACGAGCTGCCGGAGAACGACACGCCGAGGCCGTCGCCCTGCGAGCCGGCTGCCGCGCCGAGCGTGGACTCGAACGTGCGGCCCGGGACCGGGATGTTCTTGATGTAGTTCTTGTCGATCGTGATGCCCTGCGTCGTCGACGTCGGGTCGATCGTCGGCGCGGTGTCGGTGATCTTCACGACCTCACCGCCGGCCTGCGCCTGGTTGAGCTTCTGGAACACCGGCGTGGTGCGGTTGACGCCGACGTTGACGCCGCCACGCTCGAGCGTGATGTCCGCGTAGTAGAACGTGATGAGGTAATCGCCGGGCGGGAGGTCGGTGATCTTGTACAGACCGTTCTCGTCGGTGATCGCCGTCTGCGCCTGCGCCAGCGACGGCGAGGTCGCGATCACCGTGACGCCCGGCAGCTTCTCGCCGGTCTTGCTGTCGGTGACCGCGCCCTGGACGGCGCCGGTGGTGTTGGACTGGGCGTACGCGGAGCCCGCGAAGGCGCCGAGCAGAGCGGTGGAGAGGAAGAGGTGCTTGGTCGACATGGTGTTCCCCTCAGGCGCCCGTGGTGAAGTGGACGACCATCGCGGTCGGCAGCGGTTGACCGAACGTGTCCTTGATCGAGGTGGCGAGCGTGACCGTGTACATCGTGTTCGGATCGAACCCGGCGCCGGTCGGCGCGATGGTGATGATCTTGTTCATGGTGATCGTCGCCGTGAAGGCAGTGAACGGCGTCGTGCCCGGGCCCGTGATGGTCACGCCCGACGTCGCCATCGGATCGATGTTGGTGTTCGCGACGAACACGACCGGGTCCGTGCGCGAGATGCCCGTCGCACCCTCGGCGAAGCTCACCGACTGGAACTTCATCGGCTCGGACTTGAACTTGACCTGCGCGGTGTCGCCCGGCGTGCAGTCGTCCTCGGGGTCGCCGCTCGCCGGCGCGCACACGCGGATGTTCTGCTTGTCGACCACGGTCTCGGCGAACGCGATCTGGCAGTCGAGGTTGTTCGGCAGGCCGTTCTGCGGCACCAGCACGATCGCCGGGCCGAGCGCCTCGAAGCCACCCATCGCGGGCGGCTGCTGGTTCCCCGACGGGTTCCAGTAGCTCATGTTGAGATCGATCGGCACGTCGATCGGTCCGCACTTCACGCTGACCGCGCCGGCGATCAGGCGCGTGTCATCGGCGGCGCCATCCTGGTTCTTGTCGTCGACGCCGACCGGCAGCCCCTTCTCGATCATCGTGGTGCCGACCGAGCAACCCGCGTCGTTCTCGCACATGCAGACCGCCATCGCGCCCTTGCAGGTGCTGGGGAGCACGTCCTGCGCCGTCGCGCAGCGCGCGATATCATCGGGCGTCGCGCCGACCGGGACCTTCGAGTACGCGTCGCCGTCGACATTCGAGCGGCACGCGATCTCCTCGAGGTGATTCCCGACGAGCAGCTCGTCCATGATGATGCGGAAGCTGTTGCCGACGAGCGTGGCGCTCGTCACCGGGTGCTGCTCGACCTCGATCGCGTTCGGGTGCGTACCGAAGCCGAAGACGCGGCGCGAGCTCGTGTCGGCCGTTCCATCGATCTGGTACGTCTCCTTCATCCGGACCTGCTGGACCTTCGGAGGCCCATCCGGGTGCAGGTTCGTCGCACTATCGTAGTCGGTGCAGCCCGCGACGATCGTCATCGTCGCAGTCACCGCGAACACAGTTCCGAGCGCCCTTCGCATAGTCTCTCTTGCTCCCAGCTCGATGCCTAACGGCTCAAAAACCACCGGCTTGTACTAATCGAGCGTCAAAGTTGTCAAGCAGTTCCACGGTGTGTATCACCGACGGAAATCCTCTCGGAACGGTGTCCTGATCTCACAGCGTGACAGGGCCCGAAGCGCGGTCAGCACCGCATGTCGCAGGGCCTGCGACGACGAGGACCGTGCGACACCGCCTGCTGCGCGCGAGCATCGGTGGTGCAACGACCGAGGGTCCCCCGAAACGACGAAGCGCGCCTGGATCGGCGATCCCGGCGCGCGAACGGCCCCCCGCGGAGCCCGGCGTCACATGCCGGGCTGGTCTTCCTTGACCTTGAGCGCGACCTTGATCTCGTCGTGGTTCACGTCCGTCGCGAGGCTGCGGATCGTGTCCATCGTCAAGACGACCTCGCGCCACGGCACCGCGGGCTCGAAGTCGACGAACACCACCTTCTCGGTGCCGGTCGACATCGCCTCGAGCTTCGGGCGGATGGTGCGGAGCAGGTCGGCGGACGGCACCGTGATCGGGTTGCCGTTACCGTCGTCGAACTCGTAGTCGCCGCCGACCTTCGCCTTGACCGTGAGCTGGCTGGCGTTCGGGTCGGGCATCTCCTTCTCGTTCTCGATCTTCCGGGGGACCTGCAGGGTCTCCATCTTCATCATGATCGGCATCACGACGAGGAAGATGATGAGGAGCACGAGGAGGACGTCGATGAGCGGCGTGACGTTGATCTCGGACTGGACACCGCCTTTGTGTCCACCGCCGGTACTCATCCCCATGGCTACTTGTCCTCCTTGGCGATCGCGAGATCGATGGAGCCGACGCCCATCTCCTTGTTCAAGTAGACGAGCACCGGGTAGACCTTGGAGTATTCGACGTCGTTGTCGGCCTTCAGGTAGATGCGGCCGACACCTTCGGGGTTCTTCGGGGCGGCCCAGGCGGCGTTGACCTGCTGGGACATCTCCTTCAGCGTGGCCTCGGTGACCTGACCGAGCTTGTTCTTCTCGACGTAGAGGTCACCGTTCTTGTCGACGGTGACCACGGGCTGCATCTTGTCCTTCTCGGACGAGTAGTGCTTCGCGCTCGGCAGCTTCACGTCCTGGCCGCGCCCCATCACCAGCGTCATCAGCATGAAGATGATGAGCAGCACCAGCATGACGTCGACGAGCGGCGTCACGTTGATGTCGTTGCGCACGGCGTCGATGTGCGCGGGCTTCTTGCCCGACAGACGCCACCGGCGCTTGTGCTTCGAGCGCTTCCCTCGGGAAGCCCCGCTCATGGATGCGGACGCGAGGCTCACGACTTAGCCCCGACCCTCGCGCAGCACGTAGTCGATGAACTCGCTCGACACGTCGTTCATGTCGATGACGTACTGCTCGACGCGCGACGTGAAGAAGTTGAACGCCATCGCCGCGATGATCGCGACGCCGAGGCCGAGGGCCGTCGACACGAGCGCCTCGGAGATCTTCGGGCCGATCTCGTTGATGGTCACCTGACCGCCCTTGAGGAGCTGGAACGTCCCGAGGATGCCGATGACGGTGCCGAGGAGGCCGATGAACGGCGTCGCCGACGCCACCGTGCCGAGGTACGCGAGGCCCTTGCGGAGGTTCGAGGTCTCGCGTTCCTTCACGCGCTCGAGCGCGCGGTTCACGCTGTCGACGAGATCGAAGTCACCGACATCATCGGGGCCCTCGGTCTTCAGGGCCTCGCGGCCCTGGAGCAGCGCGGTCAGGCCGGACTCCATCACCTTCGCGACGGGGCTCTTCGGCATGGCGCGCGCGGCGTTGAGCGCCTCGTTGACCTTGTGCTGGCGCAGGAACTCGCCGAGCTGCTGCACGTACCGGATGCTCTGATCGCTCGCCGAACGGAACGTCAGGAGGCGCTCGGTGATCACGTAGAACATGAACACGGACATGCCGATCATCATGATCGTGATGATCTTCACGATGATGCTCATCTGTTCCCAGAGCTCTACGAGGTCGATTCCCATGGCACTGTCCTGCGGCTGAGGTTGGCTTCTCGCTCGCTACTTTTGCGAGTAGATGAAGGTGACGGCGGTGCAGACGGGCACCGCCTTTCCATTGACGGCGTAGGGGCGGTACTTCCACTCCCCACGCATCTTTCCGGTGATCTTGGAGTCGTACGCGGGGAAGCCGGTCGACTTGAGCATGTTCACGCTCGTGACCTCTCCGCCGGCGTTGATGCACAGCTTGAAGCTGCCGATGATCTTGTCCTTGCCCGAGCGCTGGATCTCGGTCTTCGTGACGTCGTCCGGGACGATCATCTTGTCGCCCGCGACGCGCGAGCCCTCGAGGAGCGTCGGCGGCACGTTCTGCGGCGGGGCCGGAGGAGGGGGCGGCGGCGGAGGCGGCGGAGGCGCACCGACCACACCGTTGATGTCGCCGCCGACGACGCCGCCGGCGACGCCGCCGATCTCGCCGCCCTCGACGCCATTGGGATCACCCTGGTCCTCGACCGTGGCGACCTCCTGCTTCTCGATCTTGACCGGCTGGACGATGTCCTTGACCTTGATCTTCTTGGGCGTGATCTGGACGTTCTGCGGGCGCGCGCCACCCGGGGGCGGCGGCGGGGGCGGCGGCGGCGGCGGCGCGACCGCGAGGTCGACCTGCGTCTTGGGCCGCTCGAGCATCTCGAGCTTCCAGATCGAGTTGATCCACATCCCGGCGCCGAACGCGGCGTGACCGGTGATCACCGCGATGAGCAGCGGCGCCGCCCACTTCGGCATCCGGCGGTTCTTCGCGTCCGCGAAGTTCTTGCCGAACGTGGAGGCGACCGACGGGATGAGCTTCGGCGGGTGAGGCGTCCGGTACGGATCGACGGGCTTCGCCTTGGCTCCGGGCTCGTCGTCCCGGATGAAGGGCGTCGTCTTGTCGTCGTTATCGTCGTCGTTGCTCGACATGGTGCTTCGGCTGCTCCTTCGAGGCGACTCAGCCGCCGGCCTTCTCGGCCGAGCCCCCCGTGGCAGACGGGGCTGGGGTAGGGGGTGGTGCGGGACTGTTGGTGGACGGAGCTTCGCCCGCGGCCTTCTTCGCCTCTTCGGCTAGAACGCGCGAGTACCGCTGGAGATCTTGCGCACTTGCGCGGTCGATCGCGGACGCCCAGGAGGCGCCGTGCGCGAGCGCGCGGAAGTTGTAGATGGACGCCTGGAGTCCGTAGACTTTCGGGTTCTTGGGCGCGATCTCGGCGGCTTTCTGCAGTGCGCCAATGCCGCGGTCCGCCAGCTCGATGGTCTCGACGGCGGTCAGGGTCTTGGAGTTCAGCTTGGACCAGGCCACGTTGCCGATGAACTGGTAGGCGCCGATCCGCGCGGAGTCGTCCTTCGCGATCTCGGCGACCTTCGTGTACCACTCGATCGACTTGCGCCAGTCCCCGGCCTTCAGGTTGATGCCGGCGAGGTTGCCCATGATCTCGGCGCTGTCGGGCTTGGCCTTCAGCTGGCCGCTCCAGTACTCGAGCGCCTTGTCGAACTGGGCCGAGTCGATCCAGACCTGCGTCATCAGCTTGCGGGTCTCCTCGTCCTCGGGGTGCGCGGCGAGCCACGCGAGGAAGTGCGTCGCCGCCGCCTCCGCGAGCGCCTCGTTCTTCAGCACGCAGAGATCGACCTTCTTGCACTCGTAGCTCGACGCGCAGACGTTCTTCTCGTCGCAGTCGTCGAACCGGCGGTCGTCTTCCTTCACGCAGACCTGCGCGGGCGTGGTCTCGATCTTGGGGATCGTGTCGCAGGCGAAGGTGCCCTTCACGCCCAGGCGCACCGGCTTCTCGAGGCCGGGCTTGAACACCTTCGAGTACGCGAGGCCGAGGTTGTAGTGGACGATCGGGTCATCCACCGTCGTGAGCGCCTTCTCGTACTCGGCGACCGCGTCGATGAACTTGGTCTCGCGGAAGTCGCGATTGCCCTTGCGGACCCGGTTGCGGCCGTCGAGCTCCTTGCATCCCATCGTGCCGACCGCGAGAACGCAGAGAGCTGCGAGCGCGAGAAGCGGCCTGATTCCGTCGAGACGCCGGCTCATGGGGCGCGCGACTATACATATCCGGGTGGGGTGCATCAACCGAGTTACCTGAACGGAGTCACTACCAACTTTTCTGGACGGTCTACATGGCGCTGCGGTGACACGTGCTCGCCACGTGTAGCAGCTGAGACGCGCCCGCGTCGCACCTCGGTGTGAATTCTGCGGAACGGTCCGGAAGTTCCGGAACTCACCGGATCTAGATGAGAGCGAACGATAGGTTGATGTCGTAGCTGTCCATGTCCGCCTCGTCGCCGGCGGCCTGGGTGATCGACATCGCCTTCTGGAGGATGCACTGCTTCGTGGTCTCGGCCGCGTCGCCGATCACGTCCTTCACGCGCAGATCCGCGCGGTTGATCGACACCTGCTTCGCCTTGATCGCGATGTTGATCGCGCCCTCGAGGCGCGGCTTCTCCCCGCGGGCCTCCGGCGGTAGCGATTTCACACAGTCGTGCATCGCGTCGCGCACGCGATCAGCGACCGCCTTGGTCAGCGCCGGCTCGAGCTTGCGGCCATTGGGCGCCGCCATGGTTCCCGTGGGCTCGAACGTGCCGCGCGCGCCGGTCCGGTGATCGCGGATGATCGCGCCGTTCGCCGCGTACTCCTTCACCTTCTCCGGCAGCTCGAGCCCGGACGAGCCGGTCTGCGGGAGGGTCGGGCGGCCCGCGGGACCGTGTCCCGCTCCCGTGAACCCGCTCTTGGTCTCGGTCCCCCACTGCGAGCCACGCGACGAGGTCTTCGTCTCGGGCGCATCCGGGTCGCCCTGCACCATCCACCACAGCCCCGCGAGCGCCGCGACTCCGACGACCGCCATGATCGCGAAGATCGTCCGGTTGCTCATGGGTGTGTCCTTGGCGATCGACTCACTCCTCGTGGTCTAGCACGAGGCGGACAGCAGCTCCTGCTGGGCCGTGGGCTTGATCACTTCGACATCCCCGGACCGCACGCGGTGCAGCGTGCCACCGCCGTCACGCAGCAGCAGAGCGCCGTCGTCGTCGAGGCCGAACACGACGCCGTCGAGCGCCGCGCCATCGACCGTCGCGCGAGCCGCGAGGCCGAGCGCCATGCGGTCCTGCCACGCCGGGATGATCTCCTCGAGCCCCATCGCGACGTACCGATCGACCCACCGCTCGACGTGCGCGAGCAGCGCGGCGATGAACGCCTCGCGATCGATCACCGTGCGAGTCGCCTGCTCCAGCGTGATCGCGGTGGCCGCGACCGCGTCCGGCAGCTCGCCGCCGAGGTTGACACCGATGCCGATAACGACCGCCTCGAGCCGCGTGCCCTGGCTCTGCGCTTCGACCAGCACGCCGGCGAGCTTCTTGCCGCCGACCAGCAGGTCGTTCGGCCACTTGAGCTCGGCCGACGCGCCGGCCGCGCGCGCCGCGTCGCACAGGCCGATGCCGATCGCGAGCGTCATCGGAGGCACATCGACGAGCGGCAGCGGCGGCCGCAGCACGGCCGACAGGTACAG
>JAEUJX010000687.1 GCA_016794545.1 Myxococcales bacterium
CGCGGCGAGCACGAGCGCGAGCGCGAGCGCGAACATCCACCTCCCCATGCGGGTGACGATACACTCGCGTCACGCGTCCCGCCCTCGTGCTCCTCGCCATCGTGGAGCCAGCCGCGGCCGACGGACCGGGGGGGCACGAACGAGGACGGGTCCGGTCGGCGGCGTGATCGCCGCGCTGATCGTCGCCGCGAGCTCCGCCGCCCGGTCCTCGGGCAGCTCCAGCACGCCCTGCAGCCGCTCGACCAGCGCGCCCTCCTCGGGGGCCAGGTCGACATCGGAGACGGCCATCACGAACGCGACGGCGTACGCGAGGTCCTTGGCCCGCTCCGTCCTGAGCTGGCCGGCGAGCTCGCGCATGCGGTCGTCGGGATCGTCGGCGTCGAGGAACGTCGGCGTCGGCAGGTCGGGCATGCCGGTGAGCTCGTACACCGCCTTGCCGGCGGTGAAGAACGTCTTGACCTCGTCGGGGTCCTCGCGCCCATCGGCGTCGACGGCGAGCTGCGCGAGCGCGACGATCGCCTCGGCCTCCTCGACCGAGAGCGTCCCCGCGTGAATGGTCCGAATGGCCTCGCGGAAGCGCGCCGGATCGATGCTCATCGCAGCGACGGTATCACAGCGCCGTCAGGCCGCCGTCGACCACCAGCTCGGCGCCGGTGATGAACTTCGACTCGTCGCTCGCGAGGAACAACACGAGCTTCGCGACATCGTCGACCTCGCCGAGCCGCTTCATCGGCGAGGCGCGCTCGAAGAACATCCGCGCCTTTCCGCTGTCGGGGGCGGTGTCGATGAAGTGCTGCACCATCGGCGTGTCGATGAACGACGGGTGCACCGAGTTGCAGCGGATGTTGTAGCGCTCCTTCGCCGCGTGGAGCGCGACCGACTTGGTGAGCAGCCGGACGGCGCCCTTGCTCGAGCAGTAGGCGGCGGCGTCGGCGACGCCGATCAGGCCCGCCACCGACGACAGGTTGATGATCGAGCCACCGCCGGTGTGCTTCATCGCGCCCACCGCCGCGCGGCAGCCGAGGAACGTGCCGTCGGCGTTCACCGCGTGCTGCAGGCGCCACTGCTCGAGCGTCAGCTCCTCGATGCTGCCCCACACCGCGATCCCGGCGCTGTTCACGAGCACGTCGAGCTTCTCGATCGACGCCATCACCCGCTGCCAGCCCTCCTCGTCGGTGACGTCGAGGTGCGCGAAGGAGTGCGGCGCACCGAGCTGGGCCGCGACCTCCGCGCCGCGCTCGAGATCGCGATCCGCGACGATGACCCGCGCTCCCTCGGCGGCCAGCGTCTGCGCGCACCCGCGCCCGATGCCCGACGCGCCGCCGGTGACGAGCGCGACCTTGCCCGCGACCCTAGTCATGGACGATCACCTCCTGCGAGCAGGTCGAGCAGCGCAACACGGTCGAGCTGCCGACCGAGGTCGACACCACCACCAGCGTCTCGGTGCCGCACGACGGGCAGCGCTGGCTCGGCTCGGGGTTCATGAGCTCGAGCGCGACGAACGCGACCACCGCCGCGAGGATGATGAGGAGCGCCGCGACCTTGCCGAGCATTCCGCGACGATACTACTGGCTCGCGTGCGCGGAGCAGCGATCCGCCCACGGGAGCTCGCCGAGTCGCGCGAGCCCGAGGTCTTCGGAGCACACGCCGCAGCGGCCATACCGGTCGTCGTGGGCGTCGATCAGCTTGCGGCAGCTCTCGACCTGGTCGAGCGCCATCCGCAGCTTCTCCTCGGGGCGCATCCCCGGCTTGTCGATCAGAGCCGCGAGACCGACCGGGTTCTTGCCGGCGAGCACCTCGGCCAGCATCGTCGACAGATCCAGGCCGCGCTTCATGATCTGCCGGCGCAGCTGCGCGAGCGTCGTCACCTCGAACCGCATGCGACAACGCTATCATGCGCTCGTGCCCCTGACCGCCGCGGAGATTCGCCACGAAGTCCTGGTGGTTCCACGGCGCGCGTGGCTCGCGGTGCCCGATCTGCGCGTGATCGAGCGGCCGGGATGGGTGCAGATCGTGACGCCGTCGTTCACGCGCGGCGGCAACAACGAGGTCGCGCACGCCGAGCTCGCCGACGACGAGGCCGACGCCGTCATCGATCAGACGATCGCCGAGTACCGTGCGCTCGGCGTGCGCTGGCGCTGGCGTGTTGGCCCCGGCAGCCGACCTGCTGACCTGGCGCAGCGGCTCGAGCGCCGCGGATTTCTCCCGCACGCTGTCGCCGCGCTCGCGCGCGACACCGGCGGCCTTCCGGGCGTGCCCGGGATCGAGGTCGAGCGCGTCGATGCGCGCACGGCCGGCGCGTACACCGAGACGTTCGCGCGCGGCTGGGACATCGATCCGGCGCCGCTCGCGGACGCGAACCTCCATGCGGTGACCTCGCCCGACAGCCGCCATCGCCTGTACCTCGCGCGGATCGACGGCGAGCCGGTCGGCGTCGGCTCCGCCGCGTGGTTCGAGCGCTCGATCTTCCTCCAGAGCGGCGTCGTGATCCCATCGCACCAGCACCGCGGCGTGTACCGCGCGCTCGTCGCGGCCCGCCTCGCCGATGCGGCCACCGCCGGGATCCCGCTCGCGACCACGAACGCGCGGCCCGAGACCTCCGCGCCGATCCTCGAGCGGCTCGGTTTCGCGATCGTCGACCGCTTCGTGTCCTACGCGCTCCCCGGCGGCTAGACTACTTCGACGCCTTGCCGTTCAGCGTCAGGTTGTCGGCCTTCGCGACCGGCGGCTTCGAGCCGCCGCACTTCTCGATGTTCACGAGCTTCTCGGTCGGGATGGTCAACCCCACCGTGCCGCCGTCCTTGACCTTCGCGCAGTTCTTCGTCGCCTTCACCTCGACGCCGTTGTCGCAGACCGCGATGAAGTCGAAGCAGGCCTCGACCTCGCTCTTGCCCTTGTTCTGGTGGAGCGAGCACTCGACGGTCGACGCGGTGGTCTTGCAGTCGACGTGAACGTTGACCTCTTCACTGCAACCGGCGAGGGCGGCGACGAGGACGAGAGAGGCGAGGAGTGATCTCATGTTCGGCATCCTGTTCGGGTGAGGGTCACGGTGCACCGACGGACATCTTCGCGATCCGCTTGGCCAGGGCGGCGCCGGCGGGCGCGGCCTTCGCGAGCACGGTGCGGACGAGCTTGCCGCCGATCGTGTCGATCTCGCGCTGGAACGTCACGGCGCGCACGACCGCGGCGAGCGCGTTGATCCGCTGGCGCATCTCCACCGCATCCGCGCGATCGTCGCCGGACTCCGGCATCGGCTTCGCGAGCAGCTCGAGCGCGGCGTCGCCCGCTTCGGCGTACGTCGCGTTGACCGCGCGCGTGAGCGCCCGGCGCAGCGTGATCAGATACGCGAACATCGCGACGACGATCACGAGGAACAAGAGGCCGATCGACAGCAGGTCGGACATCTGCTCGAGCACGTCGCCGACGCCTTCGATCTGCACGACCTCGCGCGGGAACAGCTCGCCGGTCAACGAGATGAAGCCGAGATTGCCGAGCGCGAACAGCAGGCTCAGCGTCGCGGTCTTGTTCATCAGCGTGAAGAAGTTCCGGTACTCGTCGTGGATCAGGATCGTGTCGAGGTGCGGCCGGAAGTCGGTGCGGCCGAACGCGCGGGCCACCGAGTACAGCGTCCACAGCTGGAGCGCGAGCAGGTAGCCGAACATCACCCACTCGAGGTGCCAGAGGATCAGCATGAGCGTGCGAACCTGGTGACCGAGCGCGGCGAAGCCCCACATCTCCGGGTCGTCGAACGCGTTCATCCCCGACGGTCCGTCGTGGAATGCCATGTACGTGTCGCGGATGATGAAGAACGCTCCGGCGAGCACCGCGCCGACGTTCGCCCACGTGCCGAGCGCGCCGGTCCTGACCTTGGTCACCGCCGCATCGTCGAGATGGAGCGCCCGCAGCGACGGCACGAGCCCGCGCGACCACAGCGACGCCATCATTCGCACGACGATCACGTGGAGCGCCAGGAACCACATCTGGTGCTTCACGTCGGGCGTGTCGATGTACGCGCTGCGGTCGTCGGTGACCGCGAGGCCGATCGCGAACCACACGGCCGGCAGCAGGATCGCCGCGGCGACGAGCCCGCCGGCGGAGTGCGGGAGGATGCGGTCGATCCACCAGCCCGAGCCCTGATAGCGCAGGCTCTGGAGCGACACGAGCCGCGTCCACGACGCGCGAGACATCGGCGCTTCCTCGCTGATGCCGTGCTCCCGTGGCCCCTCCACGTCGCTCACGCGACCAAGGTAAAGGAACGAGTCGCGAAATTCACTCGGGGGCGAGTACGATCATCACACGTGCCGTCGCGCCGGGCGCGATCGTGGCGTGCGGCTGGCCCGCGACGAGCTCGCCGACCACGTCCAGCTCGTACTCGCCGGGCGGCAACTGCGCGAACCGGAACGCGCCGCTGCGATCGATCTCCGCGGTGTAGCGGCCCGGCTGGTCGATGCGGCGCGCGACCGCCCGGTACAGCTCTCGCGCAGGCGGCTGGACCTGGCCCTCCAGCGCACCGGTCGGCGCGAGCACCAGCACGGCGCTACCGCCGGGCGGCACGATCGTGACCGCGGAGATGCCGCGCACCGGGTGCGTGGCCTCGAGCGTCGTCTCGCCGTCGCCCGGGACCAGGCCGGGGATCTCGAACGCCCCGCGGGCGTCGGTCGTTGCGCTGCGCGCGCCGCTCATCAGCCTGGCGAGCGGCGCGTTCCCGTAGGCGTCGCGGCTCAGTGCGACCGTCGCGCCCGCGACACCCGCGCCGCTGCCGTCGACCACGCGCCCCCGCAGCACCTGCCCGCGCGTCACCGCGATGTCGCCGAGGTCCGTGGTCTGCCCGGGCACGACGCGCACGTTGGCGATCGCCGTGCGCGCGAACGCCGGGCCGACGATCACGAGCGCGTACGTCCCGGGCTCGGCGTCCTTCTCGACGAAGCGGCCCGCCTCGTCGCGGACCGTCGTCGGCCGGCTGTAGACGTTGTCGGCGTCCTCGGTCAGCGCGTACCCGAAGTACGAGACGGGCTTCCCGTCGAGCAGCACGCGCCCGGTGACGCGCGCGGCATCGAGGACGACGAGCCGCGCGTCGCGCGTGCCGGTCGCGATCTCGATCGCCTTGCTGTCGACGCGGCTGCCCCCGCGCGACACCGTGACCTGGTAGCGCCCGGGCGGCAGCCCGCCGGTGTCGAACCGGCCGCGCTCGTCGCTGCGCGCGAAGCCGAAGCCCGCGGGGCTCTCGCTGCGCGCCGCGATCGTCGCGTCCTCGACAGGCTGGCCGCGCGCATCGACCACGAACCCGGCGATGTTCGAAGGCACGACGACGAACCGCACGCGCGCCTTCTGTCCCTTCGCGAGCATCACGACCTGATCGACGGCGCCGTGGGTCGGCGAGGCCACGGAGAGCGTGTACGTGTCGGCGACGAGCCCGCGCGCGACGAAGTGGCCCGCCTCGTCCGTGGTCGCGCTCACCGAGCCGCCGCTGATCCGCGCGTCCGCGACCGGCGCACCACTGGCATCGACCACGTCGCCCTCGATCTCGGCGCCGGGACCGACGCGCAGCACGATGCCGTCCCGCGCGCGCGCGCCATCGTGCGCGACCACCTGATCGCCGGCGGAGATCGAGGCCGGCGAGCTCGCCTTCATCACGTACGTCGCGCGGCCGAGGTCCGCGACCTTCCACGCGCCCTGCTCGTCGGTCCACGCGCTCTCGGTGCGGCCGCTGACCGACGACTCGAGCTCGACGTACGCGTCCGCGACGCGCGCGCCCTTCTCGTCGACGACGACGCCGCTGATCGCGGCGCCGCCGGGCAGCACGAACGTTCTCTCGATGGTCGCGGCCGGGTCATCCCCCGTGTCGACGCGCTCGCGCGTCCCGGCGTGTCCCGGCGCGGAGATCGCGACCATCTCGCCCTCGAGATCGACGCCGCGTGCCCGCGCCAGGCCATCGGCGCCGGTCTTGTAGTCACGGCCCGACACGTGGATGTTCGCGCCGGCGATCGGCGCCCCGGCCTCGTCGAGGATCCGCACGACCAGCGTCGCGCCGAGCGCGAGCTGCAGCGTCACGGGCTCGGTGTCCTCGCCGAGCCGCACCTCCTGCTCCTCGGCGAACCAGCCGCCGCGCTCGGCGATCACGGTGTACTCGCCGCTCGTCAGACCGTCGAACGCGAACGAGCCGTCGCCCTCGGTCATCACGTGACGCCCGCCGACCGAGACGCGCGCGCCGGCGACCGGCCGATCGTCGGCATCGACGACGAGCCCCTCGAGCCGCTCGAGACTCGCCGCCGCCGCGTCGCCGATCGGCGCTCCGGTCGCCTCGTCCACCGCGGCCAGCTCGGGCGGCCGTGCGGCCGCGTGCGCCGCGCCCCGCTCGCTCGCCGCGACGGCCGCGCGGTCCGCGCGCGAGCTCGGCTCTCCGGTTCCGCGAGGCTCGCGCGCGATCACGAACAGCAGAGCGACTCCCACGAGCACGACCACGATCCAGCGCGTGACCACGAGTGAACGTGACGCACGAGACGCGGCTCTGCATCTGTATCAACGAGACCACAGCGGGCCGCGGGTTCACGGTGAGCCCCGCTACGAGCCGCGCTCGACGAGATCCTGGCAGTGGTACGTCTCCGGCGCGGAAATCTTCCTCGCGATCTGGCACTTGCGAACGAGCTGAAACCGACCCACCTGTTGCGCGTAAGCGCGAATAGGTCAGCCGTGCGTTTGGTTGATCGGAGGGCAAAGCGATGACGTGCACGGCGTGCGGAGGCGAGATCGAGCAGGAGGCCGCGTTCTGCGGCATCTGTGGCTCGCGCCTGCGCGCGCGCCGCACGACGCTCGTCGGCACCGTGTTCGCGGAGAGCTACCGCATCGAGGAGAAGCTCGCCGAGGGCGGCTTCGGCAGCATCTACCGCGCGACGCACGTGGCGAGCGGCCTCGACTGCGCGCTGAAGGTCCTGCACGCCGAGCTGGCGGCGGACGAGTCGCTCGCGGCCCGGTTCCGCCGGGAGGGAGCCACCCTGTCCCGGCTGCACGATCCTCATACCGTGGCCACCTACGATGTAGGTGAAGCTGCTGACGGCACCCTCTTCATCGCCATGGAGCTGCTCCGCGGCGAAAGCCTCCACGACCGGATCGCCCAGGCCGGCACCCTGCACTGGCGCAGCGCGCTCGGGATCGCGCGCCAGCTGTGCAGCGCGCTCGCCGAGGCGCACGACCTGGGGATCATTCACCGGGACCTGAAGCCCGCGAACGTTCACCTGTCTGCGGGCGACAGCGTCAAGCTGCTCGACTTCGGCATCGCGAAGGTCACCGGCGGCGAGGCCGACGACGGAGCGCAGCTCACGCGCATGGGCCAGACGGTCGGCACGCTCGAGTACATGGCGCCCGAGCAGATCATCGGCGCCGCGTGCGAGCCGCGCAGCGACATCTATCAGCTCGGCGTGCTGATGTTCGAGATGGTGACGGGCCGCCGTCCGTTCGCGGATGCGATCGAGCCGACCGCGATGATCACCGCGCTGCTGACGCAGGTGCCGCCCGTGCCGTCGAGCGCGTGCGCGATGACGTTGCCGCCCGCGCTCGACGAGCTGATCCTCCGGTGTCTCGAGCGCGAGCCGGAGCACCGGTTCCCGAGCGTGCGCGAGCTGTCCGCGGAGATCGCGCGCGTGCTCGGCCTCGCCGATCCGGCCGTGCTCGTGATCCCCGCCGACACCGTCGACGAGCACACGTGGATCGGCGGCCCGACGTTCTCGATCAGCACGGCACCCTCGCTCGTCCCGCTCGGTCCACCCGAGGTCACGCCGCTGCCGCCGTTCGACGTCTGCGTGCAGGGCTCGGTCACCGAGGTGCTGCCGCTCGACCCCACCGGCACCGCGAGGGCGCTCGCGCTCGCGGCGACGGAGCCGGTCCCCGCGATCGTCGAGACCGTCGAGCCGCCCGCGCGCGACGAGCCCGCCGCGCACATGGCGTTCGGGACGAAGGTCGCGCTGTGGTCCGTCGGGCTCGCCGCCGCCGGTGCCGCGGTCGGCGCGGGCCTCGGCCTCCTGCTCGGTTAGAGCGAGATCGGCGCCGTGCCGAGACCGGTCGCCTCGACGGCGTGCGCGAGGCGGAGCAGCTGCGTCTCGCCGCCGTGATTCGCGACGAACATGATCGACAGCGGGCGGCGGCGATCGTCGACGCCCATCGGCACCGCGATCGAGGGAAGGTCGCACAGGTTCGCGAGCGGCGTGAACGCGCCGAGCGAACGCAGCATCACGACACTCGCGCCCTTCACGAGCTCGGGCGTCATCGCCGGCGGCGGGATGGCGGTCGTCGGCATCGCGAGGATCGGATGCGCCTCGAGCACGCGCGCCGTCGCCTCCTTGAGCGCGGTGCGCTGCGCGGTGAGGCGCTCGATGTCGCGCTGCGAGAACGACCGCCCGAGCGCGACCGACAGGCGGCCATTCGGCGACCTCGTGGCCTCGGCGAACGGGCCGGTTGATAGCTCGTACGCGCCGGTCATGCCGCCGAGGAACGTCGCGCGATCGAAGCCGGGCAGCGCGACGCGCTCCGTCGGCAGGCCGAGCGTGACGAGCATGCGATGGAACGCCGCACGGATCGACGAGGCGACGCGCAGCGGCTCCGCGAACACCGGGACGCCGACGTGATCGGGCAGCCACGGAGAGAGCTCCTGCACCGGCTCGCCCGCCATCACCTGCCAGAGCCGCGCGCAGTCGGCCGCCGTGCGCGTGATCGGGCCGACCGCATCGAGCGATCGCACCGGGCTGCGAATGCCCTCGCGCGGCAGGCGCGTGCGGCTCGGCTTCAGGCCGACCAGGCCGTTGAACGCGGCGGGGATCCGGATCGAGCCGAGCCCGTCGCCGCCGACGCCGTAGCGGACGAGGCCGGCCGCGACCGCGACGGCGGTGCCGGTGCTCGAGCCGCCCGGCGCGTAGCCGTGCGCGACGGGGTTGGGCGGGACCGCGTACGGCATGAGCGTGCCGATCCCGTCCATGCCGAGCTCGGTCATCTTCGCCTTCCCGGCGATCGTGCCGCCGGCGGCGCGGATGCGCGCGACGATCGCGGCGTCCTTGTCCGCCAGCTCGCCACCCTCGGGCAACCCGACCCCCGTGCGCAGCCCCGCGACGTCGAGCTGGTCCTTGATGATCACGCTCTCGCCGCCGAGCGCGCCGCCCGTGCCGAGCTGCGGCGCGACGTCGTCGACGAACGGGCTGGCCTCCGGCAGCGAGAGCTCCGGGTGCATCCCGGCAAATTGCTCGGCTCGGACGATCGGGACCGGTAACCTCGCGACATACGAGAGGGCCCGGCCCGGCCGCACCGTCGTCAACACGCGCACGATATTCACGGGCGGACCCTATCACCGGCCTCCTTCGCCGACGGGCGATACCATCTGCCGCCCGGGTGATACCCTGGGCGGATGGGTGTGCTCGACGGGCTCGCTCGCCACGAGGCGACGTACGGCGGGATCACGCGGCCCGTGTTCCGTGGCGGGCGCGGGCCCGCCGTCATCGTGATGCACGAGATCCCGAATCTGCACCCCGGCGTCGTCGCGTTCGGCCGGCGCGTGATGGCCGCCGGCTTCACCGTGTTCATGCCGTCGCTGTTCGGCGATCCAGGCGCCGCGGTCTCGGTGCGCACGAACCTCCGCTCGATGCTGCGCGCGTGCGTCGCCTCGGAGTTCGCGACGTGGGCCACGCAGAAGACCAGCCCCGCGACGAGCTGGCTGCGCGCGCTCGCGCGCGACGCCCACGCCGAGTGCGGCGGTCCCGGCGTTGGCGCGCTCGGCATGTGCCTCACCGGCGGCTTCGCGCTCGCGATGATGGTCGACGACGTCGTCATCGCGCCCGTGCTCAGCCAGCCCTCGGTGCCGTTCCCGATCACGTCCGCGCACCGCCGCGATCTCGGCATCAGCGACGCCGACCTCGCGACGATCAAGCGCCGAGAGGACGTGTGCGTGATGGGCCTCCGGTTCACGAAGGACGTCCTCGTGCCCGACGCGCGGTTCCAGCGCCTGCGCGAGGAGCTCGGCGATCGGTTCATCGCGATCGAGATCGACTCCTCGCGTGGCAACCCACACGGCATCCCGCGGTTCGCGCACTCGGTGCTCGCGTTCGACTACGTCGACACCCCGGGCCATCCCACCCGGATCGCGCTCGACCGTGTCCTCGAATTTTTCGCCTCACGGCTGCGCGCGAGCTAGCGCCTACATGTACCCGGCGCAAGGCTCGTCAGCGCGCTCACATCCGTTTCTTGTCAGGGAAATTGTCGTCGGAAACCGTTCGAGAGTTGCGCAGTTCCGACTCCATACTGGTCGCGAATGTCCACGCCGCGGAACCGTGCGTACGCCGCCGCGCTGCCCGACCAGCACTTCGCTGGGAACAGCCGGTTCGAGCTGCGCCGCATGCTGGGCGAGGGCGGGATGGGCCTCGTCTACGAGGCGTTCGATCACGACCGCGGCATGCTCGTCGCGCTCAAGACGTTGCGACACCTCGACGCGTCGCACCTCTACCGGCTGAAGACCGAGTTCCGCGCGCGCGTCGACGTCGAGCACAGGAACCTCGTCCGCCTCGGCGAGCTGCTCCACGACGACGGTCACTGGTTCTTCACGATGGAGCTCGTCGAGGGCTGGCCGTTCCTCGACTGGGTGAGGACCGGCACCGGCGACGAGCACGATCCGGGCACGCCCGAGCTGCGGCTGCGCGATGCCGTGCGCCAGCTCGCGTCGGGCCTCGATGCGCTCCACCGCGCCGGCAACGTGCACCGCGATCTCAAGCCGTCGAACATCCTGATCACGCGCAAGGGCAGGCTCGTCGTGCTCGACTTCGGTCTCGTCGGCGAGCTGTCGCCGGACCGCCGCAGCGCGGGGCTCGATCTGATCGGCACCGCGGCGTACATGGCACCGGAGCAAGCGCGCTCGTCGGCCGTCGGCCCCGCCGCGGACTCGTACTCGATCGGCGTGATGATGTACGAGGCGCTGGCGAACCGGCTACCGTTCGAGGGCTCGCCGCTCGAGATCCTGACGCGCAAGCAGAGCGAGGACCCGGTGCCGCCGAACGTCGGCCACCCCCCGACCGAGCTCTCGACGCTGTGCATGGAGCTCCTGCGCCGCCGGCCGCAGGATCGCCCGACCGCCTCCGCGATCGTCGCGCGTCTCACCTCGCGCGCGAAGACCGAGGACCGGCCGCCCCCGTTCGTCGGGCGCACCGACGAGCTCGCCCAGCTCGTGGAGCTGCTCGACGGGGTCGCTGCGGGCCATCCCGCGACCGTGTTCGTCGAGGGCGAGTCCGGCATCGGCAAGAGCGCGCTCGTCCGCAGCTTCATCGAGCGCGTGCACGATCGCCGGCCCGACGTGCTCGTGCTGTCGGGCCGACGCTACGAGCGCGAGTCCGTCCCGTTCAAGGGCATCGACAACATCGTCGACGCGCTCGCGCACGAGCTGATGCGCCGCCACCCCGTGGACGTGGCGCTGCACCTCACGAACGACGTCGAGGCGCTGTCCCGCGTGTTCCCCGTGCTGCGGCGCGTTTCGGCGATCTCGCGGCTCAGCGTGCCGCGTCCGGCCTCCCCCGTCGAGCTGCGCGCCCGCGCGTTCCGCGGCCTGCGCGCGCTGCTCGCGTCCCTCGCGGCGAACCAGACGATCGTCATGGTGATCGACGACGTGCAGTGGGCCGACACCGACTCGATCGCCCTGCTGCGCGAGATCCTCCACCCGCCGAACGCGCCGCGCATCCTGTGCGTGATCACGCGGCGCAGCGACGGCGGCGCCCAGCCGGACCTGCCCGGCAGCGTCAGCACGATCGGGCTCGGTCGCCTGTCACCCGAGGAGGGCCGCGCGCTGATCAAGCTGATCGCGCCGAACCGCGAGCCCGAGGCGGACGCGATCGTCGGCGATGCGCACGGCCACCCGATGTTCATGCACGAGCTGGTGCGCCACACCGGTGCTCCGCTGTCGTCGGCGCCGCGGTTCGAGGACGCGCTGTGGGCGCGCATCATGCGCATGGACCACCTCGCGCGCCGGGTGCTCGAGCTGGTCGCGGTCGCCGGTGCGCCACTACCGCAGGCCGTGATCGGCCAGGCGCTCGACATCGAACCGCCGCGCCTCACCAAGCTGCTGTCCGGCCTGCGCGCGACCTCGCTCGTGCGCACGGGAGGCACGCGGAGCATCGATCCGGTCGAGCCGTATCACGACCGCGTGCGCGAGGCCGTCGTCGCCCGCGTGCCCAAGCCGCGGCGCCGCCGCTACCACGAGCGGCTCGCGACCGTCCTCCTCGCGAGCTCGATCGCCGACAAGGATCCGCTGACGATCGTGCGCCACCTCGAGGCCGCGGGTCACATCAACCACGCCGGCGAGCTCGCGACCCAGGCCGCACGGCGCGCCGAGGGCACGCTCGCGTTCGAGCTCGCCGCGGCGCTGTGGGACGTCGCGCTGCGACTGTCCTCGCCCGATCAGGACGCGCGGCGCGAGCTCCTGATGCGCCGCGCGCAGGCGCTCAGTCACGCCGGCCGCGGTCCCGAGTCCGCCGCCGCGTGGCTCCTCGCTGCGGCCGACGCCGACGCCGAGACCGGGTTCAACTGCCGCCGCCACGCCGCGCACGAGCTGCTCGTCAGCGGTCACATCCACGACGGCCTCGCGCTGATGAAGTCCGTGCTCGCCGAGCTCGGCGAGGACATGCCGCCGACGACGAGCGCGCGCAAGCGCGTGCTGGTGTGGCGCTGGGTCAGGCTCGCGCTGCGGGGCACGAAGTTCACCCCGAACGACTCGCCCGACGTCCGGCGCGCGATCGACATCCTCCGCCTCGAGACGCTGCGCAGCGCCTCGCTCGGCCTGTCGATGGTGGACGTCCTGCCCGGCGCCGCGTTCCAGGCCAAGGCGGTGCTGATCGCGCTCTCGCTCGGCGACCGGCGGCGCATCGCGTACGCGCTCGCCTTCCACGCGATGTTCCTCGCGTCGAGCGGCATCCGGGTGAAGGAGGCGAGGCGACTCGTCGCGCAGGCGCGGCAGATCGCGAAGGAGCTCGACCACCCGATGCTGCTCGCGTGGACCCGCGCCGGCGAGGGCATCACGGAGTTCTTCGCCGGGCACCACGTCCCGGCGCTCGAGATCCTGAAGGAGGCGGAGGCGAGCCTGTCCGAGCGCTCGGTCGGCACGTCGGCGGAGCTCAACCACATCCGCAACTTCATGATGTTCACGCTGCGGCGGCTCGGCGCGTACGACGAGCTCCGCGATCGGATGTCCGAGTACGTGCGCGATGCGCTGCGGCGCGGCGATCGCTACGCGGTGGCGTCGTTCGTGTGGTCGTCGAACAACGCGTGGCTCGCCGCCGATGACGTTCCCCGCGCGCACGCCGACCTGGACTCCGTCGCGTGGTCCAAGCCGGAGGACGGCCTGCACCTCCAGCACTGGTTCCTGGTGCGCGCGCAGACCGACCTCGCGATGTACGAGGATGACGGCGACAGGCTCGATGCGCTGATCCCGGCGCTGCACGCGTTCCTCGGCCCGGCGTTCGCGCACATCCAGGCGGTCACCACCGAGACGCGCTACCAGCTCGCGCGCATCGCGATCCGGCGAGGGGACGCCGCGGCCGCGCGCACGATCCTGAAGCCGCTGCTCAAGTACGAGGTGCCGTACATCCGCGCGCACGTTCGCCTCGGCCTGGCCGCCGCGGATGCGCTCGAGGGCAAGACCGACTCGGCGCACGAGCTGCTCGCCGGCTCGATCGCGGACTCCGAGCGCTGCCACATGGCAGGCATGGCCGCCCTCGCCCGGCGGCGGCAGGCCGAGCTCAGCGGCGACGCGCGCGCGCTCGCCGAGGCCGACGCCGCCATCAAGGCGCGTGGCATCGCCGACCCGGTTCGCTTCAGCCGGATGCTCGCGACGTGGCCGACCGCGAGAGACTGACGAGCGAGATCGCCGCGAACACGAGCACGTTCAGCGCGCCGTGCGAGACCAGCATCGAGCCGAGCGGATCGAAGCCGAGGATCGTGAACGTCGTCCCGTGGTCGCGCAGCGCGAACGCCCCCGCGAGCGGCATCGTCAAGAGCAGCACGCCGCCGGCGATGCGCAGCGCGAGCACCTTCTGCGTCAGCATCAGGATGCCCGCCGCGAACCCCGACGCCGCCATGCCGAGCGCCGCGCCGACCTCGAGCCACATCGGCCCGTAGATGCCCGCCGCCGTCAGCGGCACGGAGGCGACGCACGCGATCGCGACGGCCGCACCGAGCGCGCCGCGGCCCTCGGTGACACGCCCGAGGATCGTCATGAGGTACACGCCGGCGACGTGGAAGTGCGCCGCGGTGAGCAGCACCCAGAACGGCGCGTAGCCGAGCAGCGCGTGGCCCGCGCGCTCGGCTACCAGCCACGTCGTCGCGGCCGGGAGGAACACGAGGCCGACCGAGCGCGCGAGCTTCGGCGCCGTCCACGGCCGCTCGAGCAGACGCAGGCCGCCGATCACGCCCGCGGCCACGGCGACGCCCGCGTACGGAGCGCTGGTCGCGATCGCGAGCGCGCCCGGCGAGTCGACGAGCACGAGGCCGAGCGCGGCGATCGCACCTGCCGGCCACGCGGCGAGACGGAGCGCGCGCGGGACGTCACCGGCGATCAGCGCGAGCGGCGTCAGCACCGCCGTCATCACCGCGACGAGCCACGACGGGAGCACCGTGAGCACCCACGCGTTCGCGGCGGCCACCTCGTGCGAGCGCATCCCCGCGGGATGCTACACGCGCCACGCGGACGCGGGTACCAGCGCCACGCGACGCCGCGCACGGCGGCCGCCCGCCGCGCCGATCGCGACGAAGCCGAACAGGAGCACCCCGGCCGCGCCCCACGCCCCGTACCGAACGGTGCACAGCGACTGGCCGCGCGCCGTCGGCGGAGCTCCGCGCGCGGGCCGTTCCCGGGCCAGCCGGGTCAGGTCCGGTAGAGGCCGTTGTGCTGCGGACCGCAGAACGCCTGGTAGGCGATCGGCCACGGCCGCGCCGTCGATGCGCCGCTGTCCCACCGGATCGTCAGCGCCATCGGCGTGACATCGCGATAGCGCGACTTCTCCGGCAGGTCGGTGTTCTCGCGCCCGCCGGCCGAGAACAGCGTGTGGAGCCGGTGCCGGCCGAGGTCGTAGGTGGTCGTGAACCCGGCATCGACCTGCTCGTGCCCGCGGATCAGCGTGTCGAGCCCGACCCGCGTCATGAACGAGCGGAACTGGTCGCGGCCGAACGTGAAGCGCGGGCTCTCGCGCTGCAGCGCGATCGGCACGTGGTCCACGGCCACCGGATCGGCCCACATCATCTCGAAGCGCAGCACGCTGTCGTCGAGCGACGCGAGGTCGCGGTAGCGCTCGGCGAGCGTGTCGTCGCGCGGGATGCCGCCGTGGACGAACAGCGTGCGCTCGAACAGGAACGAGGTCGGCATGTGATCGAACAGGTGGCGATACGCCTCGAGCACGTCGAGCGACGCGCGCGCCGCGAGCGCCGGCAGCGCCTCCGCCGGCATGACCGCGCTCGCGATGCCGTCGCCGTGGCGGACGAGGAACTCGTGGTTGCCGCGGAGCAGGATCACGTGGTCGGGCAGCGAGACGAGCAGCTGGAGCGCCGCGCGCAACACGCCCTCGAACGAGAACCGGCCGCGGTCGAGGTAGTCGCCGAGCAGCACGAGCAGCGGATACGGCTGCGCCGGATCGCGCTGGAACGCGTGCACCTTGTCGATGAAGCCCGACTGGAGCACCGCGGCCTTGAGGCACGAGTAGCAGCCGTGCACGTCGCCGAGCACGACGAGCTCCGTCGGTCCGTTGGGCCGCAGCACGTGGACGTGGCCGTCGAGGAACCGCACGCCCTGCGGGAACTGCGTCACGTCGGTGACTCCGGCGAGCCGCCCGTTGCCGCGCGAGCGCTGGCGCTCCCATACGGTGATCGCCTGGAACACCAGGTGGTAGTCGTTCGCGACCTGCGCCTC
This sequence comes from Myxococcales bacterium, assembly GCA_016794545.1. Taxonomy (GTDB): domain Bacteria; phylum Myxococcota_A; class Polyangia; order Haliangiales; family Haliangiaceae; genus JABFXX01. The sequence goes on from JAEUJX010000687.1 coordinate 15,917, forward strand.
GAACGCCGCTCGCTCCGGCGGGTACGGCAGCTCGATCGCGTCGAGCAGCGGATGGCCCATGACCGCGAGCGGCAGCTCGGAGGCCGGCTCGATCGCGAGCATGTCGGGCGGGGGCTCGGGGATCGCGGCCTCGGGCAGCGACGGGCTCGCGTGGAAGTACGCGCGGAGCTCCTCGTGCAGCTCGCGCTCCTGGTCGCTGATCGAGCCATCGGTGCGCATCACGTGCTCGAACAGGTCGAGCGCGACCTTCTGGTCCGCCGGCGGGAACCCGCGGAACCGCGCCACCGCCCGGACCTTGAGGCGGTTCTTCATGAACTTGTTGTCGCCCGACGCGACGACCTCGGCGGCGAGCCCCGCGATCTCCTTGTCGAGCCGCGCGTAGGCCGCGTCGACGCGCGTGCGCAGGCGCGACCGCTCGTCCTCCGAGGCAGCCACGTGCTCGATCACGCGCTCGAGGTACTGCGCGATGAACTGCTTCTCGTCCTCGTGCAGGAGGCCGTCGACGTACCCGATCGTCAGCAGCAGGTCGATGACAGCTTCGACATCCACAGCCCACGACGGTACCACTCACGGCGTCGGGAGCAGCGGGTCGAAGTACTCGGTCGTCACGGGCCGGTTCACGAAGTCGGTGTAGTCCCGCGCGAGGTCGTAGCTGTTCGGGTTGTGGGGCCGGTGGGTGATCACCACGTCGTGCAGGCACCAGCCCGCTCCGGAGGCGCAGCCGGTGTTCGAGACCGTCACCTCGAACTGCGTCGCGCCCTGCATCACGTATGCGGCCGCGAGCGCGATGGCGGTGCCGGCGTTCTGCGAGCGGCCCTTGTCGGGATCGCGCGCGTACACGAACGTCGCCGCCCCGAGCTCGGACACGATCTGGTTCGACAGCCCGGTGCCGCCGCCGTCGAGGTTCGCGTACGAGATCCGCGCGAGCAGCGCCGTGTCACCCGCGGCGTGCGCCTGCTGGAACAGCTCGTGCGCGACGAACGAGCCGCTCGAGTGCGCGACGATGTAGATCTGCCCGTCGGCGTCGGCGAGCTGCGTCAGGTGCGCGCGCAGCTTGCTGTTGCCGATCTCCCGCGCGCTGTAGCTCGCGTCCTGCGGGCCCTTCACGGCGTAGATGTGACCGACGTCCGCCGCGCCGAGCTTCGCATCGACGAGCTCCTCGGCCCACGCCGCGGAGTACGCGAGCTTCGCGGTGTAGCCGCCGTAGGCGATCAGCACGCCGTTGCCGGAGCTGACCTGCTGGTACGCGACGCCGTTCCCGACGACCAGCCAGTCCGCGCTCGGCGGACCGTCTCCCTTGCCATCGTCGAACGCGGCCTGGTGCTCCGCGCCCGAGCCGTCTCCGATGCCCGGATCGTCCTCGTCGGAAGCGCAGGCACCGACCACCAGCATCACGAGCAACCACTTCGCCATCCTGCGCGCGTGGTCCTGCCAGCCGCGCGCCACACCTCGGCGACGAACGTTCGCGGTCTTGCCGCGTCGACGCGCGTGGGCACCGGGGACCGCCGTCCCAGCCTCGCCGACAACTCGCGCAGCCGACTGCACGACTAGTCCTCCTCGGCGGCCGCGGCCGCCTCGGACCGCTCGAGCAACGCGCGCACGTGGCGGAACAGCGCGCGCGCCGCGCCCGGCGGCTTCTTGGTCTCCCTCTCGCGCCGCGCGTTGGCGACGAGCTTCGTCAGCTCGTCCGTCGCGCCGCCGGGGACCTCGGCGATCGCCGCGTCGCTCTCGATCAGCTTCGCGCGCAGCTGCTCGGCCGCGTGAAACAGCCGCGGCTCCTCGCTCGCCCGGTCCTGCTCGCTCGAGATCCGCGCCGCGATCTCCTCGAGCTCGAACCGCCGGAGCTCGCCCGCGAGCGAGCGCTCGGCCCGGCGCCGCGCCACCGGTGAGGTCACCTTGCGTGCGCGTGCCACGATCTCCGCGATGTCCTCGTCGAGCCGCAGCTTCGCGAGCGCGGCGTCCTTGATCGTCATCAGCGTGCGCGCGAGGTCGCCCGACAGGTCGCCCGCGTCGCGGCGCTGCTTGCGCGCCAACTGACGCCGCGTCGGTTCCGGCTTGTCGTCGTCGTCACGCATCGTGTGAAGCTTCGCACGCCCGCATCGTCAACCGGGGTTCACGGCCGCCGCTCTCGCAGGGCCTCGGCGAGGGGTTGCCCGCTGGCACGCGGGTTGGACAGTGTGGGTGCGTCGTCACGAAAGGCATCCTGTGAACCGCACCTTGACTAGCTTCCTGTTCCTCGCCGCCCTCGGCGGCACCGCGGCGGCCGAAGGTCCCGTCGTCCGCGAGCACGGCGACAACCCCGGCATGACTCCCGGCATGAACGCTCCGCGGGACGATCGCCCGCGCTACCGCCGGCGCCCCGGCCCGCGCTTCATGATGCCGCTCAAGGTCGACCTCGGCTTCGCCGGCGCGAACACGTCGCGCGGCTTCGCTCCGGGCATCGGCGGCGCGATCGGCATCCACTGGGCCTCGCTGTCGCCGCGCCCCACCGACCTCGACATCGGCGTCGGCGTGTTCGGCGCGATCCTCGGCGCTCCGAAGGACGAGACCGGCATGAGCGACGCGAACGGCGTCGCCTACGGCGGTGCGTACCTCGAGGTCGGGCACACGCTGTCGCGCGGCCAGAACTGGCGCACCTGGGCGTCGGGTCGCGGCGAGTACCTCGGCAGCGCCGCGTTCGACGGCGACGGCCAGGCCGGCTTCGGTGCCTCGGGCCGCCTCTCCGCGGAGCTCTACGCGAGCGGCGTCGGCATCGAGCCACGCGGGCTGTTCCTCGGCACGTACGCGATCGGAGCGTACGTCGAGGCCGGCGTGCGCGACGTCGCGAGCGACATCGGCGCGTTCCAGGTCAGCGCGGGCCTGACGTTCCGCACGCCGCTCGTGTTCTCGCCGTAGCGCTACGGCTTCTCGGCGTCGGACCATGGCTCGCCGAGCTGCGCGATCAGCTTCTGCATCGCCGCGACGAGCTGCTTGGTCTCGCCGTCGTCCTTGAAGCCCATCGCGGGGTCCCCACCCTGCTGGTGCGAGAGCACGTTGAGACGGAGGCGCTGCGAGCGCAGCACGCCCGACCGCACGAGCGCGCGGGCCTCCGCCGGCGTCACGCCGAGCACGAACTTCTTCGCCGCCTCGAACTTCGTGCGTGGCAGCTTCGCGAGCTGGCGCGCCGCGTCCTTCGACGGAGGCGCCGGCGTGACCTCGAGCTCGACCGAGCCCTCGCGCGTCGTCTGCTTCTGCGTGCCGTGCACGACGCCCTGCTCGTCGATCTCGAACCCGAGCGCGATCGCCGGGTGGTCGTCGCGGTAGATCCGCAGCTGCCAGTGACCGGCGCTGCGCAGCAGCGTGTCGGGCAGCGTGAACGTCTCGGTCACCCACTTCCATGCGGGCAACAGGCCGAGCGCCTCGAGCCGCTCGGCGTTCTGCACGCGCGCGAGCACCTCGCGCTGGAGGTCGCTGCGCTTGGCTCCGGCCGGCCCCACGCGCTTGCCGTCGTGCCACCACTCGGCGGCGAAGGCCTCGTCGGCGTCGACCGCATCCCAGTGCTGCCAGATGATCTCGCTCGGCGACTCGCGCTTCGCGACGAGCCGCGGCGCCGCATCCTGGTGCAGCTCGACCTTGCGCTTGCCATCGAGCATCGGCAGCTGCGAGGCGACGAACGTGTTGCCGACGAGGAACCTGCCCTCGTCCCACAGCTCGAGCCGGTACGTCCCCGGCCCGGGCACGTCGAGCTTCGCGCGCCCGCGCACCGCGTCGAACGCGACGTCGACCTGCTTCACGACGCGCTCGCCGCGCGTCAGCACCGCGATGATCTTCTCGCCCGGATACGGGTGGCGCTCGACGTTGGTGGTCGCGACGATCGAGATCCGATCCTGCGCCTTGCTCGCGAGCTCGACGGTCAGCTCGGTCGCGACCGCGGTCTGGGCGGCGCCGGGTCGGGGGCCCTTCGCCGGGGGCACACAGCCGATGGCGAGGACAGCAGCGAGGGAGATCGAGGCGAGTGCACGCATGGGCCAAGTGGTCGGACGTTTCCGGCGGCGGGGGAGTCGCACGGATTGCACATGACGTGCAATCGGGTTTTTCGGAGCGCACGGACCTGTAACGATCATGCGATGGTAGGCCGGATGTACCGGCTGCCCTGTGTCCTGGCTGTGCTCGCCGCCTGCTCGTCAGAGGACGAGACCTGCGGCGCCCTGACGCTGGAGCTCGCCGACGATGCCGCGGCCTATCCGACCGATGTGGCGCTGGCGTGTGACATCCGGAAGGGCGGCGTCTGGGACCGGGTCAAGAACGACGCGACCATCGTGCTCACCGACTCGGAGCTCCCGGGCGACGCGTATATCTCGGCGCACCTGCCGCTCGCGATGGTGAAGCCCGGCGCGATGCTCGTCGTCCCGACCGGCGTCGCGGGCGAGGCGTACACGAAGAACCAGACCAACCACGCGAACCTCACCGGCGGCACGGTGATGGTCCTCCAGGACTACGGCACCGACCCGAAGGCGAACGCCCACGTCCTCCGCGTCAGCTGGGATCTCGAGTGGCTCGGCACCGGCACCTATCGCTCGACCGGCGAGGCCCGCGTCTGGTTCGTCGCGAACAACGGCCTGTAGACGATCGGCGCGCCCGAGACGTGAGATGAGTGCTCACGTCGGTCTCACCTCGACGAAACCAACGTCGCGCTAAGCTCCGAGGGTGTCGGAGGACTACTACGCGCTCCTCGGCGTCGAGGTGTACGCCGATGACGAGGACATCCGCCGCGCCTGGCGCAAGCTCGCGCTGGAGCACCATCCGGATCGTGCGGGGACGCACGCGACCTCGTGGTTCCAGCGGCTGTCCGTCGCGTACGCCGTGATCTCCGACCCCGTGGCGCGACGCGCCTATGACAGGCGCCGCGGCATCCCGACCCGGCCGCCGGCGCCGCCGCCACCGCCTCCGCCGTCCGCACCTGCCGAGGACGCGCCGCCGCCGATCCGCAAGGCGCCCGGCGTGCTGCTCACGCGCCTGTCGCGCAACCTCGACATCCTGCGCGCCCTGGGCCGCGCGAACATCGGCGCCGACGGCATCATCGACCTGTTCCTCGAGGAGGAGGAGTGGACCGAGGGCGGCATGGTCTCGGTCGCGATGCGGACCGACGTCCACTGCCCGGCGTGCCGCGGCAGCACGAACATCCCGTGCCGCGAGTGCAAGGACGCGCACGTCGTCGAGGAGCAGTACTCGGCGTGGCTCGCGATCCGGCCCGGCGTCGCGGACGGCACGATCCTCACGCCGAGCGCGCAGCTGCCCGACGTCGTCACGCCGGTCCGCTTCCGCGCGCGCCGGGCCTGACGCGTCACGGCACCTCGCCGGTCTCGGCGTCGCGGATGTGCACGCCCGTGATCTGCTCGCCGCTCTCTGGATAGACATGGACGAGCATCAGTGCGCCTGCCTCGAAGTCCGCGAGGAACGAGTAGCGGACGTAGCCTTCGGTCGACGCCGCGGTCAGGCGCGTCGCTTCGACCGAGACAAACCGGCCGTAGCGATCGATGATCGTCGGCACGTAGTCGCGGAAGGCCGCGCACTGATCACTCGGCGAGCAGCGCCTCGATCGCGGCGTAGTCCTGCTCGCGCACGCTGCCCGCGCGCGCGCAGCGGATGTGGCCGTTCGGCGCGACGAACACGTGGATCGGGATCGGCGGCGCACCGTCGAGCCCGAGCTTGCCGAACCACGCCTCCTGATCCTTGCTCGTCACGAGGCGCGCGGACGCGGGCGCGCTCGGGTGCGCCTTCCGGAACGCGGCGACGTCGCCCTCGTTCTCGTCGACGGAGATGAACGACACCTCGATCTTCTTCCCGGCGGTGCGCAGCTTGTCCCGCCACGCGACGAGCATCGGCATCTCCTCGACGCACGGCTTGCACCACGTCGCCCACACGTTGAACCAGTGCCAGCCGCCGGCGGCCGGGACGATCGCCTCCTTCGACGCGACCTCGGGGATCGTCATCGTCGGGCCGTCGTCGCCCTTGAACAGCTTGTCGCAGAACGCCTCCGTCGACACGGTCTTCTTCGTGACCTTCGCGGCGTTCGTGCGCGACGGCGGCTCCGAGGAACCGCCGTCCTTCTTCGAGTCACACGCCCCTGCGAGCGCGGCGACCGCGATCAGAGCTGACAGTCGATCCATGCGATGAACGCGCTCCGGTTGATCTCGTCGGCGGTGCAGGTCGTGCCATTGCCGCTGCGCTTCCAGTCGCAGAACTCGGTCTCGAGCTGCGCGAACTCCTCGCCGAGCCACAGCATGCCGACCTCCTTGTCGAGGTCGGGGTCGTTGAACTTCGCCCGGAGCTGCGCCATCACCGCCTCCGCGCGGGCCTTCGACAGCTCGCGGTTGTGCTCGACCGAGCCCTCGGGCGACGCGCGCGCGACGACGAAGAACCAGCTCGCGCCCTTCTGGTCGGCGAACACCTGATCGACCAGCGCGGCCGCGCCCGGCGAGAGCTCCTTCTTGTTCTTGTCGAACTCGATGATGCCGCCGCGCTCCTTCATCGGCTTGAACAGCGCGTTGAAGTCGTTGCCGCTCATCGTGGCGACGTTCTTCGCCTGCACCGGCTGGCAGCCGCGCGCGGTCTCGCCTCCGACGAGCCCGCAGCTCATCAGCACGCGGCGCAGGATCTTCTTGAGCTCGGGGCTGCAGTATCCGACGTCGGCGGCCGATGCGACCGCGACCTGCTCCGTCGGGGTGGCCGACGCCTCGGCGAGCCGCGCGTCGGCGGACTTGATCCACATCGCGGTGAGGATCGCGGGGATGAGGAGCAACACGCCTCCCGCTGCTGCACTGGCTGCCTTCATGGTGCACCTCCGCTGCCCGCCGACTCCTCCGTCGGCATCGGATCCTTCGGCGCTGGCTTCGGCGCTTCTTCCTTCGCCGGCTCTTCCTTCGCCGGCTCTTCCTTCGCCGGCTCCTCCTTCGGCGTCTCGCTCGGCGAGGTGATGGGCTTCTCGCCCGATCCGGCGGCGGGCTGGTCTCCGCTCGGTGGCGCGGCCGGCTTCGGCTCCTTCTTCGGCTCCGCCGGCTTCGTCATCGGATGGCCGGAACCGTGACCGCCCATGTCGCCGGTCCCGGTCTCGAGCGGCGCCTCGGCGGGCGGGCGCGCGAACGTCGCGCCCCGGTCGTAGGCATCGAGCAGCCGCGTGAGCGCGTAGTCGAGGCCGATGTCGACGTCCTCGTCGCAGAGCTTGGTGCCGCCGACGAACAGCTGCGGCGTGAGGACGCGGATGTTGTGCGAGACCGCCCAGCGCATCGACTTGTTGACCTTCGCGCGCGCCTCGGCCGAGCCGACGCACGACGCGAGCTCCGGGAACCGCTGCTTCACGATCCGCGCGGCCGCGGTCTTGTCGGTCTTCGCCTGGTCGCGGATGTCGGCCTGCACCTCGAACGCCCACTGGATGACCTCGGGGGCCTTGTCACCGGCGCACAGCACGGCCTCGCTCACCGTGCACGCGCCCGGGTGCGTGGTCTCGCTGATCATCCAGTTGCACTCGGTGTCGAGCGGAAACAGGATCACGCGGCGATCGAGCCGATCGACGAGCCCCGACGACTCGAGCCGCTCCTCGAACGCCTTGCAGGCCGGGCACAGCGGGTCGAGGATCTCGATCGCGGGTGCCGCCTTCGCGGAGGCGTTGCGGTCGAGGCGCACCATCACGCCGTACGGATCGTCGGTCTTCGTCAGGTTCTCGCACGTGCCGAGGAACTTCGAGTGATCCGGCGCCAGCGCCATGTAGATGACGAGCGGGACGACGACGAACGCGACCCCGACGCCGAACATGATCCCGAGCAGCTTGTTGCCGACCGGCTCCTCGGCGATCGGGGCCTTCACCGCCTTGCGCCACAGCATGACGCCGCCGGTGAGGCACGCCGCGCTCGCGATGTAGATCGCGATGCACAGCTTGCACAGCGCGCCGAGCTTGGTCAGCGAGATCGTGAGCATCACGACCGAGGCGAGCGCCGGCAGCGCGCAGGCGGCCGCGAGGAACATCGTCGCGCGGCGATCCTGCGTGCGCCGGGTCAGCAGCAGGTGGAGCCCGTAGAACGCGATGAACGCGAACACCGCCATCGCGGGCAGCGCGATCGGGATGCCGCCCCACACGCGCGCGCGGAACACCGACGAGTACGGCGACATCATCGCCACCTGACAGCCGGAGTCACCGCCGCCCGCTCCCATGCCGGGGATGAACGAGCAGTGCAGGCTGTGCACTTGACGATCGAGGTGCTGGACGAAGTCGTACGTCGACAGGCCCGCGAACACGACGCCGATGAACGCACCGACGAAGACGACGATGAGCCAGGTGGGTGGTCTCACGCGCGCATGTTCCCACGTGACCGCATTTCAGCCACGTTTTTTGACGGTCTCACCGACGGAGAGGCGTAAGTCGCACATCCCACGTGACGTCACGCTCGAGCGACACTTGGATCTTCGTGGCGACACTGCCCTTGCGACGCACCTTTAGCCACGCAGGCTTCGCGCGCGTGGGGAGTTTTGCCTCGTATGGCGTGGTACCGAGTCTCACACCATCGAGCACGACGGTCGCGCCGGTGGGTTCCGTGGTGACACGAAGCACGATCTCGCCGAGGCGCGTCTCGACCACCTTCACCGGCGGCGACGACGTCGCCGCCGCGGGCCGCGGCGACGCGGGTGTGGGCGGTGGCGGCGGCGGCGCGATCGGCCTGGTGGCGACGACCGGCGGCGCGGTCGTCCGCGCGCGTGCGGGCGATGGTGCGCTCTCACCGCGCGCGAACAGCACGGCCACGCCGATGCCGATGCCTGCACACGCGGCACCGACGAGCGCGAGCGCGATCCAGCCGCGCCGCGGCCGCACCCGCGTCCCCATCGGATCGGGCGGCGGCAGCGCCGTGGTCTGCAGCGTCGAGCGAGCGCGTGCGGGCTGGATGATCACCGGCGGTGGCGGCTCCCACGCGACATCGGGCGGCGTCGGCGTCGCGCCCGGCGGGGCGAGCGGCAGCTTGCGCTGCGACGCCGGCGTGTCCTCGGGCTCGATCGTCGACACGCGGTTCGTGACCTGGTCGTCGATCTCCTCGTCGACCGACTCCTGCGCTCCGCTGCCGCGCGCGAACTGGTGCGGTCCCGACAGCGGCGGCCTCGGCAGGAGTGGCACCGCGACCACCGGCGTGACCTCGACGTCCGGATCGCGCTCCATGGCCACGAGCCAGGGCTCCGGCCGATAACCGAACAGCTTGTCGAGCACGCTCGTCGTGGCGGTCTCGCCGAGCGACAGGTTCAGCTTCGCCGCGACGCGCTCGAGATCGCGGCGCATCGCCTCGGCATCGGGATAGCGATCGTCGGGATCGCTCTGGAGCGCCGTCATGATCACGTCCTCCAGCTCCTGGGGGAAGTCCGCGATCACGCCGGTCGGCGGCACGAGATCCGAGTGCACCGTGCGCTCGAGCGCGTCGAACTGCGAGGCTCCGGTGAACGCGCGCTTCAGCGTCAGCAGCTCGTACCCGAGCACGCCGAGCGCGAACACGTCGCTGCGGCGGTCGACGGCGTACCCGCGGATCTGCTCGGGCGCCATGTAGCCGACCTTGCCCTTGATGAACCCGGTGCGCGTGTGCGTCGCGCGCTCGGCGGCCTTCGCGATGCCGAAGTCGATCAGCTTGATCGAGCCGTCGTAGCTGACGATCACGTTCGACGGCGTGACATCCCGGTGCACGATGCCGAGCGGCGCGCCCGACGTGCTGCGGCGCTCGTGCGCGTGGTGCAGGCCGGCCGCCGCCGCGGTCACCACCGTGATGCCGAACGCGAGCGGCAGCAGCCGCTCGTGCTCCTGCGCCGTGTCGATCACGCGCCGCACGGTCTCGCCGTGGACGTACTCCATCGCGAGGTAGTACGTGCCGTCATCGCTGCCGACGTCGAACACCTGCGC
>JAEUJX010000691.1 GCA_016794545.1 Myxococcales bacterium
AAGACTAACAGCGCTACCCCGACCACGCCCCCCCTCGCGCGGGCGCGCGCGCCCCGGGGGGGGGCCCCACCCGGCGGGGGGCCCCACGCCGCGTAACCGAGCGCGCCGAGCACGAGCGTGGGCCCGGTGTGCTCGTTCGCCATGCCGGCGAGCACGCCGAGGAAGAAGTACGCGATGCACGCGGGGACCGAGGCGACCCCCTCCGGCCGCAGCCGGAGCGGAACGAGGAACCACAGCTGCAGGCACGCGCCGTAGAGGTAGTTCGCACCGTACGCGCGGCAGAACATGATCATGCCGAGCCGCGGCAGCGCGAACCACATGAACCCGAGCGCCACGGCGTAGAGGGCGAGGTCCCTGCCGCGGCTCCAGCGCGGGAGGCGGCCGAGCCCGAGGATCGTGATCGCGAGCGCGGTCGCGAGGTAGACGAGCGGCGTCGCGATCACCGCGAAGTACTCGAGCTTGTACGAGAGGTACGTGAACCACTGACCGACGCGCGGGTTCGAGTGGGTGTACTGGTCGACGCAGTACGCGAGGAAGCGCGACAGCGAGAACGGCTCGGCGCTGGTGTCGCGGGCGACGTTCCACGCGTCGAACGCGAACGGCTCGTGGAACATCACGGTCCCGATGTGCACCGCGGTCGCGACGACGTACGCGACGAACAAGAGGCGCAGCGCGAGGGCCACGGGCCTCCGTATCACACTTACGAGGGCCGCGCTGGACGGCGCGGGTTAGAGCCGGATCCCGACGGTCTTCTTGACCATCACCCGCAGCAGCACCGCGGCGGCGATCAGGCCGATCGCGGTGCCCGCACCCGCGCCGACGAGCCCGTAGGTGGTGGTCAGGATGCCGAGCGCCGCGCCGGCGACCGTGACCATCGAGACGATGAAGACGGTGTGCCAGCCGGGGCGCTCCGCCATGAGCAGCATCTGGTTGAACGGCAGCCACGGCGACGCGAGCGCGAGCCCGCCCATCAGGATGGCGAAGGGCGCGGCGCCCGCGCGGAACTCGTCCTTGGTGAGCCAGGGGATGAGGTACGGGTAGAGCGCGGCGCCGAGCGCGCACGCGGCGACCATCGCGGGCACGAACCAGCGCCGCGCGCGCTTCACGATGGTCTCGACCTCGAGCAGCTCGCCCTTCGCGATGTGCCTCGCGATCAGCGGGTTGACGTTGTTCTGCACGACCATCGAGAGCTGCAGCGCGCCCTCGTAGACGACGGCCGCCAGGCTGTAGATGCCGACCTGGGCCTCGGGCATCACGGCGCCCACGACCCAGATGTCGAGCTTCTGGTTCAGCTCCATGCCGAGCGTGGCGACCACGCTGCGTGCGCCGTAGTCGAGGTGACGGCGCGTCCAGGCGCGCCACCCCGCCGCCCGGCGCAGCGCCACGGTCGCCATCAGCTCGACCACGAGCACGAGGAGCAACGTGCACTCGGTGATCGACCAGATCACCGGTAGCTGCGCGGGTGACAGGTCGCGCGCGTACGCGATGCCGAGGCCGGCGGCGATCAGGAGGTAGCGCAGCGACGTGTACACCGCGAACGCGCGCATGCGACGCAGCCCGTTGACCACGCCGAACAGCGTCTTGTTGATGCCGAAGCACAGGAGCCCGGGGGCCGCCCACAGCATGCCCTCGGGCACGATCGTGCTCTTCACCAGGGCGCCGATCGGGCCGCGCAGCGCGAGGAACGCGCCGGTCGCGAGGGCCGAGAGCACGAGGTTCGGCACCAGCGCTCCGACCACCACGGCGGCGACGCGATCCCGATCCTCCGGATCCTCGGCGACCGCGCGGAGCACGGAGAACTGGAGGCCGGCGGCGCCGACCACCGCGAGCGCGAACATCGCGGTGGTCACGATGTTGAACGCGCCGAGCGGCGCCGCCCCCCAGTGACCGGCGATCGTCAGGTTCAGCCCGAGGCCGACGACCCCGAGCAGAGCGACCGGAACCATGTTCCAGGCCACGTCGCGGCGCATCCGTTCTGCCCCGACGGGCTCCACCGGTCGAAGATGCAACACCCGGTCGGGAAATGCGATATATGGGCGGCCCTGCGATGAACGAGCCCGGTCTGGAGGTCGCCGTCCTGGTCCCCTGCTTCAACGAGGAAGCGGCGATCGAGAAGGTCGTGAAGGACTTCCAGGCGGCGCTGCCGAACGCCACGATCTACGTCTACGACAACAACTCGACCGACCGCACGAGCGACGTGGCTGCCGCGGCCGGGGCGCAGGTCCGCAAGGAGTACCGGCGCGGCAAGGGCAACGTCGTCCGCCGGATGTTCAACGACATCGAGGCGGACGTCTACGTCATGGTCGACGGCGACGACACCTACGACGCCTCGCGCGCGCCCGAGCTCGTGATGAAGCTCGTCGACGAGAACCTCGACATGGTCGTCGGGCGCCGCATCGAGACCCACCAGGCGGCGTACCGGGCCGGCCACCGCCTCGGCAACGCGGTCCTCACCGGCCTCGTGCGCTGGCTGTTCAGCGCGACGATCGTCGACATGCTCTCCGGCTACCGGGTGTTCTCGCGCCGGTTCGTGAAGAGCTTCCCGTCGTTCTCGCGCGAGTTCGAGATCGAGACGGAGCTGACCGTGCACGCGATGCAGATGAAGATGCCGGTCGCCGAGGTCGACACGAACTACAAGGAGCGGCCGCCCGGCTCGACGAGCAAGCTGCGCACGTTCCGGGACGGCTGGCGCATCCTCGTCACGATCATGAACCTCATGCGGAACGAGCGCCCGCTGCTGTTCTTCTCGTGGATCGGCCTCATGCTCGCGATCGTCGCGGTGATCCTCGGCATCCCGGTGATCAAGACGTACGCCGAGACCGGCCTCGTCCCCCGGATCCCGACGGCGATCCTGTGCACCGGCCTCGTCGTGATGTCGTTCATCTCGATCGCCACCGGGTTGATCCTGGACCTGATCTCCCACGTCCGCCGCGAGACCAAGCGCCTCGCGTACCTCGCGTATCCATCGCCGCGCGCGACCAGACGCCCGGCGTCAGCGCCGTAGCTCGACCAGCCGGACGCCGCGATCGGTCGCCACCACGCGATGGTCGAGCACGAGCGTCTCGAGGTCATCGGCGCACGCCGGCGACCAGGCCGAGCACACGAACCGCTGGTGCCACGACTCGCGGATCCGCAGCGCACCACGGAGGTCCTCCTCGAGGAGCAGGTACTGGGCGCCGGTGGCGGCGACCAGCGCGGCCATCCGCGAGGTGTGTGCGTCGAACCGGTGGATGCGGAGCCGCGCCGCGCGCGGGGTGCGCAGATCGACGAACCGGTGCGCGCGATAGTCGAGGCGCTCGGGGCGCGCGACCCAGATCGCGACCGTCGCGCCGCGCGGCACCTTCGCGAGCAGCACCGCGTAGCCGCCGGCGACCGGGGTAGCGGTGCCCGTGTGGCGCACGTACTCGATGCTCTGGGCCAGCTCGAGGGAGCGGCGCGTCCACCGCGTGCGCCCGGTCGCCTCGCGGCCCTCGTACACGAGGACGAGCAGCACGACGGACGCGAGCATCGCCGCGACGGTGAGCGTCACCGCGCGCGACAGCTGGATCGCGAGCGCGAGCCCCGCGGCGATGCCGAGCGGCCACAGGAGGCGCATCGCGTACGCGCGCTCGCCCAGCGCGCCGGTGGTGATCGCCAGGAGGGTCAGCGCGGCGCCGATCGCGAGCCACCGCTGCGCGCTCCGGCGGAACGCGAACGCGACGAACGCGCCGGCGGGCACCGCGAGCGCCGCGAACACGGCGATCCGCCCGAGCGACCTGCCCCCGGCCGTGCCGATCAGCCGTCGGATCTCGTCGGACGGCGCGGCGCCGTGGCGGGCGAGCATCAGGGGCACCGCCGCGACGAGGACGCCGAGCACGATCGCCCACGCGGCGCGGGGCTCGCGGCGCAGCGGCCACCACGTGCGGGCGATCGCGGCGAGCGCGAGCGGCGCGAGCTCGATCCGCAGCGTCATCAGCGCGCCGGCGACCAGCGCGACCAGCCCCGGGTGCGGCTGCGCATCGTCGAGCAGCGCGTGAAGCGTGAGGACGAGACCCACGATCGTCCAGCACGCGGCGAGGTCGAGCGGCGCGAACGCGAGCGCCGACGCGCCGACCACGACCATCACCGCCCACAGCGCCGAGGCCGCATCGCGAGGCCGGATGCGCGCGATCGCGAGGCCGATCGCGCCGGTGAACGCGAGCGCCTCGAGCACGCGCGCGAGGTGGACATCACCGGGCACGGTCGCGAGCGCCGTCAGTGCGAGCTGACCGCCGAGCTGGCTCGCGCGCGCGTAGCCCGTGCCATCGCCGAGCCCGCCGGTGTCTCGCAGGCGCTGGAGCTGACCGAGCACGTGACCGTCGTCGTCGAACGGCCGCGCGCCGACATCGCCCGCCGCCCCGAGCACGTGGACGATCGCGAGCGCACCGAGCAGCACTGCCGGCGCCAGCCACGCGCGCGACCGCTCCGCCGGCACCTCGTGCCACCGCGCGACGAGGATCGCCGAGTGCACGCCGGCGAACGAGCACGCGATCGACAGCTGCATCGCCACCGTCGCGATTCCGAGCGCGATCGCGACGCCGGCCACCGCGATCAGCGTCGCGAGACCGAGCTGGAACGCGAGCAGCGGATGCGGCCGCTCGCGCCCGGCGAGCGCCGCGGTCACCTGCCCCGCCCCGTGCGCCGCCGCGACGAACAGCGCGGCCTGCGCGAGCACGGCGAGCGCTCCGTGCAGCGGCAGCACCGCGAGCCACGGCGCGAGCACGCAGAACGCGCGGGCTAGCGCCACTCCACGAGCTCCAGGCGCGAGACGCGCAGGTCGCGGACGTCGCGGTCGGGCTCCGCGATGCTCGACGAGACCAGGTAGAGATCGTGCCAGCCACCGGCGAGCTTCTCCGCTGGAACGGCGAGCGTGATGTCGTAGCGGCCGCGCTCGTCGGCGACCGCGGAGGCGAGCAGCTCGCCATCGAGCGAGATGTCGAGGCGCGGGCGCGTGTACGTGACGTTGAGGGCGACCACGGCACGGAGCCGCAGCGTCATCGCGCGCTCGCCGCGGACGCGCAGGTGGGCGCGGCGGTAGAGCGCGCGGATCGGCGTGCCGCGCATCGCCTCGAGCTGCTTCGGGCGCACGATCTCGAACCAGGCGGGGTCGTCGATCGAGCCGTCGACGAACGCGAGCGGGCCGACGCCGTCCTCGAAGCGCAGATCGCCGCGCGTGGTGAGCGACCACGCGTCGTGGAGGCCCTCGCGGTTCGCGAGCAGGCGGACCCACTCGTCGCGACGTTGCGCCTCGGTGCCGCCGACCGGCTCGAGGAGAGGTGCCGTCGTGCCGAGGTCGAGGGCGACGAGCCCGTCCCGGTCGTGGATGACCGTCGCGGTCGGGCTCGCCGCGAGCTGCGCGAACGTGTCGATCGCGTCGATCGTGTACGCGGACATCGCGGCGAACAGCTCGCCGTCGTTGAACAGGCGCCACACCCAGAACGGGCGGCGGAAGAAGTAGCGCGAGTGATCGCTGCGCACGAACAGCACGTAACGGTAGCCCTGGGCCACCAGGTACGAACGCACGGCCTCGGGGCCGCGGAACATCGGCAGCTGCGGGCCGGGGCTCGCGAAGCCCGGCGTGTCGAGGTTCGCGATCGGGTTGCGCGCGAAGTCGAGCAGCCACGGATCGTCGAGCATGACGAGCACCGGCGCCCCCGCCGGGACCGCGGCCTGCAGCGCGCGGTACCGCGCCTGCTCCGCATCGGCGGCGGCGTCGCCCCGCCGATCGATCAGCGCGGCCTCGCGGACGTTGGCGCCGAGCGCGGCGAACCGCTTGGTGATCGCGCCGCGCCCGACGAGGATCTGCAGCGCGAGCGCGGCGACGAGGAGCCAGCGGCCGAGCGACGGAGTCACCACCTCGGTCCCCTCGCCGGCTCCGATCTCGGTCACCATCGCGACGAACAGCGCGAGCGAGAACCCGAACGCGTAGCGCCACAGGTGAAACGGCTCGGTGCCCGCGAAGCCGAGCACGAGCAGGTAGAACCCGACGTGCGCCGCGATCGTCAGGGCCCACAGCGGTGCGGCGGAGCGCCGGTCGCGCGTCACGCACAGCACGGCGAACAGCACGGGGATCACGACCAGCGGGCTGGTCTCGATCGACGCCCACAGGAGGTACGCGAGCTTCTCCGCCCACGACATCACGCCGGGCTGGAGCGAGAGCGCGTGGTTGAACGTGCCGTCGACGAGCGGGAACAGGAACGTGCCCGACGAGCGATACGACGCGATCCACCACGGCAGCATCGCGACGACCGCGACGCCGAGCACGAGCCCGAGGTTCGCGCGCACGACGCGCCAGCTCTCGCGCCGCGAAGCGAACAGCGCGAGCGCGACGAACAGGATCACGACGACGAGGTAGTTCTGGCGCAGCGTGCAGGTCGCGGCACCGACGAGGCCGACCAGCCCCCAGTGGCCGCGCCCGACCGTGCGGTACAGCGCGAGGAACAGCGCGGCGCCGCTCCACGCCGCGGCGGTGTTGATCTCGGTGTCGGGCAGGAGCATCAAGACGAGCCCGAGCAGCACGACGTACAGCGCCTGCGTGCCGCGCTCCTTCGCGTGGCCGGCGGCGAGCAGCAGCACGAGCAGCTGGCACAGGCCGCGATCGAGCAGGTGGATCGTCGCGAGCGAGTCGCGCGCGCCGGCGAGCGCCTGGAGCGCGGTCTGCCCGCCGTAGGCCGACAGCCGCCGGAACGAGAACGGCTCGATCAGATCGCCGGCGTCGAGCAGCCGCTTGACCAGGGGCGTGTACGCCAGGTCGTCGTCCCACGGATTGCGCTCGAGCATCGCGACGGCGCCGACGAGGTTCACGACGGCGAGCAGGCCGAGCACGACGGCGAGCACGCCGAGCCCGGGGTTGGCGCGCACCCAGCGCAGCGCCTGCGCCGCGCGCGCGGCCGCCGGGACCGGCGTGACGAGCTCGCGCCACGCGAAGCCGCACGCACCGAGCGCGACGAGCGCGAGGATCGCGGGCCGCGACAGCAGGCCCACGGCGAGCAGGAGCCCGGCGACGCCGAGGTACGCGCACAGGCCCCACGCCGCGCGGAGCCCGAGATCCGGATCGGCGACCCGCCCGAGGCGCGCGACGAGGTAGCCCCAGCCCGACGCCACCGCGAGCAGGAACACGGCCCACGCGACGCCGCCGCGCAGGATCGCGCCGGGCGCCGCGAGGCCGAGCGCGCCGAGCGTCAGCACCGCCGCGACGACCGCGATGCGTCCCGCCGGCCGCCAGCCACCGCGCCGAGGGGCGGCCGTCTCGCTCATGCGTCGTCGAGCGCCGCCGCCAGCTC
>JAEUJX010000710.1 GCA_016794545.1 Myxococcales bacterium
GCACGCGAGGTGGCGCGGGGACGTCCAGCGCTCCGCGATCAGGAACTCGGCGGCCGCGAGGAAGTCGTCGAACACGTTCTGCTTCTCGAGCAGCATGCCGGCGCGGTGCCAGTCCTCGCCGTACTCGCCGCCGCCGCGCAGGTTCGGGATCGCGTAGATGCCGCCGCGCTGGATCCACAGCACGCGCGACGACGCGAACGCCGGCGTCATGTTCACGTTGAACCCGCCGTAGCCGTACAGGATCGTCGGGTTCGTCCCGTCGCGCACGGTGTCCTTGCCGTGGATCAGGAACATCGAGATCTTCGTGCCGTCCTTCGACGGGTAGAAGATCTGCGTCGTGACGAGGCCCGAGGTGTCGATCGGCAACGTCACGCGCGTCCACTCGGACACCGCTCCGGTCGCGATCGAGGTCTTGTAGATGATCTGGGGCTCGGTGAACGACGTGTACGCGAAGTAGCCGGTGTCCTCGTCGGGGTTGCCCGCGATCCCGCCCGAGCTCCCGAGCGGCGGCAGATCGATGGTGCGCAGGAACGCACCCTCGAGGTCGTGCACCTCGATCTCGGTCGCCGCGTTCTTCAGGTACGTCGCGACGAGGTGCTCGCCGACGACCGACACGCCCTCGAGCGTCGCCTCGCGCTCGGGGATGATCTCCCGCCACGCCGTGCGGTCGAGGTTCGCCGGATCGACCTTGAACACGCGGTACCTCGGCGCGCCGTCGTTGGTCGTGATGTAGAGCTGGTCGCGCCACACGTCCGTCGCGAACGTCGCGTCGACGCCGGCGACCACGGTGCGCCACGGCGCGTCGGGGACGCGCGCGTCCTTGAGATAGACGTCGGTCGAGCTCCAGCCGTGCGAGATCGACGCGACCAGCCAGTGCCCGTCGAACGAGATGCCTCCCGACAGGAACGTCTGCGGGCTGCCCGTCCGCTCGTGGATCACCGGATCGTCGGCCTGCACCGTGCCGAGCGCGTGATAGCGCAGCTCCGCGTAGCCCGGACGATCCGCGATCGTGACCGCGCCACCCACGGGCGGCACGTACGTGTAGTAGAAGCCGCGGCCATCCGGCGTCCACGAAGCGCCGGAGTACTTCGTCCCATCGAGCACGTCGGGCAGATCGGTCCCCGCCGCGACGTCGCGGATCTTCGTGGTCGTCTCGTCGGAGTTGTTGAGCTTCACCGAGTACGCGACGTACCTGCCGTCGTGCGTCGGCCACCAGCCGCCGAGCCCGACGCTGCCGTCCTCCGACCACGCGTTCGGGTCGAACAGCACCTGCTCGTCGCCGGTCTCGCCCTGCTTCCAGTAGACGATCGTCTTCTCCTTGTCGGCGTGCTTGCGCGTGTAGAAGTAGCGCCCCTTGCAGTGCGCGGGCGCGCTGACGGCGTCGTAGTAGAACAGCTCGCGCAGCCGCGCCGCGAGCTCGTCGCGCCCGGGCAGCGCGCGGAGGTGGGCGCGCGTGCGGTCGTCTTGCTCGGTCATCCAGCGCTGGACCTCGGGGGCCTTCTCGTCCTCGAGCCAGCGGTGCGGGTCCTGGATCTCGACGCCATGGAGCGTCTCGGTGGGCATCGGGGCAATCCTACGCGTAGGATCGAGGCGTGATCATCCCGATCGGACACGACCAGTCGATCCGGCGCTACCCGTGGGTCACGATCGCGCTGATCGCCGCCTGCACGCTGATCCAGATCTGGGCGACCGTCGGCGCGCCGAGCGACGACGAGATCGCGCAGCTCGAGTCCGAGATCTACAGCGCGACCACCGAGGAGGAGTCCGACGCCGTCGTCCGCCGAGCCGAGCAGCTGCTCGACCGGATCCCGGCGTGGCGGTTCGGCTACCGCACCGGCACCGTCGAGGACGACGAGGAGGAGGACCTGAGCTCCGGCCTGTCGTACCGCCTGATCACGAGCGCGTTCATCCACGAGGGCTGGCTCCACCTGATCGGCAACATGCTGTTCCTGTGGCTCGTCGGCTCGGCCCTCGAGGACCGCTGGGGCCGGCTGAGGTTCGCGGTGTTCTATGCGATCGGCGCGGCCGCCGCGACCTATGCCTTCGTGCTGACCTACTCGGGCCCGCTGACGACGCTCGTCGGCGCCTCGGGTGCGGTGTCGGCGGCGATGGGCGCGTTCCTCGTCTACTTCCACAGGACCGACATCACGCTCTGGTACTTCATCATGTACCGGACCGGCACGTTCCGGCTGGCCGCGTACGTCGCCCTCCCGCTGTGGCTCGGCGATCAGGTCCTGATGGCGAGCCTCGATCGAAGCGTCGATGGGGTGTCGAGCATCGCCTACGCCGCGCACATCGGCGGCTTCGTGTTCGGGTTCGCCGTCGCCCTGATCGCGAAGCTGATCTGGCCGGGCCAGCCCCGGAGCGACGACGACGATGACGACGCCCCCGCGGATCGCGTCGTCGCGGAGCGCCCCGCCGCGCGTGACCTCGGCCGCGAGCAGAAGCTCGTCGAGGCGATCGCGAAGAAGGACCTCGCCGCCACCCGCACGCTCGGCTCGCGCGTCCTGATCGACCTCGGCCGCGGCGAGGACCACGAACGGGTGACCGACCTCTACCGTGCGATCGCGCGCGCGGGCTTCCGCACGATGCCGCTCACCGACGGTGCGTTCGTCGCCGCGGCGACCGCGGCCGACCAGCTGCGCGACCTCCCGCTGTACGTCGAGATCGCCGGCGCGATGCGCAGCGAGCACCCGGGCAGCGCGCTCCTGCCGAAGGTCCTCTACCGCCTCTCCGAGCTCCACGCGCGCCTCGGTGACGAGGCCGCCGAGCTCGAGCTCCTGAAGCTGCTCGCGGAGCGCTACGGGCGTCACGAGTACGGCGCGAAGGCCGCGCGCGAGCTGGCCAAGCGCAGCGTGTGACTACATCGTGCCGTAGCTCGGCAGATCGATGAGCCAGCGGCCGTCGATCCTGACGAGCTCGATCCGCGACCGCCCGGCGGGCGACACGACCTCGACGATCGCGCGCTCGCCGCGCTCCTCGATCACGGTGATGTCGGTCGGTGGCGCCACGCCGTCGCTGCTGCCGATGCTCACCAGATCCTTGGCGCTGTAGCGCACCGCCGCCCCGACCAGATCGGTCGCGCGCTTGGCCTCGCGCTCGAGCCGCTCGCGCGTCTGCGGCGACAGCAGCTCGAACACGATGTCCCGGTCGCCGGTCTTCGCCGCCTGCAGCATCTCGCGCACCGCGACCTCGGGGCCCGGCTGGGTCACGCGGCAGCTGCGTCCCGCGACCGCGGCGGCGAGCGCCATCGCCGCGAGCGCGCTCGCGACCGCGGCGACCGTCGAGCGGCGGCTGGGAAGCGCGAGACCCACTAGGGGTGCTCCTCGAGCTTGCTCGGCGCCGGCTCGGCCTTCGCGGGCTCGGGCTTGGGGAGCTCGACCTTCTTCACGCGGTACAGGCCGAGCCGCTTGTGGACCTCACCGAGCGTCCGCTGCGCGACAGCGCGTGCCTTCGCCGCTCCGAGCGCCAGCACCTCTTCCACGCGTCCAGGCTGGGCGAGGATCGCCGCGCGTCGCTCCCGGTACGCCGCGAAGTGCGCGAGCATGGTGTCGGCGAGCTTCGCCTTGCAATCCGCGCAACCGATGCCGGCGGTGGTGCAGCCCTCGCGCACCCAGGCGTTGTCCTCCTCGGACGAGATCGCCTTGTGCATCTGGCCGATCGTCGGGCAGTTGTCGGGATTGCCCGGATCCTCGCGCATCACGCGCGCGCTATCGGTGACGGCGCGGGCGAGCAGCTTCTTCAAGCCCTTGCCACCGTCATCGGCGCCGAACACCGTGAGCGGGATGTGGTTGCCGAGCGACTTGCTCATCTTCGACTTGCCGTCGAGGCCCAGCAGCTTCGGCAGGTTCGTCAGGATCGCCTCGCACTCGGGGAACACCTTGCCGAACCGATGATTGAACGCGCGCGCGACGTCACGCGCGAGCTCGATGTGCTGGAGCTGGTCCTGCCCGACCGGCACACCCTCGGCCTTGTACAGGAGGATGTCGGCGGCCTGGAGCACGGGATACGTGAACAGGCCGACGTTCACGTTGTCGGGCTGGTGCTCGCTCTTGTCCTTGAACTGCGTCATCCGCTCGAGCACGCCCATGCCGATGACGTTGTTGAACACCCACGCGAGCTCCGTGTGCTCGGGAACGCTGCTCTGGAGGAACAGTAGTGAACGTTCGGGATCGATCCCGAGTGCGAGCAAGTCGACCACCATGTCGGTGACGCGACGGCTCATCTCTTTGGGTTCGTAGGTTTGCGTGATCGCGTGATAGTCGACGACGCAGAAGATGCAGCGGTACTGGTCTTGCAGCCTCACCCAGTTACGGATGGCCCCGAGGTAGTTGCCCAGATGAAGCTCCCCCGACGGCTGGATCCCCGAGAAGACCGTTTTCATCGGACTTCTGTGTACTTGTGACTATCGATACTTGCAACTACACTGTGAATGCTCGGGTGGCTTCACAGGTCTTTTCCTGAAGCCTTAGGAGGGCAACGTCATGCGCATGCGAACCCTAGCTCAATGGATCGGCGGCCTTGGCCTCGCGCTCGCGACTCAGGCCTGTGTGGTCCGTGATGCCCAACCTGTGAACAGCGGTTACGGGTACGGGTACGGGTACGGTAATGCGTACGCCTCCGGCTCCGTCTCGGTCAACACGCCGTCGCCGTACACGGTGTCGTCGATGCCGCCCGAGCCGCTCTACGAGCAGATGACCGCGTCGCCCGGTTACGGCTCGGTCTGGATCGACGGCTACTGGCACTGGAACCAGTACGAGTGGGTCTGGGTCGCCGGTCGCTGGGAGCGGCAGCAAGAGGGCTACGTCTACGTGTCGCCCTACTACGACTACTCGGGCTCGTCGTACGTGTACACGCCCGGCTACTGGACGCGCCCCGATCGCGTTCCGCGCGACTGGCAGGTGCGCGATCATCGCGACGGCCGCCCGTCGATCGTCGTCCCGCCGCGCGGCTGGCGCCCGAACACGCAGGGTCCCGCGGGCGGCTATCGTCCGCCCGGCGGCGGCAGCACCGTCGGCGGCGGCACCGCGCCTCCCCCGTCGAACCCGACCGGTCCCGCCGGTGGCTGGCGTCCCGGCGGTGGTGGCGCCGGTCCGCGGCCCGGCGATCGCGTCGACGGTGGCTACACGCCTCCGCCCGCGCAGCCCGAGCCCGGCGGCTGGCGTCCCGGCGGTGGTGGCGGTGGTCCACGGCCCGGCGATCGCGTCGAGGGTGGCTACACGCCTCCGCCTGCG
>JAEUJX010000719.1 GCA_016794545.1 Myxococcales bacterium
CTGCGGATCGACGCGGTGCTCGTCGGCGTCGTCGAAGCCGTTCGAGCCCATCGCGGCCATGTCGCTCCAGCTGCGGCCGCTCTCGGCGGCGAGCGTGTCGGCGAACTGGGGCGGCTGCGTCGCCTCCTTCTTGCGCGTGAGCTCGAGCCACGGCTCGGCGCGCTCCCCGAACAGCTTGCGCATGTACGTCGCGAGCGCGCCGGCGTTGCTGGCGATGCCGGCCTTGATCGCGAACGCGTCGAGCGCGCTGCGGAGCTCGTCGGCGGTCTGGTAGCGACGGTCGGGCTCGGTCGCGAGCGCCGTCATGATGATCATCGCGAGCTCGTTCGGCAGATCCGCGCGGCGCACGCGCGGCAGCGGGATCTTGCCCGTGCAGATCGCGTCCATCACGAGGTAGTCGCTGTCGTTCTTGAACAGGCGCGTCGTCGTCGCCATCTCGTAGAGCACGACGCCGAGCGCGTAGATGTCGCTGCGCCGATCGATCGGCGTCATCTTGCACTGCTCGGGCGACATGTACGAGACCTTGCCCTTGAGGCTGCCCGAGCGCGTCTCGACCTGGCGCAGCGCCGCCTTCGCGATGCCGAAGTCGACGATCTTCACCGAGCCGTCGTAGCCGATGATGATGTTCGACGGCGAGACGTCGCGGTGCACGACGTTGAGCGGCTTCTTGTCGGGTCCCTTGCGCTCGTGCGCGTGGTGCAGCCCCGCGGCGACGGCGGAGATGATCGAGACGACGTGCCCGAGCGGCATGTGCTGCTTGGCCTTCGACGTCTTCGACAGCAGCGCGCGCAGGTCCTCGCCGTGGAGGTACTCCATCGCGAAGAAGTAGTCGCCGTTCGCCTCGCCGATGTCGTGCACCTGCACGATGTTCTGGTGGTGCAGCTGTGCGGCGAGCCGCGCTTCATCCAGGAACATCTCGATGAAGCGCTCGTCCTTCGCGTGCTCCGCGCGGATGCGCTTCAGGACGACGTGGCGTTCGAAGCCCTGCACGCCGTCGGTGCGCGCGAGGAGGACGTCGGCCATTCCGCCCGACGCCAGGTGCTTGAGCACCGTGTACCGACCCAGACGTTCCGTCACGGATCACCATGATGAAGATCGGGAAGCTACCTTTCAATGCTGAAGGCGCGACACCTGCGACGCCCGCGCGTGCCTACATGTGCGGGGCCAGGCGCAACCGCCCGCGAGTGTTGGCTGTCTCGCACCGGTTTCCGGCGCGGGAACTGATCTCCGTTCGCGGCGCGACCCTGGCGAGCCGACGGCCGAGCTCCCGCTCAGCTCTTCTCGGCCTGCTCGGCCTTCTTCGCGGCGCGCGCGGCGCGCGCGGCGTCGCGCTCGGCGTCCCGCTTCGCCTGCAGGTCGAACTGATTGCGCGCGGCCCGCGCGCCGAGGATGAAGCCGAGGAACATGCCGACCATCAGCACGCCCGGAATGAACAGGACGTGGCTCGAGGTCACTTGGCCGCCGCCTCCAGATCGCGCTTGAGCTGCGCGATCTCGCCGACCAGCTTCTGCTGCCGGCGCCACATGAAGATCAAGAACGCCGCGGCGAGCACCCACATCGCGGCGTAGGCGCCGAGCACGTGCTTCTGGTTCTTCGCGACGTCATCGGCGGCGTTGCGGTGCTGCCTCGCCGTGTCGGCGTTGATCGTCTCGACGATCGCCTGTGCGAACGTCGGGTCTGCGTTCATCGCATCGGCGCAGGTCTTTCGCATCGCCGCGGCTTCCGGCGTGACCGGGTGCCCTTGCGCCCAGGCGTCGCGAAGTCCGAGTGCGGGGACGAGCAGGAAAGCGACCAGGATGAGAATGCGCATCGGACTCCTCACGTGAACAGCCCCGCGTCGAGGCCCTTCTCTCGGATCTCTCGGAGCTCGCGCTCGGCGCGCGCCGCCTGCACGCGGCTGGCGACGAGCGCGCAGCACCACAGCAGGAACGTCAGCACGGACAGCCAGAACACGAGCTTCATCTCGGGCGGCAGCGTCGCGGCGACGCCCTGCGCACCCGCCTTCGGGTGGTGGTCGCTCGCGTCGACCATGAAGTAGATGAACGGGATGCCGACCGTGCCGAACGCGGCGAGGCCGGCGGCCAGGCGATCCGCGCTCGCACCGGCGAACCGGCGCACGAGCACGTAGCCGACGAGCACGAGCCAGAGCAGCAGCGACATGGTCAGCCGCTTCTCCCAGGTCCACCAGATGTCCCACGCCGCCTTCGCCCAGATCATGCCGGTCGCGAGCACGACCGCGCCGAACAGCGCGGCGACCTCGGCGCTCGCGAGCGCGAGGTCGTCCCACTTCGGCTTGCGCGTCTTCAGATAGATGAGCGAGCACACGCCGCAGACCGCCGTCGCGAGGAACAGCATGAACGCGTGGGCCACGTGGTAGTAGAAGATCTTCTGGTTGAACATCAGCACCGGGTCCTCGACCAGCGGCGCGTAGGTGAACACCAGGAAGACGGTGACGGCGAAGCCGACGGCGGCCAGCCCGGCGAGCAGTGGAATGCCTTTGCTCTTCATTCGATCACCAGGGCCTCGAAGACCCACAGGGACAGTACCAGGAACACCGCGTCGTAGATTCCGAGGAAGCCGATCCAGTACCAGAGCTTGTCGGGGTCCGGGCGGACGGCGAGCATGGCCTCCGTGGCGCTGGTCCCGGCCACGAACAGCGGGATCAGGATCGGGTACAGGATCACGGGGAGCAGCACGTCGCGCGACCGCACCTTGAGGAGCGTCGCGGCGAACACCGAGCCGGCGTTCGCGAAGCCGATCGCGCCGAGCACGAGCACGAGCAGCAGCGGCCCCGGGTCGGCGAACAGCGGCGCGTCGAGGAGCAGCGCGAGCAGCGGTGCGCACACCAGCGCGACCGCGAGCACGAGCACCGCGATACCGATCATCTTGCCGAGGAACACGGACAGCCGCGGGATCGGCGCGAGCAGGAGCGCGCGCATCGTGTCGTTCTCGCGCTCGCGATCGAACGCGCGGCCGAGGCCGATCGTGCCCGCGAACGCGATCGCCACCCAGAGCATGCCGGGCACCGCGGCGCGGACGAGCTCCGGCTTGATGGGGAACGCGAACGAGTACACGATGACGATCAGCGCTCCGAAGAACGCCATCGTGTAGAGGATCTCCTTGCTGCGCAGCTCGATGCGCAGGTCCTTTCCGGCCACTCGCGCTGCGTGTCTCAGGACCGACATGGTTCGCGATCAGTTCGCGAACCGATGATATACGTCCTTCAGCTGCTCGTACGAGTAGCTGCCGCGCTCCTCGAACACGAGCTGGCCGCGCCGCAGGATCGCCACGTGGTCGGTGCGGCCGGCGATCGCCTCGAGGTCGTGCGTGACGACGACGACGATCGCGCCCGCATCGCGGAGGATCCCGAGCTGCTCGCCGAGCGCGAGCGCGCCGCCTCGGTCGAGGCCGGTGAACGGCTCGTCGAGCAGGACGAGCGACGGGTTCGTGAGCAGCGCGCGGGCGAGCGCGAGGCGCTGCAGCATGCCGCGCGAGTACGTGCGCGCCGCGCGCTCGCGGGCCTTCGCGTCGAGGCCGACGCGGTCGAGCATCGCCGCGATCGCCTTGGCGCTGCCGTCGACCTCGTAGAGGCCGGCCGTGAGCTGGAGGTTCTCGACCGCCGACAGCTCGGCGTAGCAGAGCGACTGGTGTGCGAGCATGCCGATCTGCCGGCGCACGTCCTCGCCCGTCAGCTCGGTGGAGCCCGCGCGGTAGGTGACCGTCCCGTCGGTCGCCCGGACCAGCGTCGAGACGATACCGAGCAGCGTCGTCTTGCCGGCGCCGTTGTGGCCGAGCAGCGCGGTCATCGCGCCGGCCTGGAGCTCGAGGCTCACGCTCGCGAGCGCCCTCTCCGTGCCGTAGCGCTTGGTCAGCTTGTGGATCTCGACCTTGTCGAGCGCCGCCACGCTACGCGCCCCAGAGCCGCTCGAGCTCGTCGACGATCTGCGCGCGGCGCCGCGGGTTGGCCTCGGGCCCATCGCGGTCGAGCGCGACCAGCTCGTCGAGCAGCTTCTGCCGGCGCGCGTCGGCGTCCGGCCTGGGGGCGACATGGGGGCGGATCATCGCGAGCACGATGCCGCCGAGGATCACGAGCACCACGATGGCGCCGAACAGCTTCGGTACCCAGCGCTTCCACTTGGCCTCCGCGGGGAGGCCCTTGATCGTCATGACCATCGACTGGCCGCGCTCGATCGTGATGTTGTCGATCACGAACCACGGCTCGCCGGTCGATGCCGTCCGCGTCTCGCCCGCGACGCCGCGCGGCAGCTCGACCGTCATGCCCTCGTTCTGGCGGATCTCCATGCCGCTCTGCCAGCTGCCCATCGGCAGGTCGAACACCCAGCTGACCTCGCCGTCATCGTCGACGGGCAGCGAGAACCCGGCGCGGAACTTCCGGCCCCCCGGCGGCACCGGCCGCAGGAGGTGGAAGCCCTCGTACTGCGCGACGGAGACGTCGCCCTGATCCTGTGGCGCGACGATCGCGCCCTTGTGGTTCTTCGGCAGCTTGATCTTGAGCCCCTCGGGACCGGCCGCGTACGGCGCCCACGAGTAGTTCGTGATCTCGAACGTGCCCTGCACGGCGAGCAGCTGGTCCTCGAGGAACGAGTGCAGGCTGAACGAGAACAGCGTGCGGGGATAGACGTAGACCGAGGCCTTCGCGCCGACCTCCGGCGCGACCTGGAACGGCAGCGACCGGAACGTCTGCCGGCTCATCGTGGTCTCGGCGTAGAACACCTGATCGAGCTTCGCGGCGACGTCGAACACCGCCTCCGGCTTGCCGCGCGCGCTCCACGACGCGATCACCGTCAGCGTGCCGCCGGTCGCCGACAGATCCATCGGTGCCGAGGCCATCTGCTTGCCGTTCAGCACGAGCACGGCCTTCACGCCCTTCGCGGGCAGCGTCTTCGGGTCGAGCGTGATCTTCGCCTTGCCGTCGATCCCGGTCGTGCCGGTGGCCGTGGCGATCGCGGTGTCGGTCTCGGCGTCGATCAGCGCGACCTCGACGCCGGGCATCGGCTTCGGATCGGTCGCGCCGCCCGTGATCGTGACCTCGAACGTGCCCGCCGGCAGGTCCTTGTTCGGGTTGTAGTCCGCGCTCGCACGCACCTGCGACGGATCCGGCGCGCCCTCCTGGGGCTTCTTGACGCCGATCGGCTTGCGCGTGGCCGCGTCGTACAGGGTCACCATCGCGGTCTCGTCGACGGGCACCCCGTCGAGCGTCACGCGCACCTTGCCGGCCGGCGTCACCGTCGCGTCCTGCGGGACGAGCTTCGTGTAGTCGTCGATCGGCGGCGTCGTCGCGTCGCGCTTGTCGCCCGAGAGCACGGCGCGCACGCCGGCCTGCGGATCCGGAATCGCCGGCACCGCGATCAGCCGATCCGTCGCGTTGTTGCGCGGCAGCTGCGTCATCACGAAGTACGCCGTGGCTCCCGACACGTCGAGGTTCTCGAACGTGACGTGGCCGTCCGGCGAGGTCGGCTTCGTCGTCACCACGATCGAGTCGTCGGCGCCGTACGCCACCATCGTCACGGGGTGGTTCTTCGGCGGGTCCGGATCGGTCAGCTTCCCGTCGACCAGCTTCAGGTCGTTGTAGGTGACGCGCACGGTGTACGTCCCCGCGGGATCCGCGCGCTCCGGCCGCGGCTGCCCGCTCATCGCGCGCGCCTCCGGCATGCCCGCGGCGCTGATCTCGGTGCCGCCGCCCATGCCGGTGAACGGCTTGGTGGACAGCATGACGCGCGCCCCGCCCTGCTCGGGCACGGGGAAGGAGTCGCTCGTGACCTCCTTGTTGTCGGCGTCGGCGATCTTCGCCTGCACCGCGGCTCCCGTCGGGAGACCGCCGAACGTCGCGCGGCCCGAGGCGTCGGTGCGCGCGGAGCGCGGCTCGCCGTTGACGGTGAGCGTGACCTCGTGGCCCGTGACCGGCACCGAGGGAGTCCCCGCGACCACGCGGACGGAGACCGTGCCCTTCGGCAGGTTCCCGTCGGGCAGTGGGTGACCGAGCGCGCTCGCGGGCTGCGCGAGGGCCGGCCCGGCGGGCACGACCGCGACCGCGAGGGTCAGCACGAGCGTGAGCGCTCGAGAGATGGCGCTGGCGATCCTCATGTCGTCGCCTCCTTGGCGGTGGCCTTGGTCGAGGTCGGAGGCGGCTCGTCCGCGCCGTCCTGATCGGGATCGGGGACCGCGGCCCCCGAGCCAGATCCGGCGGCGGTCGCGGCCACCGACCGGGAGTCGGAGCCGGCGCCGGCGCCCGAGTCGGAGTCGGAGCCCGAGTCGGAGTCGGAGTCGGAGTCGGAGTCGGAGTCGGAGCCGGAGTCGGCGGCCGCATCGGCAGCGGCCTCCTTCGCGTCGGCTGCGGCGGCCTTTGCCTCGACGGCGGCGTTCGCGGCCGCGTCGGCCGCGGCATCCGCGGCCTCGTCGGAGCCCGGCTCCTTCGTCGGCGACGCGGCGGCGGTGGCGGCCGCGGCGGCCTTCTCCGCGGCATCCGCGGCCTTCTCGGCGGCGACCGCGGCGTCCTTCGCGGCCGCGGCGGGCGCCTTCTTCGTCTTCTTCGCGTTCTTCGCCGCCTTGACGTTCGTGGCCTTCGCGGTCGCGACCGTGGCCGCGTGCTTGCCCTTGTCCTCGAGCTCGAGCCGCGCCTTGACCTCGCGCTCGATCTGCTCGCGGATCGTTCCCGCGCCGCCGCCGAGCTTGTCGATCTCCTTGATGACCTCGATCGCGCGGGCGCGGTACAGGCCGATCATCTCCTCGGCGTCCTGCTTCGAGAGCTTGCCCATCTCCCGATCGAACTCCGCCTCCTTGATCGCCTTCAGCAGCGCCTTCTTCTCGCGCTCGAGCTCGGCGCGCGCCCCCATCGGGCGGCCCCACGTCGAGTCGTCGTACTCCTCGTCCGCGACGGCCTGCGCGCCGGTCTTGAACAGATTCCAGACCGCGAGCTCGACGGCGAGGAACCCCAGGCACACCATGATGGTCGGCGCGCTGAACCGGAACTTGTTCGCCCACAGGATGAACACCCAGCCGAGCACGAGGACGCCGAGCGCGATCCCGCGCTTGGTCCAGCGCCACGGATCGGGCGGCGCGGAGCGCTCTGCGTCGGCGACGCGATCCGCGGCCTCCTCGGCGGCGGCGCCTATCAGCTTCCCGATGAAGCCCATGGTCAGTCGACGCCTGCGAGCTCGTCGTCGAGCTTGTCCGCGTAGGCCTCGTCCTCGGTCGCGGGCTTCTTCTCGGCCTGCTCCTTCTGGGTGGCCTTGCCACGGCCGACCATGCGGCGGCCGACGACGAAGATCAGGCTGAGCCCTCCCATCACCGCGAGCGAGGGGAACAGCCAGGAGAACTTGCTGCGCGGCGTGGCGAGCACCTGCTCGCCTCCGTACACGCTGACGAAGTCGGCGAGCACCGCGTCGTAGGCCTTCTTGCGGCCGTCCGCGGTGGTCAGGTCGAACATCGGCTTTCCGGTCGCGTCGCGCTGGTCGATGAACGCCTGGACCTGCGCGCGCAGATCCGAGGCCGTCTTGCACTTGCAGTCGTAAATGCTCTCGCGCGGGCAGCCGCACACGCAGAGCAGCTCCTTCATCGCCTTCTCGGCGGTGTCGTGCGTGGGCCGGTTCTTCGCGGCCCACCCGATGCCGTCGTCCCCCATGCCCCCGCCGGGCTTCACGTGCTCCGCGCCCTGCGCGTGGGCCTGGCTCGCGATCGCCGCCGTCAGGCCGAAGATGACCAGCGCGAGGATGCCGACGTCCGCGGCGCGCCCGACCCGGCTCTTCGGCCGCGTGGTCACGCGATCGACGACGCTCTGCGGGATCAGGCACACCAGCGTGCCGAGCGCCATGATGAGGAAGCCGATCCACACCCAGGCGATGAGCGGGTTGATGAACACGCGGAAGTTCGCGAGCTGGCTGTCGAGGTCGTACCCGGTGAGCACGACGTAGACGTCCTCGCTCGCGCGCACGCGGATCGCGACCTCGGTCGTCGCCTCCTCGCCGCGGTGGTAGTCCCACTTGGCGGGATACACGACGCCGATGTTCTCGCTGCCCTTCCAGATCGAGACCTGTGCGGTGACCGCGTCCTTGTGGTCGTCGGAGGTCGAGATCAGGCGCTCGTAGAGGAACACGTACGAGCCGAACGCGAACGACGACTTCGAGGCCGGCGGCAGCGCGGCGACCGTGCCGTCGGCGTCGAACGCGATCGACTTGTCCGTGATCGCCGGCGCCTCGATCGTGCGGTCGACCATGCGGTCGTACGCCTTGCCGGCGAACCCGACGAACATGATCGCGACGCCGAGGTGCACGATGTAGCCGCCGTACTTGCGGCGCTTCGAGAGCACGAGGCCGACCATCGACGTGAACGGATCCGAGCCGGTCTGGCGCCTCCGCACGAGCATGCCCCGCACGTACTCCTGCGCGATCGATCCGAAGCAGAACGCGCAGATGCCGAAGTTGATGATCGACACCGGCAGCTTGATGTCGTCGGAGAAGATCGCGGTCATGCTCGTCGCGCCGGGGACGAGGGCGACGATCGCCACGACGACCACCGCCGCGAACACGGTCGGGAACAGGAACTGCTGCCACAGCCGCTCGCGCGTGGTCTTGCGCCAGGCGAGGAGCGGCGCCGCGCCCGCGAGGAACAGGAGGACGAGGCCGAACGGCACCATCCACTTGTTGAAGAACGGGATGCCGACCGACACGCGCGAGCCGTCGAGCGCCTCGCTGATCGTCGGGAACATCGTCGCGAACAGCACGAAGAACGCACAGCCGAGGAGGATCCAGTTGTTCAGGAGGAACGCGAACTCGCGCGAGTAGAACGAGTCGAACTCGCTCTTGCTCGAGAGCTTGTTCGAGCGGAACACGATCAGGCCGACCGACACGATCGCGATCACGGCCATGAACACGATGAACTGGAGCGCCAGGACGTTGTCCTCGCCGAATGCGTGGACGCTCTGCACCGCGCCCGAGCGCGTCATGAACGTGCCGAAGATCGTCAGGAAGAACGTCAGGCAGACGAGCGCGAGGTTCCAGCGCTTCATCATGCCGCGCTGTTCCTGGATGATCGCGCTGTGGAGGAACGCCGTGGCCGTGAACCACGGTATGAGCCCCGCGTTCTCGACGGGATCCCACGCCCAGTAACCGCCCCAGCCGAGCTCCTCGTACGCCCAGCGGCCGCCGAGGATGAGGCCGAGCGAGAGGAAGCCGAAGCAGATCAGCATCCACACGCGGACGCTGCCGATCCACAGGTCGTCGAGGCGGCCCGACGCGAGAGCGCCGATGCCGAACGCGAACGGGATCGTGGCCGCGACGAAGCCGATGTAGAGGCTCGGCGGGTGGATCACCATCCAGTAGTTCTGGAGCAGCGGGTTCAGGCCCTGGCCATCGATCGGCGCCGAGGTGATCGAGGTGGCGAACGGGTTCTTCGTGAAGATCAGGAGCGACAGGAAGAACACCTGCACGATCATGATCGTCGCGACGACGTACCCGATCATGTCGCGGTGCCGCCGCACGTTCGCGACGATGGCGACCGTCGAGAACAGCGCGAGCACGAGCACCCAGAACAGCAGCGACCCGTCGAGGCCGCCCCAGAACGCGGTGATCTTGTAGGCCGTCGGCATCGAGACGTCGCTCGTGTGCGCGACGTACTTGATCGCGAAGTCGTGCGTGACGAACGCGTAGATCATCAGCGCCGACGCGAGCGCGACGAGCGCACAGAAGCCGTACAGACCGTAGACCGACGACTGGACGAGCTTGCGACTCTTGCGCGCGTTGCCGGCGATGCCGGCCGCGACGCACCAGGCGGCCACGAGGTAGGCGAGGAGTAGCGCGATCGTGCCGACGAGCGCGATCGGCGAGAACGGGGTTCCGTCGGTCACGAGAACCTCCTCACTTGAATTTCGGGTCTTCGTCGAGCTTCTTGTTCGCCTGCGCGCCCTCGTACTTGGAGGGGCACTTGGCCATCAGTTCGGTCGCATCGACGACATACTGCATGTCGGACTCGATGCGAACGCCGAGCGAGTCGGCCATCACCGCCATCGTCGAGGCCGGCACGATCGTGCCGGTCGCGACGACCTCGGACTGGTCCTTGAACGTGTCGGGCTTGGGTCCCTTCGAGAACACGCGGATCTTCTTGTCCTCCTTGTGGAGGACGAAGGTGCGGATGGTCTCCTGGTTGACGATCTTCTCCTTGATCGTCCCGGCCACGACCCAGCCGTGGACCTTCATCTGGGAGTCGCCCAGCTTGGACATGTCGGAGGCGACCAGCTGGTCCACCATCTTGTAGTGCTGGGTGCTGGTCGAGGCGGAGCGCGCGAAGAACGCGATCCCCGCCACGGCGACCGCCCCGGTCAGGGCGAGCTTCACGATGGTGCTGTTCTGCATGGTGGAACCTCCGCGTTCCCACGGGGTTCCGTGGGGTTGGCGGTCTGCCCGGCTGATGAGCAACCGTAGCATGCCCGGCGGGCATTCCGCCCCCTGCCAGGTTGTCCCGGGTTATCCGCCGATGCCGATCATGTGCTTGGCCGGGCCGCCCGCCCCGGACCGCTGGAACTCGTGCCCCGCACGTTTTCCGACGACTGCGCCCGCGATCGCGCGGACCACGTCGTCGTCCGAGCCGCCCGATCGGAGGACCTCGCGGAGGCTCACCGCGTCATCATGTCCCAGGCAGGCGTGCAGCGCCCCGGTCGCCGTCAGGCGCAGGCGGTTGCAGTCGTCGCAGAAGTGCTCTGTCATCGCGGAGATGATGCCGACCTCGCGGCCATCGGCGACGGCCCAGTAGCGGGCCGGGCCCGCGTCGCGCCCCGCGGAGGCCCGGGCCGAGAGCGGGCCGAACGCGGCCTCGAGCCGGCTCCGGATCTCGGCCGCGGGGAGCTCGGAGTCGGTGGCGTAGAGCTGGCCCTCGGACATCGGCATGTGCTCGATGAACCGGGGGACCGCGCCCCGGCGCCAGGCGTCCTCGCACAGGGCGGCGAGCTCGCTCTCGTTCACGCCGCGGAGCGCGACCGCGTTGGTCTTGACCGGGATGCCGCACGCGATCGCGGCGTCGATGCCGGCCAGCACCTTGCCGAGGTCGCCGCGGCCGGTCAGGGACGCGAACCGCTCCGGAGCGAGCGTGTCGACCGAGACGTTGAGCCCCGACAGGCCGGCGGCCGCGAGGGGACCGGCGAGCTCGGCCAGCAGGTGGCCGTTCGTGGTCATCACGACCTGCTCGATGCCCGGGATCGCACGCACGCGCCCGACCAGCTCGACGATCCCGCGTCGCACGGTCGGCTCCCCGCCGGTCAGCCGGACCTTGCGGACGCCAAGCCGGGCGAACGTGGTGATCAGGCGCTCGAGCTCCTCGAACGTCAGCACCGCGGACCGGGGCGCGAACGCCAGCTCGCGCCCGAGATCTTCCGGCATGCAGTACGAGCAGCGGTAGTTGCACCGATCGGTGACCGACACGCGCAAGTAGCGGATCCGCCGCGCCTGGAGATCGACGAGCGGGTCCGGCGGAATCGTGTCCACCGGCCGCACGCCGTTCAGCACGGGCAAGTGGATCGACATCGGCCGCCCGCACCATACGTCATCGACGGTCAGGCGTTACAAACTTCCTTGACGGATCGAGGGAAAACCGGCATCTATCCGCCACCCAATATATGCATTCAACGATCGAGGCTCCGAGCCTCGGAGGACTGTGGGTCCTCCTGGTCCAGAACGACGGCGAGCTGAACACTCAGGACAACGATGGCCGCGTGCCCGTGATGGCGCGCGCCGGGAACGACCAGACCTACCTGCTGGCGTTCAAGAACGTGGTCACCGCGCGCAAGTTCGTGGCGGCCTCCGACCTGCCGGGCGCCGAGCCCCGCATGGTCGTCCGCGGCAACCGCGACGACATCCTGCGCATCGCGAAGAGCGCGGGCGTGGTCGGCACGCTGATCGACTACGACCCGACGACGCAGAAGTACGCCGCTGCCGGCGCACTCTCGTAATCAGTAGATCACGACCTCGTCGACGTCGCCGCGCTTGGCGGCGTTCGAGTTGATGGCGCGCGGGCACTTCACGCGATCGACCGTGAAGCCCTTGTAGATCGATCGGATGAACGGCGTGTCGCTGTTGGACAGCATCACGAAGCAGCCCTTCGCCTTGAGGCGGCGCGCGCAATCGGCGAGCGCGCGCTGGTCGTCGGGCCCGAAGCCGACCGCCGAGTAGCTCGTGAAGTTCGCGGTCGGCGTGACCGGATCGTACGGCGGATCGAAGTAGACGAAGTCGCCCTTCTGCGCGTCGGCGACCGCCTCCTGGTAGTCGACGTTGCGCAGCTCGGCGCGCGAGAGCACGGCGTGCGCGGCGCGCAGCGTGTCGGGCACGCAGATCGGCGGATCGGTGTAGCGGCCGATCGGCACGTTGAAGTCACCGGAGCGGTTCACGCGCCACAGCCCGTTGAAGCAGGTCTTGTTGAGGTAGATGAACGCCGCCGCGCGCTCGGCGTTGCTCCACGCGGCGTGGTGCTCGTTCCACTGCTCGCGCATCGCGTAGTAGTGGCGCTCGTCGTGGCGATCGCGGTGCTGCTGGAGGCGCTTGATCACCGATGCGACATCGGTCTGGAGCGCGGTGTAGAGCGCGATCAGATCCGAGTTCGAGTCGTTCAGCACCGCGCGGCGCGGCGCCGTGCGGAAGAACAGCGCCGCGCCGCCGGCGAACGGCTCGTAGTAGCGGCCGAAGCGTTCGGGCATGCGGGCGAGGAGCTCGGGCAAGAGCCGGGTCTTGCCTCCGACCCACTTGACGACAGGAGATGCGACGAGGTCCGGGACAGCGCTGGGCGCGGGAGCGGGCGCACGGCGAGCCACCCGGCTCGCGGCGCTCGTGGAGCGAGAAGCCATGAAAATGATCGTCGAGTGCCGCGGATCTCGGGGCCATTTTTCGTCTCAGCGGGCGTGCACTTCGATAACGAGATACGTGTGCTGTCGCGCAGCCGGGAGTCACACGATGTCCGCCGATCGCGCGGCTCTGACCTGAATAACGACGCGCTTAACCTCGTCCCTCACGTCGGGTCATTCACGGACCCTGGCCGCCGTCACGGCAGGAGGACCGATGCAGCCGCGTGTTAGCTTCGCGCCCATGAAGAGGACGATCGCTCTCGTATCCTTGGTCTTGATCGCGGCCACCGGTGCCGCGCTCGCACAACCGGCGGGTGGTCCCAACGCTCGCCAACCGCCACAGCCGGCACAGCCGGCGCCACCCCCGCCGCCGCCGCCCGAGGCGCGCCTCCAGATCGGACAGCCCGCGCCCGTGTGGGACTCGCGCGGCTGGGTGCTGCTCGGCGAGCAGACGGTGAACGGCCGCGTCGATCGCGACCGCATCGCCGTCGGCCGCTACGAGGGCCGCTTCAGCAAGGTCACCGTCGTCGTCCTCGACAGCGACCTCGAGATGCAGGAGATGAAGATCGTCTTCGGCGATCGCTCCGAGTACAACCCGAAGGTCGCGCAGTTCTTCCGGGAGAACAGCCGCACGCGCGTGATCGATCTGCCGCCGAGCGAGCAGATCATCAACCGCATCGACTTCAAGTACCGCAACCTCCCCGGTGGAGGCCGCGCGCGCGTGCAGGTCTGGGGCTTCAAGACCGGTGACGTCGCGCAGCCCGCGCCGCCGCAGCCCCGGCCGCCGGTCGTCAACTGGGATTCGACCGGGTGGACCAAGCTCGGCGAGCGCGAGGTCAACGGCCGCGTCGACAACGACCGCATCGAGGTCGGCCGCTACGAGGGCAAGTTCAGCAAGCTGACGATCGTCGTGCGCGACTCGGACCTCGAGATGATCGACTTCGCGGTGAAGTTCGGCCGCGGTCCCGAGTGGCGCCCCGGCGTCACCCAGTACTTCCGCGAGAACCAGCGCACGCGCGCGATCGACTTCCCCGGCGACGACCGCGTGATCAAGTACATCGACTTCAAGTACCGCAACCTCCCCGGCGGCGGCCGCGCGAAGGTCGAGGTGTGGGGGCTGCGCTCGGATGGCGCGCAGGCGCCGCAGCCCGGCCGCGTGTGGGACGACCGCGGGTGGACGCTGCTCGGCGAGCGCACCGTCGATGGCCGCGGCCGCCGCGGAGGCGCCGATCGCGATCGCATCTCGGTCGGCCGCAAGGAGGGCACGTTCCGCCGGCTCACCGTCGTCGTGCTCGACTCGAGCCTCGACATGGAGGAC
>JAEUJX010000745.1 GCA_016794545.1 Myxococcales bacterium
CCGGATCGGCGAAGTCCCAGTCCGTCGTGACCAGCACGTAGTACGGAGCGCTGCGGTACAGCGGCAGCTTCGCGAACGCCGTCGTCGAACCGTTCGCCGACAGCAGGATCTCGTGCGCGCCGGCCGGGATGTCGGTGACCTCGAGCTGGATGCCGAGGCGCCCGTCGGTGGTGTTCTTCAGGCGCACCACCGGCAGGTCCGCGACATACGCATCGATGAAGTCCGTACCGTCGGGCGGGGCGACCGCGATCGTCATCAGGTCGTCGGTCTGCGTGGCCTTGTTGCCGATGATCCACCACGGCTGCGCGCCGCTGATCACGTACGCCGGATCGTTGGCCGCGGGCGCCGCCGGCTTCTCGGTGCGCGGCGGCGGGACGTCGCTTCCACACGCCGAGAGCACGATGAACGAGACGAACGCGACTGACCAGGTCCGCATGCGACGGACCCTAACACGGGGGCTCCGCGGCCAACCATGGTAGTTTCTCGTCGCCATGCGCGCGTCGAATCTGCTCCTGATCGCCCTGCTCTCGACTGGTTGTGGCGGGATCACGGCCGAGGCGCCGATCACGCTCAAGGTCGGGACCGACCGCGCGGCCGCTCGCAAGGAGCTCCGCGCCCACAAGTTCTGCTTCAAGGAGGACGGTGGGCCGCAGCCGAACCCCGACGTGTTCCCGCGGTGCTCGCGCGCCGGCGCCGAGTGGGGCGAGTCCTGGGTCGCCGTGCGGTACGAGGCCGAGAAGGTCGTCGAGGTGAAGCGCTACGAGCGGTACTCCGACGACGCGCGCGCGGTGGAGCGCTGGAACCAGCTCGTCGGCGACCGCACCAAGCTTCACCCCGACGCGCCCGACGCGACGGCGTTCATCCAGACCAAGGCGCTCGAGCCCGGCACGCGCAGCGTGAAGGCGTGGCGGCTCGATCCGCAGACCGTCGTGGGCGCGTACCTGCTGACCCCGACGCCGCCCGCGAACGCGAGCGTGCTCGAGGCGATCTACAAGTTCGAGAAGACCGACAGCGGGATCGAGGTCATCGAGGACTGACCCCGAGCCAAAACAGAACGGCCCGCGAGACATCCGCGGGCCGTCGATGGGTCGGAGCCAGGTCGGAGCCGGCTCGGAGGAAGATCGCTCAGCGCGGGCCGGCGTCGGCCAGCTTCGTGGTCGAGAGCGCGTCGAGGCCGATGAGCTGCGTGCCGGCCTTCGGGGCCGGAGGCGTCCCGTCGAACCAGCTGCCGGTGAAGTCACCCGATACGCCGGAGCCCTGGGTCACGTCGACGTCGATCTGGTTGCCGTACCAGTTGTTGTTCGTGAAGATCGCGTTCGTCCCCGCGTAGAACATGAGGCCGTACGGCGTGGTGCCGATGTTCGAGCGCGTCACCTTGATCGTGTTGCCGGTGCCGCCGAAGTGCATGTCGCAGTGAGTGGTGTCGCCCGTCGCGTTCTCGTCGAGGCCGACCTGCGAGTACGACATGTCGAGCGACCCGCCCGACATGACGATGAAGTCGCCGCTGACCTTCGCCATCTTGGTGTCGACGATCGTCGCCTTGCCGGTGCCGCTCGTCGAGATGCCGCCGCCGGTCTGGACGACGTAGCTGTACTTGAGCTCGCCGCCGGTCGGCACGGACATGCCGCCGTAGAAGCCGCCCGCGGTCGCCGGCGCGAACGTCACCGGCGCTGCCTTCGTGCCCTGGGCGTCGAGGATGCCCTGCACCGCGATGTACGCGCCCGAGGCGAAGTTGACCGTGGTGCCGGCCGCGACCGTGACGGTCACGCCGGGATCGATCGTGGTCGCGGCGGACACGTTCACCGTGCCCATCCACGTGGTGCTCGCGCTGATGCGGCCGCTGATGTCGCCGCCACCTCCGCCACCACCGCCGCCTCCACCACCACCGCCACCGCCACCGCCGCCGCCCATGTCGTCGCCGCCGCCACCGCCCGCGTCTTGGTCGGTTCCCACGACACAGGCCACGAGGGGCAGGCACAGGGCTACGACGAGGAGCTTGTTCATGACAGCAGTGTAAAGCAGAAGCCGTGCCCGCCTCCTGGCGCGCTCGATGCGCAGAACGCGCAAGATCATTAGGATTCCGCGAGACTCGGATCCCCCGGATCGGGGGCCACAGCCCCACCCCCCGGGTGATCCAGTCATCAGGTCGCGGGGAACAGGAACCGCAGGAACCGCCACGTCCGCGCCTTCCACGCGAGCTCGTCGTGCGTCGCGCCGGGCTCGAAGTGGTAGCAGAGCGCGTTGGGTCCCGGCGCGCACGAGGGCGAGTCCGAGCGGGTCCAGCCGATCGCGGCCATCAGGTCGCGGACCTCGGCCGTGTCCGCCGCGCCATCGCTGTTCTGCGCGACGTTGCCGCCCGAGTCGACGTAGACGGCGAGCGCCTGCTTGCCGTACACCGGGAGCTTGTCCCGCAGCGCGAAGCCCTGGTCCTGGCCGGGCCAGAACGCGCCCGACAGCGATGCCGCAGCCCCGTAGGTCTGCGGATACGTCAGCGCGAGGTGCATCGAGACCAGGCCGCCGAGCGAGCTGCCACCGACCGCGACCTTCTCGCGGTTCCAGCGGACCTGCGCGAGCGCCTGCGGTTGCAGCTCCTCGACCTGGTACGTCATGAACGCGGCCATCGCGGTCGGCGACAGGCCGTACTCGTTGTTGCGCGACGTCGTGCTCGCGGCGCCGATCACGATCACCGGTGCCACGCGGCCGGCGGCGATCTCGGCGTCGAGGGCCACGTTGATCTCCCAGCCGGTGTGGTTGAAGCAGCAGTCGTGATCGTCCCAGAGGTTCTGCCCGTCGTGCATGAACAGCACGGGGTACGTCGTCGCGCCGGTCTCGGGCGCCGTGTAGTCGCGCGGGTAGTACGCGGTGACCTCGCGGCAGTTCCCGAGCGCCGACGAGCAGGCGCGGGCGAGCTTCACGAGGTGGCCCTTCCCCGAGCCCGGGGTGTTGAGCACGCTGTTCTTGCCGTCGAGGTTGCCGCTGAAGTCGTCGTACGCGAACGCCGGGTTCTGCGGATCGAGCGACCAGGTCTGGCCGTCGAACAGCTTGTACGCCCAGTAGCCCTTCGCGACCGGGCCGACCGCGACGAACAGATCGGTGTTGCAGACGGCCGCGCTCGTCAGCGCGGTCTGCGACCAGCCGTTGAAGTCGCCCGCGACGTGCGTGGCCTGGTCGGTCCGGAACAGCGCACGGCCCGCGGACCACAGGGGGCCGAGGTTCGCGCGCTCGTCGAGCGCCGCCCGGAGCTTCCCGACCGCACCGGGCTCGCACCCGGCGATCGCCGCGTCGTGGAGGTCGAGCACGCACGGCGCTCCCGCGAGGCCTGGAACACAGCCTCCGGCGGTGTCGGGCGGGGCGTCGGCACCGGGGGCGACACCCGCGTCGGGCATCATCGCCGGGTCTTGCTCGAACGTGCAGGCAGCCCCTCCGACCAGTGTCACGAGGGCAAGGACAGGGGCGAGGGCAGGGGCGAGGCGCTTCATGTTGCTGATCGCAACGCGGGCCGCGGCAAGTCCGCGAACGCGCGTGCGCGCGCGCGTCTGGAGCAAGTACCATGCGCGGGTGGCCGACGGACCGCGCGACAGCTCGCCACGCCCCGCCGGATCGCGCGCCGCCGAGGCTCCGCGCGTGACGCCGGTCGAGGCTCCGCGCGTGACGCCCGCGGACGTGGTGCCGGCCTCGCGGCCGCCGGCGACGCCGCGCTGGCTGTGGGTGGCGGCGCTGATCGCGGGCGGCGTGGGAGCGATCGCGTTCGCCATCGCCGCGATCCGCGGTGGCGATGCGCCGGCGAGTGGCGACCCGCCCGCGTCCTCGGGGGCGAGCTTTCCGTCGGGCCTGGTGCTCGGCGCGGGGATCGGGCTCGCGATCGGCTGGGTGCTCGGCCGCCGCGCCGGATCGTCGCGCTGAGCGGGCACGGGCGCCGCCGGTCTCAGTCGTGGGCGAGCCACTCGGAGCGCAGCAGGCCGTAGAGGTGCACGTCGTGCATCGTCCGGCCCTTCTTCACGTGCTGCCGCTTCGTGCCCTCGCTCGTCATGCCGAGCTTCTCGAGCACGTGCCGTGAGGCGTCGTTGCCCGAGAGCACCTGCGCGTAGATCCGTGACAGCTCGAGCTCGCGGAAACCGAGCTCGATGGCGGCGCGGCACGCCTCGGTCGCGAAGCCGAAGCCCCACGCGGGCTGCGCGAGCCAGTAGCCGAGCTCGGCGCGGCGATCGCGCGCGAACCGGCGCAGCGACACCGTGCCGAGCAGCGTCCGCGTCTGCGTGCGTCGCGTGATCGCGAGCGTGACGCCGCGGCCCTCGTCCCACCACTCGATCCGGCCCTGCACCCAGCGGCGCGCGAGCGCCACCGGATACGGCGTCGGCACCTGGAGGAGGAACTTCGCGACGCGGCGATCGCCCGCACCGTCGGCGACCGCGGCGGCGTCGTCGAGGCGCAGCTCGCGCAGCGCGAGCCGTTCGGTGACCACCGTCGGCGCGCCGCGCGTTACTGCGGCGGGCGCGTCCCGTTGTAGTCCTGGAACGTCACGCACCCGTGCACCTGCGAGCAGTCGGGGTTGCCGTTGTCGGCCGCGCGATATTCGATCCGCCCGCGGAGGACATCTCCGTCGAGACTACCTCCGATCGTCGCGTTGTAGGTATACGTGCAGTTGCCCGTCGTGTACGACTTCGAACCGAGCGACTCGACGTCGAGGTCGTCGCCGGACACGGAGCCGGTGAACACGTTCTTGCCGCCTCCGAGGAGCCCGACCAGGTAGAGGCCCGGCACTCCCTCGACCGTGCCGGTCACCTTGCTGCCGTCCTGCGTGACGGTGAAGGTGATGCCACTCGTCATCTGACCGGGGGTGAAGTTGGACAGGTTGCACCCGTTGTCGCCGTTGGTGAGCGCGATGGTGTAGTTGCCCGCGACGTCGGCGTCGCCGCCGCAGCCGGCCGCGAGCGCGGCGGCCAGGATCCAGCCCTTCATGGCGCCAGGATAGCCTATGGTCGGGCTCGTACGGCCTCGCATCGCCCGGCCAACCTCCCTCAAAAGATGCCCCTGAGCCGACCTCGTGCCTACACTCTCGCGGCTGCCGTCTTGGCGGCGTGCGCCGCCGTGCAGGACGTTCAGACTCACAGGCTCGACAACGGACTGACGCTCCACATCGCGGCCGGCCATCCGGCGCCGGTGGCGGCGATCCAGGCCTGGGTCGGGGT
Organism: Myxococcales bacterium; assembly: GCA_016794545.1. GTDB lineage: Bacteria > Myxococcota_A > Polyangia > Haliangiales > Haliangiaceae > JABFXX01. Next base: position 5,190 of record JAEUJX010000745.1, read on the forward strand.
GGGTTCGGCTGACGAGGGACCGCGCCAGGCGGGCATGGCGCACGTGATCGAGCACATGCTGTTCAAGGGCAGCTCCGGCTATGGCCTCGGCGAGCTGACGCGCGCGATCGAGCGCGGCGGCGGCGAGATCAACGCATGGACCGCGTTCGACCACACCGTCTATCACGCGGTGCTCGGGCGCGATCACGCGGAGGGAGCGATCGACGCGATCGGCGACGCGCTGCTCGCGCCGCGGGTCGATCCGGAGGAGCTCGCCCGCGAGCGCGAGGTCATCCTCGAGGAGATCCGCCAGGGCGCCGACGATCCGGTGCGGTCGGTCGCCCAGAGCCTGTTCGCGACCGCGTTCGTCGCGCACCCCTACCGCCGGCCGGTGATCGGCACCGCCGAGAGCGTCCGGCGGGTGGGCGAGCGCGAGCTGGTCGAGTTCTTCCGCAGCTACTACGTGGCCGACAACCTGACGCTCGTCGTCGCCGGTGACGTCGATCCGCACCGCGTGCGGCGCGCCGTCGAGCGCCGGTTCCGCACGATGCCGGCGGGGCGCCCGGCGCGCTGCGTGATCGCCGAGCCGGTGCAGGTGGCACCGCGCGCGAGCTGCTCGATGCGTGACGTCAGCGAGGCGTACGTGTCGGTCGGGTTCCACGTGCCGGCCGCGCGCCACCCCGACGTCGCCGCCCTCGACGTCGCCGCGATCCTGCTCGGGCAGAACGAGTCGGCGCGGCTGCCGCGCATGCTCCGCGACACCGACAACCTCGCGACCAGCGCGTACGCGAACGTCCACGCGCTGCGCGATCCGGGGCTGCTGGTGCTGAGCGCGACCGCGCGCGCGGCCGATGCCCGCGCGGCGGTCGGCGCGCTCGTCGACCGCAGCCTCGAGCTCGTCGACGAGCTGTCGACGGAGGAGCTCGACAAGGCGCGGATCGCGGCCGAGACCGGCTTCGTGCGCCAGCTCGAGACCGCGCAGGGCCGCGCCCGCTCGATCGGCTGGCACGCCACGGTCGCGGGCGATCCGCAGTTCGGCCACGTCTACCTCGATCGGATCCGCGCGGTGCGCCGCCACGACGTCGGCGCGGTGATGCGCCGCTATCTTCGCCCGGAGAACGCGAGCGTGGCGGCGATCCTGCCGGCGCGCTCGCGGACCGCGAAGGCGTTCGCGCGGCAGGCCGAGAGTCGCGTGCGCCGCTCGCTCGCGAAGCAGCCGGCTGCGGTGGTGCCCGTCGAGAAGCGGGTCGCGCTCCCGAACGGGATGACGCTGCTCGTGCGGCGCGACGCGAGCGTGCCGGTCGTCGCGATGCGCGCGGTGTGGAAGGGCGGGCAGCGCGTCGAGGACGCGAAGACCGCGGGCGCGTCGACGCTGCTGGCGCGCCTCCTGACGCGCGGCTGCGCCACGCGGGACGCCGCGGCGGTCGCCGACCGCATCGACCGCCTCGGCGGCTCGCTGGCCGGGGTCGCCGGGCGCAACAGCTTCGGGGTGGCGGCGGAGTGGCTCGCGCGCACGTGGAAGCCCGGCCTCGAGCTGCTCGCGGACTGCGTGCTCGATCCGCGCCTGCCGCAGGACGAGCTCGTGCGCGAGCGGCGCCTCCTGCTCGAGGACCAGCTCGCCCAGGCCGACAGCCCGGCGCAGGTCGCCTTCCGCGTGTTCAGCGAGGCGCTCTACGGCGCACACCCGTACGCGCGCGACGCGCTCGGCACGCCCGACGCGGTGGCCGAACTGTCGCGCGGCAAGCTCGCGGCCTTCTATGCCGAGCGCTACCCGGTCTCCGGCTTGACGCTCGCGGTCGTGGGCGACGTCGAGATCGACGAGGTGATCGCGCAGGTCACCACGCGGTTCGGCACGGTCGCGAAGGCGAAGGCCAGCGTCCCCGAGGTCAAGCCGCTCGTCGTCGACGGGCGCGGCGCCGCCGAGCGCGAGGTCTATCGTTACCTCGAGCGCCAGCAGGCCCACCTCGTCGTCGGGTTCCCGGGAGCGACCGTGGACGCGAAGGATCGGTTCGCCCTCGAGGTGCTCGTCGCGATCCTCGGCGGGCAGAGCGGACGGCTGTTCGCCGAGCTGCGCGAGACGCGCGCGCTCGCGTACCGCGTGTCGGCGCACTCCGTGGAGGGGATCGATCCGGGCTTCGTCGCGGTCTATCTGTCGTGCGCTCCCGACAAGCTGTCCGCCGCGGTCGCGGCGGTGCGCGCGGAGCTCGAGCGCGTGCGCACCGCCGGGGTTACCGCCGACGAGGTCGAGCGTGCGAGCCGGTACCTGATCGGCAGCCACCAGATCGCGATGCAGCGCCGCTCGGCGATCGCGAATGCGATGGCCTATCACGAGGCCTACGGCCTCGGCTGGCAGACCTGGGCCGGCTACGACGACGCGATCCGCGCCGTCACGCCAGCCGACATCGCCGCGGCCGCGCAGACGTACCTGCGCGCCGACCGCGCGATCACGGCGACGGTGCAGCCGCCGGCGATGACACCGGGCGCCCAGAAGCGCTCGAAGCTCCCCGCGCCGCCACGGTCCGCACCGCCGGCGAAGAAGCCGCGCCCGGTGCGCACGCCGCGCGGGGCGGTCTGATGGCGAAGCGCACGCGCGCGGTCGCTCCCTCCAGCACCGGGCACGGCGATCTCGCCGCGTCGCTGGTGCTGATCTTTCCGCTGCTGCTCGCGTACGAGATCGGCGTGCTGTTCGCCGGGACGGTCAACGGCGCGGACATCGTCACGCGCGCGCTCTACACGGCGGTGGGGTCGCGGGGAGCGTACCTGCTGGTCCACGTGCTGTTCGCGGTCGGGTTCCTGGTGTGGGTCCGGCGCGATGGCCGCTGGCGCACGCTGTCGCTCGACGTCGCCGCGCCGGTGATCCTCGAGGCCGCGATCTACGCGCTGACGCTCGGGGCGCTGGGCGCGCTCGTCGTCGAGAAGCTGCTCGGGCTCGGACTCACGATGGGCTCGCTGATCTCGGCGATCGGAGCGGGCGTGCACGAGGAGCTGGTGTTCCGGCTCGGCGCGTTCGCCGGCCTCGTCGCGCTGCTCGCGCGCACGCGGCTCCCGCGGCGCCTCTCGATCGTGGTCGCGCTGCTCGCGTCGGCCGCGCTGTTCGCCGCCGCGCACCACGCGGGCGCGCACGGCGAGCCGTTCACGGCGCACGCCTTCGCCTACCGCTGCGTCGCGGGCTGCGCGTTCGGGCTCGTCTTCTGGTTCCGTTCGCTGGCGCACGCGGTGTACGCGCACGTGCTCTACGACGTCGTCGTCGCGCTCGGCTGATCGGTTCGCCGGGCGCGCGAGGCGGCGATCACTCGAGGCCGAGGTTGCCCGTGGCGTCGATGTCCATGCGGCCGACGAACAGCTCGAACTTCGTGCGCTTCAGCTGATCCGCGTTCGCCGTCGAGGCGGCGGTGGAGAGATGGATCAGGCCGATCTCGTCGAGCATCAGGCGGAACAGCACCGTGCTCTTGTCGGGTCCGAGGAACTCGAGGTAGCCGTGCTTCTGGGACTTCGGGTCCGCGGCGCCCTTGTAGCCCGTCTGCTCGTGCCACTTGAAGAGATCCTTGCAGTAGCCCTGCGCGATCGTGCCCGTGATGTTGGGGAACTCGATCTTCGTCGGCTCGATCTGGGCGAACCGGTCGAGCCCGGTGTGGAGCTTCTTGATGCCCTGCTTGATCGTGAACGAGTCGATGTGGTTCACGTGCTTCATCTCCTCGATGCCCTCGATGTGGAGGCGGAACGAGGAGAGGATCCACTGCTTCTGCTTGGAGCCCATGATGCCGCCGATGCGCGGGCCGGTCCCGGGCTTGTCGGCCTCGGCCACGCGCTCCGGCTGCACCTTGATCTTCAGGTACCCGGCATCCTTCGAGCCGCCGTCGAGCGCGGGGAAGATCGTCTCGGTGATGATGCCCTCGAAGAACTCCTGCTCGAACGTCGGGCGGTAGTCGAAGTTCGCGTGCGTGATCGAGCCCGATCGGCGGCTGTACTCGCGGCGCCACGAGTCCTGGATCCACTTCAGGATGTCCTTCGCGCCGGACAGACCGAAGTCGATCGTGATCGGCTCGATCTCCGCGACGGAGAGGTGCTTGATCTGCTGGAGGTGCCCGCCGGTGATCTCCGTGGTCACGTTGTTCTTGACCGAGCCGCCCTCGACGGACTTCAGGTACGCGGTCGTCTTGTGACCGTCGATGGCGAGCTCGAAGTGCCCGGCGGTCGATACGCGTTTCGCGGCTTTCATTGGAGGCGCCTCAGCTTATCCGATCCTCTTACGGTTCCTGGCGCCTGGATCCCCCCGACGAGGTGGCTGTCCCCAGGTCTGGCGAGAACACCCGCGATCTTCCGGGTTTGCCTTCGGGGAGTTGCGGGCACCTGCAGATCGGGCACGCACCTTGTAGAATAGAGCCCGCATGAGGCCGGCTGTCCGACTCCTCGCGCTGGCCCTCGGCCTGGTCGCGTTCCCGCTCCTCGGCGTGGGCCACGCGGAGAAGGTCCGGACCAACGCGGCCGCCAAGGTTTACAACCGCGCGGGAGAGCAGGGAAAAGTGATCGTGAAGGTCCGGGAGGGTCAGAGCATGACCGTCCTGGCCAAGGAGGGGCGGTGGCTCAAGGTCCGCGTGTCCGGCCGCACCGGGTTCATCCCCCGGAGCAAGGTCGACATGCCGGATGACGAGGAGATCACCCGCAACACGCGCCGCCGCCCGTTCGTGGACGGCCGCGGCACCAAGCGCGGCTTCGGCGGCGAGTCGGGGCCGGACGACCGGATCGGCGCCGACGCGACCGGTGACAACGACACCGGTGGCGAGGACGGCGGAGACGAGGGCGGGGACGACGAGGGTGACAAGGGCAAGGGCAAGGGCAAGGGCAAGGGCAAGGGCAAGGGCACGTCCGCGTCGCGCGGAGGCGACGAGGACGAGGAGGTCGTCGACGACGAGCCGACGGACGCCGAGGAGGAGGAGGGCGAGAAGAAGATCACGGCGCGCGTGAAGTCGAAGACCGTCGCGTACGCCGAGCCCGACAAGGAGTCGGAGGAGAACTTCAAGGCCAAGCCGAGCGACGTGCTGTTCGTCGAGCGCACGAAGGGCAAGTGGACCGAGGTGTCCGTCGAGGACGGCGACATCGGCTGGATCCAGACGTCGAAGCTCGAGATCGAGGGCGACGATGACGACGGCGGCGGCGGGAGCCGCGGCGGTCGCATCATGGACGCGCGCGCGCGGCTCGGCGTCACGCTGGTGAGCCAGTCGATGACCTCGGGCGGCACCGGCGCCACGACGAAGTGGCCCGACAAGTACCAGGTCGGGAGCTCGGCGGCCACCGTCATGCTCGGTGGCGCGCTGCTGTTCCCGTACGGCAAGAAGTACCTGATCGGCGGGGAGCTCACCTATGACCTCGCGAAGGCGCTGCCCGGCATCGCGGTCGACCCCGACGGCGGCGCGGGCCCGATGCCGTCGTCGACGACCGGCTTCACGATCCACAACATCAACGCGCGCGCGGTGGCCGGGATCGATCTCAAGCGCAAGAGCGGCGCGATGCTGTTCGGCCGGCTCGGCTACCACTACGAGGCGTTCCGCGTCGACAACGTCGCCGACCTGACGAAGAACAGCGCCCGGCTGCCGCAGGAGAACATCTCCGGGCCGATGATCGGCGCCGCGTTCTCCCTGCCGATGTTGACGAAGAAGATCGGCGCGCGGGTGAGCATCGACGCGATGCTGGTCGGCGGCAGCGTGTCGCAGACCAAGAACCTCGAGGACGGCGCGAACCCGACCGTGAAGAAGATCGTGCTCGGGATCGGCGCGACGTATCGCTGGAAGAAGAGCCTCGACCTGTCGGCCGGCTACGACCTCAACTACGCGAGCCTGACGTTCGGCGCGCCGGTGGCGACCTCGATGCGCGGCCACGCGGGAACCAGCGTCGCGCGCACCGACGTCAACCACACGGTCGCGGTCGGCGTCGCGAAGGCGTTCTAGCTCGCCGGAGCGAGCGCGACGGCACGCGCCCGCGCTACTGGCGCGGCGTGCCGAGCTTGTCGAGATCGATCTGCGAGAGCGCGAGGCGGATCAGCTGCGACTTGTTCGCCTTGGTCCAGCCGCGGCGCTTGAGCTCGGCGACCTTCGCGTCGAGCTCCTCGAGGTCGCGCGTGTACATCGAGATGCAGATGACCTTGTAGTGCGTCGGCCGCTCCTTCGCCGGATCGGCGGTGCCGCGGCGCTTCCGCGCCGGAGCCTCCCCACCCTCGGTTCGGCGGCCGTAGTACTCCTCGCTGAGGATGGCGTCGGCGTCGCTCAGCGGGTCGTGTCCCATCAACTTCTCTTCCTTCATATGACCTCTCACGCGACCGCCGGGGCGGTGGGTTCGGAGTGGCGCGTCGTCTCGGTGGTGGCCGCGGACGTCGCGAGCACCCAGTCGACGACGCGGTTGTAATCGGCCGCGCCGTGGCTGACCGGCGCATACTCGAAGATGGTCTTCTTGTGGCTCGGCGCCTCGGCGAGGCGCGTGTTCAGGCGCACCGGCTCGAGGCACTTGTGCTTGAAGTGACCCTGGAGCGTCTCGAGCACCTCGCGCGCGAGGCGCGTGCGGCCGTCGTAGAACGTCGGCAGGACGGCGGACACGCGGACCGCGTGGCCGAGGTGGCGCTCGACGTCCTTGATCGTGCGGAGCACCTGCTTGACGCCGACCAGCGCGAGGTAGTCGCACGTGACGGGGATGATGACCTCGTCGACGTAGGACAGCGCGTTCTGGTTGAGGAGGTTCAGCGACGGGCCGCAGTCGATGATCACGTAGTCGTAGCGGCGCGAGACGCCGATCATGTTGAGCCGCTTCGTCAGCATCTTGCTGCGGACATCGGTGGCCTGGCGCGCGAGCCAGATCTCGGCGGCCGCGAGCGTGGAGTCCGAGGTGATGACATCGAGGTGCTTGCGCACCGGCACGCTCGCCTCGCCGGGGTCGGTGCCATCGACCAGCACGTGATAGAGCGACTTCTCGCCGGCGACGCCGAGCGAGAAGCCGACGTTGCCCTGCGCATCGGTGTCGATCAGGAGGACCTCGTTCTCGCGCTCGGCGAGCCCGGCCGCGAGGTTCACGGCGGTCGTGGTCTTTCCGGTGCCGCCCTTCTGGTTGAGGATCGCGACGCGGCGCGCGCGCTTCGCGCGGAACGCCTCCACTCCGAGCATCTCCTTGCGGCAATCGAGCGAGCAGAAGTGGTTCTTCTCGCCGGACGGGGAAACAGCGATCTGGAACACGAAGGCCGGCCGGAATACCTGCCCGCACGCGCTACACGTCTTCTCCATGCCCTTATCGAAGCGGCATCGACGGAGCGGGGGCAACTTTTCGGCGCGTGGCGCTATAGTGCGGCCGATGGATGGGATCGCACGGCAGGTGGTGGCGACGGGCACGGACGCGGCGGAGGTCGCGAACCGGATCGTCGACGGGCTCGCGGGGCCAGGGCTGCGCCTCGCACTCGTGTTCGCGGACTGGCGGCTCGACGCGGCGACGATCGCCGCCACTCACCGTGCGCTGAGGGCACCGGTGATCGGTGGCTCGACGATCGGCGTGATCGGGAAGGGCGTGCCGCGCGATGCGGTCGCGGCGGTCGCGATCGGCCTGTACGGCGACTGGCTGCGCGTCGGCATCGGCGTCGCGCAGGACCTGCCGAAGGCCGCGCTGACGCGCAGCCGCGATGCGGTCGTGCGCGCGGCCGCCTCGCTCGGTACGACGGCGGAGGCGCTCGATCCGGCGCGCCACGTCGGCATCACGATCAGCGACGGAACCAGTGGCCACGAGGAGGCGTTCTGCATCGGGTCCGCGGCCGCCGCGCCCCAGATCCGGTTCGTCGGGGGGTGTGCGGCGACCGAGCTCGGCTCGACGCGCCGCGCGCTGATCTGGGTCAACGGCGAGGTCATGCACGACGCCGGCTCGGTCGTGGTGCTCGAGAGCGAGCGCTCGTTCTACGCGATGCAGTCGTCGCACCTCGTGCCGACCGACGTGAAGACGGTCGTCACCGCGGCGGCGGGCCGGATCGTCGACGAGCTCGATGGCCGCCCGGCCGGGACGCGCCTGCGCGAGCTGGTCGCCTCGATCGGTGACACGCTGGCCGAGCCGATGCCGGCGCACTCGTTCGCGCGCTACGTCGACGGCCTGCCGTACGTCCGGTCGATGACCCACGTCGAGGGCGAGCGGCTTCACCTCGCCTGCGCCGTCGAGGTGGGCCACGTGCTCCGCTTGATGCGCCCCGGCGACCTGATCGGGACCACCACGCGCGACCTCGGCGTCGCGGCCGAGAAGGTCGGCGGCGAGGTCGCGGCGTGCCTCGCGTTCTCGTGCATCGGACGACACTGGGACGCGGCGGCGCGCGGCCTCGAGCGCGCGCTCGCGGGCGCCTACGCGGCATGTCCGACCGTCGGGTTCCAGAGCTTCGGCGAGCAGAGCGGGATGCTCCTCGTGAACCACACGCTCACCGGCCTGATGATCGGCCGCCGCCGGGGCGCGTCGTGACGACCGAGCGGTTGTCGACCCCCGAGATCGAAGCCGAGGCCCGCGTCGCCGAGCTCGAGAGCGAGCTCGCCGCCGCGAAGCGCACGATCGACGTGCTCGTCGCGCGGCTCGAGCGTCAGGGCACCGGGTCACCGACGCAGGCCGAGCTGTTCGATGCCGCCGTCCGGCTCGGCAACGTGCTCGAGGAGCGCACGCGGGAGGTCGAGGACGCGCGCGCCGAGTTCCGCGCCCTGCGTGCGAACCTCGACCAGATCGTCCGCCAGCGCACGCGCGCGCTCGCCGAGTCCGAAGCGCAGCTGCGCACCAAGAACGCCGAGCTCGAGCGGCAGGGCAAGTCCAAGGCGGAGTTCATCTCGATCGCCGCCCACGAGCTGCGCACGCCGCTGACCAGCATCGTCGGGTACCTCGACCTGTTCTCCGAGGGCCGGTTCGGCGAGCTGCCGCCGATGATGGAGCGCCCGATCACCTCGGTCCGCCGCAACGCGCACCGGCTGAAGCGGCTCGTCGACGACATGCTCGTCGTCGGTCGCCTCGAGGACGGCAAGGTCGTGCTGCGCCGCGAGCCGGTCGAGCTCGCCGCCGTCGTGCGCGACGTCGTGACCGAGCTGTCGCCGCTCGCGAACGCGCGCGAGCAGGTGGTCGAGACCACGTTCGCCGAGATCGCTCCGATCGACGCCGACCGCGACAAGCTCCACCAGATCGTCGTGAACCTCCTGTCCAACGCGATCCGCTACACGCCCGAGCAGGGCCGGATCGCGATCGAGGTCGACGAGGCGCCGCGCGACCGCTACCCCGGCGGCTGGGCGCGCCTGCGGGTGCGCGACAACGGCGTCGGCATCGCCGAGGAGGACCGCCAGCGGATCTTCGATCCGTTCGTCCACGCGCAGCCGGCGAAGCACCACACCTCCGCGGCGCCCGACTCGGCCGGCCTGGGCCTCTACATCGCGCGCCAGATGATCGACCTCCACGGCGGTCTGATCACCGTCGACAGCGAGCCCGACGTGTTCACCGAGTTCACGGTGCTCCTGCCGTTCAAGCACCAGCGCAGCCGCCCGGCCTCTGACCCGCCGACGCGCGACTCCGAACGCTAACCGCTGCGGCGGCGCGCGGGTCGGCGCGGTGTCGGGCGCTGCTCCAGCGCATCGAGGCGCGCCTCGGCGTCGATCATCCGGCGCGGAAGATCGCGATAGGGGTCGAGCAACGCTGTCACCCGCGCGAGCACCGACTCCTCCATGCCGCGGATCGATGCGGCGGTGTCTCGGATCTCGTCGCGCAGGCGTGTCTCGGTCCCGCGAAGCTCGCTGCGGAGTTGCTCCGTCGAAGCGCGAAGTTGCTCCGTCGAAGCGCGAAGCTCGTTGCGGAGTTGCTCGGTCTCGCCGCGGAGCTGCTCCGTCGCGGCGCTTAGCTGGCGCTGGGTGGCGGGGGAATCCATCTCGGTCTCGCTCGTCGCGTCGGACATCGTAACGACCTCCGCGCGGGAGCAACAGCACGATCGATGCCACGCCAAGCGCGCCGAGCTCACGAGCGCGTGTCCGAAATGTCCGGCGGACCGGATGGCGACGACCGAGATCCGGCTCGCACCGGACACGGTCACGCGCGGCCCGGCGATCGCCGGCGGTCGAAAAAACGCCGACGCGGCGCTACTTCTTCTTCTTGGCCGGCTTCGCCGGCTTCTTCGCGGCGGGCTTCTTCGCGGGCTTCGCAGCGGGCTTCTTCGCCGCGGCCTTCGCCGGCTTCGCGGCCGGCTTGGCCGGCTTCGCAGCCGCCTTGGCGGCGCCCTTCACCGCGCCCTTCGCGGCTGCACCGCCCTTGGCGGGTGCGCCCTTGGCCGGAGCGGCGCCCTTGGCCGGAGCGGCACCCTTGGCCGGAGCGGCGCCCTTGGCCGGCGCGGCACCCTTGGCCGGCGCGGCACCCTTGGCCAGCGCGGCGCCCTTGGCGGGCGCCGGAGCGGGGGCCTTGCCCTTGCCGGCCGCCTTGTCGGCCGGCTTGGTGCGCTTGGCGTCCGCCTTGAGCTTCTTGTTGCGCTCGTCGGCGGTCTTCGCGGCTTCGTCCATCCGTGCCTGCGCGGCGGCGCGGGCGCGGCCGACGGCGGCCTCGACCTCGGCCTTGCTGCGCGTCGCGACCGGCGCCGGCGTGGCATCGGGCTTCTTGGCGCGCTTCTTCTTCTTCTGCTCGCGCGGGACCGGGATCTCGCTGATATCGGGCATCCGCGCGGCCAGGTCGCCGCGGTTATGCACGAGGATGCGGGATCCGCCGTCGCGGAAGATGACCTCGACCTTGTTGTCGGGGAGCAGCTCGATCACGAAGCCGATGTCGAACACCGGGTGGTGGACGACGTCCCCTTCTTCGTAGGCGTCGCGGATCGAGTACGGCCGGCAGTTCGCCAGATCGCCCTCGGTCGCGCGGGCCATGGCGTCGTCCCAGGTCGCGCGCTTGGCGCTGGCCTTCTTGGCCCCTTCACCGCCCTCCGCGCCCTCACCGTCGCCGCGAGGCTTCCGATACGCGTGGACCTCGCCGCAAACCACGCACTGGACGCGGCGAACCTCGTCCTCGTACATGCTGATGATGGTGTGCGTCGTGTCCGCCTTGCACCGTGGGGACGGGCAATACGCCTCGATTTCGCCGCCCACCTCATCTGCGTCTTCTTCGAAGATGGAATCCATCGAAGTCCTCTGTGACCGAGCTAACTACTCGAATGCACATCAAATCCGGAACTCCGGATTGAAATGTGCATTAGTCAGCCGTCTAACACATGATCCTGTGGGCTAGCAACCTGACGGACTTACTAGTGTTATGCAAACAGCAGGATTTTCGAGCGTGCGTCGCGTCCTCCTGCTGAATGCCTTGATCTTCGCGGTGTTGGCCGCGGCGGTCGCGCTGGCCTATTACGGCTACAGCTACACCTCCGAGGCGACCTCCCGCGAACGCGAGCTCGCGCTGATGGCCGAGCTCGCGGAGGAGAAGCTACAGAACATCGAGACGCTGATCGATGCGGCCGACACCAAGTTCATGGTCTCCGTGCAGCTCGATTCACCGGACCTGAGCGCGGACATCCAGTCGCTGCTCAAGTCCACGGGCGCCGCGGTGACTCGCGTGTTCGTGCTCGACGACCAGCTGAAGATCGTCTTCGCCGCGAACGTCTCGACGCGGCCGAAGGACGCGGGTACCGCGTACACCAACGACTACTTCATGTCGCGCATCCTGCCGGAGCTCCAGCTGCCGAAGCAGCGGCTCGGCGTGCGCGAGAAGCTGTACCTCCGCGAGGCCTCGCTGCCGGGACAGCCACCGGGCCGCTGGTACCTGTTCTCGTTCATGAAGCGGCAGCAAGGCGACCGCACGTTCTACGTGGTGATCCAGGACGATCCGACGCACCTCGTCGGCCGGTTGTTCCCCCAGTTCTTCTACGTCGCGAACAGCAAGCGCCTCTACCAGGTGGTCGACGAGACGGGCCAGCTGGTCTATGGCGTGCCGTTCGCGGAGGCCAGCGGCGAGCTCGTCGTCGAGCGCTACTTCCAGCTCACGGTCGACTGGAAGCTGCGTGTCACGCAGAAGGACATCGCCGACGAGACCGCGGTCCGCCGCAAGAAGATCGTCGACTCGCTGCTGATCGGCGGCGCGGTCACGGTGATCCTCGCCGGCCTCGCCGGCCTCGCCTGGGCGATCCGCCGCGAGCGGCGCCTGAGCGAGCTGAAGAGCGAGTTCATCTCGAACGTCTCGCACGAGCTGAAGACGCCGCTCTCGATCATCTCGATCTTCGGCGAGATGCTCGCCGAGGGGAAGACGAAGTCCCCCGAGCAGGCGCACGAGTACGCCGAGATCATCTGGCGCGAGAGCGTGCGCCTCGGCCGGCTGATCGACAACGTGCTCGACTTCGCGAAGATCGAGAGCGGCCGCGGCGCTTACGAGTTCGCCGATACCGATGTCGGCGAGGTGGTCGGCCGTGCGATCGAGCTGTCGGGGCGGCGCGTCCAGACCGCGAACATGCAGATCTCCGACGACATCGAGCCCGACCTCCCCCCCGTGCAGCTCGACGCGAACGCGTTCACGCTCGCCGTGCTGAACCTCGTCGACAACGCGATCAAGTACGCGGCCGACGGCAAGAAGATCGAGGTCTCGCTCAAGCGCGAGGGCGATCACGTCGTGCTCGCCGTCCGCGACTGGGGACCCGGGATCGATCCCGAGGAGCACGAGCGGATCTTCGAGAGGTTCTACCGCTCCAGGGACGTGCGGCTGAAGCCGATCCGCGGCTCCGGGATCGGCCTCGCCCTGGTCCAGCACATCGCGCGCGCGCATGGCGGCGAGGCCTCGGTCTCGAGCGAGCTCGGGAAGGGATCGACGTTCCGCATCTCGCTGCCGATCTCTGGTAAGAACTGAGCCGTGAGTCAGGCGACGGAGACCGAGGAGGAACCGCTCCGCAAGCGGATCCTCGTCATCGAGGACGAGCCCGACATCGTCCGCGGCCTGCGCGACGCTCTCCAGTTCGAGGGTTTCGACGTCGAGGCGCGCGGCACCGGCGCCGAGGGGTTGGCCGCCGCGATGGACTGGGCGCCCGACTGCATCCTGCTCGACCTGATGCTCCCCGATGACAACGGCTACCGCGTCTGCGAGACCCTGCGCACGCGCGACGAGACGGTGCCGATCATCATCCTCACCGCCAAGGCTCAGGAGACCGACAAGATCCGCGGCCTCGACGCCGGCGCCGACGACTACGTCACCAAGCCGTTCTCGGTCGCCGAGCTGATCGCCCGGATCAACGCGATCTTCCGCCGCCAGGCCCGCCTGGTCTCTCACTCCGACGAGACCTTCACGATCGGTGCGTGGACGATCAACGCGCGCAAGCACATCATGTCGAAGGGCCGCACGTCGAAGCGGCTCACGTTCTACGAGCTCGAGGTGCTGAAGCTCCTGCGCGAGCGGTCGGAGGAGACGGTCTCGCGCGACGAGCTGCTCGAGAAGGTGTGGGGGATCCAGGCCTCGCCGACGTCGCGCACGGTGGATAACTTCATCGTGAAGCTGCGGCGGAAGCTGGAGGAGGACCAGAAGAACCCGCGGCACATCCTCACGGTCTACGGCCTGGGCTACAAGCTCGTCCCCTGAGGGCAACGCGAGAAGCTGCGCGACGCGGCTCCGCAGAGCACGAGCCTCCCGGTTCGCGCGGTAGTGCGCCGCGTTCGAGATCGCGTGCGGTGCGGCGCCGTGGTGCCCGGATCCGGTTCCGGTTCCGGCTCCGGCTCCGGTTCCGGTTCCG
>JAEUJX010000755.1 GCA_016794545.1 Myxococcales bacterium
ATGCGGACCGTGTACCGCGGGTGAGCTTGAAGGAGGGCGGCCACGTCGCGCAACATCCGCCTGCTGGCAGGGGTGAGCGCGTTCGAGCGGCCCAGGTCGTCGAACACGCGATCTGCGAGGAGCGCGATGGAGAGGGAGCGCTCGCCGGTGGGCACGTGCGTGCCGGCTTCCAGGAGTGCCGGGACCTTGGTCGCGAGGAGTCTTGCGAAGTCGGTTGCGAGGATCCCCGGAGGGGCGCGAAGTGCAGCGACGGCCGCGGCGCCGAGGGCCGAGAGGGACGGGCTACGAGCCAGCGGGGCAGATGCGACGCTCGGGGACTCGGTCGGGGCCGGGCCGACCTCGCTATCGGCGGTGGTCCCGCTACCGGCAGTGGTCCCGCTACCGGCGGCGGTCCTGTGATCGGCGGGGCTGCCGGACGCAACGGCGTTCCCGGCAGCAGCTGCGGTTTCGGTAGCGGTCGTGGGTTCGGTAGCGGCGGCGTTCCCGGTGGTCGCGGCGGTCTCGCTGGTCGCAGCCGCCTCGCCCGCTTTCTGCTCCTTGTGCCATTCGAGGATGTTCCCGTCCTCGCGATCCGCCCAGCCGGCGTACGAGGCGCGGCCTTCGGCAGCCTCCTCGGCACGGAGCCACGCGAGCGTCTCGGGGTCCGCCTTCTTGCCCTTGTTGCGCTCGAGCCAGCCCTTGACGCCGCCTTTCGACACGACCGTAACGCCGCCGCGCTTGCCGACCACCTCGCCCTCGACCTTCACGCCCTCGGCGAGCTTCGCCTGCGCCGCGCTGATCGCCGCCGCGTCGGGATCGCTCGTGTCGCCCGCGGCCGCGATGCCCGCCGCGCGCATGCGCGCGTCGCGGCGTTCGTTCATCTCGTCAACGTCCATCATCACCACCACCTCACCAGGCCCGTCGCTCGCCCCCCGGCGAACGCCTCGCTGCGCCTCGGCCGCGGCTTGTGCTTTGTGGGCCGCGACGGCGCGCCGCACCGTCACCACGCCGAACGTCACCATCCCGCCGAGCCACACCGTCGCCACCACCCGGCTCGCGTGGCTCCGCAGGTAGCTCACCGCGCTGCGCGGCGCCCTCGCGATCGCTCGCGCGAGGCCGCCGATGTACTCGACGATGGCGCGCGCGGACATCGTGCCCAGGGTAACACGGCGCTTCGCTGCCTTCCGAGGACCGTTCGTCGTGTGGTCTTCTCCGCGGCGGTGTCGTGGGGACCTCGGCCCCCCCCGTGTACGCGGTGTTCGCACCACGGGGCAGGCGCGCACGGGGGCTACCGTACGTCTGGTCGAAGGCGATCTTCTTGCGGCGTCAGGTTCTATGCTGCGGTCATGTCGCGTCGCCTCGTGTCGTCCGGATCGTCGTTCGAGCCTGTCATCGGATTCTCGCGTGCCGTGCGCACCGGGCCGTTCATCGCGGTGTCCGGGACTGCGCCCATCGCGCCGGCAGGTGGTGTCGCCACGCCCGGCGACGTCTATGGCCAGACCAAGCGGTGTCTCGAGATCATGCTGAAGGCGATCGAGGACGCGGGTGGTGCCGCGACCGACGTGGTGCGCACGCGCATCATGCTCGTCGACATCGGCGCGTGGCGGGAGGCCGCGCGCGCCCACGGCGAGGTCTTCGCCGAGATCCGGCCGGTGACGACCTTCGTGCAGGTGAGCGCGTTCATCGACAAGGAGTGGCTCGTCGAGACCGAGGCCGATGCGATCGTCGCCGCGTGACCCCGGTCGCCGAGGTGTGCCGGCTCTCGGCACCTCACGCGCTGGCGATCCGTGGTGCGACAGCCGAACCGGCCGCGCCTATGAGCGTGAGGGGTTCATCCATCGCAGGGTGCTCGAAGAAGGCGGCCGAGCCGGACATCAAGGTCCGGTCCGCGAAGATCGACGCCAGCAATGCCGACCAGCTGAATGTCAAGCTCGAGGTCCCTGAAGGGCGGGAAGGTGAGCGAGCGCCCCATGATCCCGGTATCGGACGCAGGCCGACATGCCGCACTCTCGAGATCACCGCTATAAGAAGCCGTGCGTCATCCCGAACGTCATCGCGCCGAGCGCATCGGCTGGTTGCGCGCAGCCGTCCTCGGTGCGAACGACGGCATCGTGTCCACCGCGAGCCTGGTCGTCGGAGTCGCCGCCGCCACGCCCACGCACGCCGCGGTGATCACCGCGGGCGTCGCGGGGCTCGTCGCGGGTGCGATGTCGATGGCGGCCGGCGAGTACGTCTCGGTGCAATCGCAGGCCGACACCGAAAATGCCGACCTCGCCCGCGAGCGGCGCGAGCTCGCGTCCGATCAGGCCGCCGAGCACCAGGAGCTCACGAAGATCTACGTGGGGCGCGGCCTCGAGGAGGGCCTCGCACGACAGGTCGCGACGCAGCTCATGGCACACGACGCGCTCGGCGCGCACGCCCGTGACGAGCTCGGCATCGTCGAATCACAGCGCGCGCGTCCCGTCGTGGCGGCCCTGACCTCCGCCGGCACGTTCGCCGTCGGCGCCGCCCTGCCCCTCCTCGTCGCGTGGCTGGCCCCGATGCGCCACCTGCCGTGGCTCGTGGTCGCGACGTCGCTGATCTTCCTCGGAGGTCTCGGTGGGACGGCGGCGGCCGTCGGAGGTGCGAGCCCGGTTCGCGGCGCCGCGCGCGTCGGGATCTGGGGGGCGATCGCGATGGGCCTGACCTACGGCGTCGGCCGGTTGTTCGGCGCCGTCGTCTGAGACGAGATCGCGTCGCGCCCGGGGTGCACCCGCATGCGATAGTGCCGGCGATGCTGTCATCGCGACTCCTGCTGTCCATCCTCGTCTGCACCTCGACCCTCGCCGCCGCCGACGCGGCGGCCGCGCCCGCGCTCGGCGCCAGGAAGCTCGACCCCGCGAAGCCGCTGCCCGCCGGGGTCAAGGCCAAGGGCACGCAGGTCCGCGAGGCGTGGACCTGGACCAACCCCGACGGAGCGCCGGGCTACCTCGTGCTGTCCGTCACCTCGAACGCCCGGACGGTGTCGCGCCAGCTCTACGCGCAGGTCTACGGCGGCAAGCAGCCGCGCGAGCTCCGCCTGGTGAAGGACGGGCTGTCGAACTGCAAGCTCGATCTGGTCGCGAACTTCCTCGCGGGCTCGGTCTCGATCGACGACATCGACGGCGATGGCACGCCGGAGATCGCGTTCGCCTACGATGTCGTGTGCAGCGCCACCGCGGATCCGGTCCCGCGCAAGCTGATCATCCTCGAGGGCGGCGCGAAGTACGCGCTGCGCGGTCGTGGGATGGGCAAGGACCCCGACGACAAGGTGATCGGCGGCGAGTACAAGGCCGACGCGTTCAAGGGCGCCGAGGCGATCGGGACGTGGGCGGAGGCGCGCTGGAAGGAGCTGCTCGCGCACGAGCCGACCGTGTTCGAGTGACGCGTCGGTGACCGGACTCAGGCCGCCGTGACCAGTCGCGTGAGCGGCGTGCCCGTCATCCACTGGGCGACGCTGTCGAGCGTCGCCTCCGCGATGTTGTCGAGGGCCTCCCGCGTCAAGAAGCCCTGGTGACTCGTCACGAGCACGTTCGGGAACGTCATGAGGCGCGCGAGCAGGTCGTCGAGCACCGCGCGATCCGAGCGGTCCTGGAAGAAGTACTCGCTCTCCTCCTCGTACACATCGAGCCCGGCACCACCGACGTGGCCCGACTTGAGCGCGTCGATCAGCGCGGACGTGTCGACGAGGCCGCCGCGCGACGTGTTGACGAGGACGACGCCGGGCCGGGTCTGCGCCAGCCGCGTGGCGTTCACCAGGTGGTGCGTCGCCGGCATCAGCGGCACGTGCAGCGAGATGACGTCGCTGGTCGCGAACAGCTCGTCGAGCGAGACGTAGCGTACGCCGCACGCGACGAGCTCCGCGCTCTCGGCCTTGTCGTGCGCCAGCACGCTCATGCCGAACCCGCGCAGGATCGTCGCCACGATCGCGCCGATCTTGCCCGTCCCGACCACGCCCGCCGTCTTGCCGTACAGGTCGAACCCGACGAGACCCGCGAGCGAGAAGTTGCCCTCGCGCACGCGAACGAACGCGCGGTGGGTCTTGCGCACGAGGGTCAACAGCAGCGCGATCGTGTGCTCCGCGACGGCGTGAGGCGAGTAGGCGGGTACGCGCACGACCTGGATGCCGGCCGCGGTGGCGGCCGCGAGGTCGACGTTGTTGTACCCGGCGCAGCGCAGCGCGAGCAGGCGGACGCCTCGCGCGGCGAGCTCCTCGATCACCGGCCGCGACAGGTCGTCGTTCACGAACGCGCACACGACCGGGTAGCCCTCGGCGAGCCGCGCGGAGTCACGGCCGAGACGCGCGTCGATCCAGCGCACGCGCAGGGCGTCGGGGAGGCGCTGCTCGAACGCGGCCCGCTCGTACGGCTTGGTGTCGAAGAACACGATCTTCTCGCGCGGGTCGCGACGGACACGCTCGAGCAGCGTCGCCATCTGGGCGTTCTTGGTGCGAACCTTGTGGCCGAGCACGCGGAGGACGGCGCTGGCCAGCGCGGGGTCCGCGTGCATCGCGTCCTGGAACGCGGCCTTGTCGATCGTGATCAGCACCGACGGCCCTCGCGCGCGCACGCTCGCCGAGCGTGGTCCGCCGGTCGCGAGGCTCGTCAGACCTCCGAGCTCGCCCGGGCCGAGCGTGCGAAGCACGACGTCCCGGCCTCCATCCGTGCGCTCCAGCGCCTCGAGAGCGCCGCTCGCGACGATGAACAGGTAGGGCGCCGGATCTCCCTGGTGGAACACCGTGGCTCCCTCCGGTGTGCTCACGCTCCGCGCGTGGGCGGCCAGGCGGTCGAGCGTCGCGGGACTGACCGCGGCGAGCAGCGGGTGGTCGGCGAGCGTCGCGCGAATCGCGTCGAGCGGCATGTGCCGTGACGTAGCACGCGCGGCCCCCGGCCGTCGTCGTTCTCGATCTCGGCGCCGATCAAGCCGCTCGCGAAGCAGCCTCGTCGGTGTCCCAGCCGGTCACGGAGGCCGGATACGCCCGCGCTCTCACGAGCCAGCACAGCCCGCCGATCACCTTGCCGATTCCACGCGCGATGCGCGAGGTCGGCACGCTCGCATCCGGATGCGGTCGTGCAGGCGGCCACGGCCGGTCAACACCGACGAAGCGCACATCGCGGCGGCCGACGCGGCGAGCGCGGTGTTCGTCGATGCGTTTCGCGAGACGGGGCGACGGCGGCGCTGCCCCCGACGGACGATCATCCTCGCGCGCGGCTCCTAGGATCCCGGCGTCGTCGTATGATTCGAGTGTTGTCCGCGGACCCCGACCTCGAGACCCAGATCCGTGCGGCCGTCGAGGCGCGCGATCTGACCGTGGCAGCCACCATCGCGGTGCGTGGCTACGGTCCGTCCGTGCTCGGGTACCTGCGCACGGTGCTCGGCGACTCCGATGGCGACGAGGCGTTCGCGATCTACTGCGAGTCGCTGTGGAAGGGCTTGCCGGGCTTCCGGGGCGAGTCGGCGTTCCGGACGTGGTCGTACAAGCTCGCGTGGGGCGCGGTCCAGCGCCTGAGGAACGAGCCCCAGCGCCGCCGCAACTGCCGCCTCGAGTCGGAGCAGCTCGAGAGCGTCGTGCAGGAGGTCCGCTCGACGACTCCCGTCCATCTCCGGGCGGAGACCGCGGCACACGTGCAGCGGATTCGCGAGCAGCTCACGGCGGACGAGCAGACGCTGCTGATCCTTCGCGTCGACCGCGATCTGCCGTGGGCCGAGGTCGCCGACGTGCTCGAGACCAACGAGGCCACGCTCCGCAAGCGCTTCGAGCGCACGCGCGACAAGCTCCGCGAGCTCGCGCGCGCCGCGGGGTTGCTCCCCGACCCTGCCTGACAGCGTGATAGCCTGAGCGGTGGGATGGATCGAGCTGGCCGAGACGGCGAGCCCGTGGACGAGATCGACGCGCTCCTGCGCCAGGTCGCGCACGCGCCGCCCGCGGGCGCCGGCAGCGTACCGGCCGTCGCCTTCGGCAGCGACGGGGTCACCGTGCGCGACGAGCCCGAGATGCCGGAGCGCCTCGGCAGGTTCGCGCTGCGCCGCACCCTCGGGGCGGGCGGGATGGGCATCATCTACGAGGCACACGATCCGACGCTCGACCGCAGCGTCGCGATCAAGTGCCTGCGAGCCGAGGGTGCGGAACCCGCCGCGCGCCTGCTCCGCGAGGCACAGGCTCTCGGCCGGCTCGCCCACCCCAACGTCGTCACGATCTTCGAGGTCGGCCAGGACGGCGATCGGGTGTACCTCGCGATGGAGCTGGTCCACGGCACCACGGCGCGAGCGTGGCGAGCCGCGGCGCCTCGCACGGAGCGCGAGATCCTCGACGTGTGGCACCAGGCGTCCGCGGGGCTCGCCGCCGCGCACGCCGCCGGGCTCGTCCACCGCGACGTCAAGCCCGAGAACGTCCTCGTCGGCGACGACGGCCGGGTGCGGATCGGCGACCTCGGGCTCGCAGCAGCGTACGCCGCGCCGAGTGCCGAGCCCGAGGCGCGCGCTCCGGCCGATCCACTCGCGACACCGCTCACCCAGACGGGGACACTCCTCGGGACGCCTCCGTACATGTCGCCGGAGGCCCTCGAGGGCGGCGCCGTGGACGCACGCGGCGATCAGTGGAGTCTGTGCGTGTCGCTGTGGGAGGCGCTCAGTGGCGAGCGGCCGTTCACCGGGGCGACCCAGGCCGAGCTCGCGGCCGCGATCCGTGCTCGCCCGATCACGCGCGGCCGCGATGCGATCGCGCCCGCGCTTCGCGCGGTGCTCGAGCGCGGGCTCTCGGTCGAGCCGGCCGCGCGGTGGCCATCGATCGCCGCGCTGGTGACCGCCCTCGATGCCGCGGCCACGACACCGCCGCGATCGCGCCGGACAAGGCGCCGCGTGTGGATCGGAGCCGGCGCCGGCGGCGTCGTCGCGCTCGCCGCGACGTGGGTCGCGCTCGATCGCGACCGCCCGTCCCCGCCGGCGGCGCATGAGGGGTTCGCCCCGCCCGCGGCCGCGGCGGTGCGATTGACCGAGCCGGGTGCGTGCCCGTACATGCCGATCTACGGCGACGACCACACCGTGGTGTTCGACGATGGTAACGGCGATCTGTGGAAGCTGCCGCGTGGCGGGACCGCCACGCCGCTGGTCAGCGGCCCCACGAACGACTGGCGCCCGTCGCGCGGTCAGCACTCCGGCGAGATCATCTTCGCGCGCACGGGCGGCAAGCCCGGCAAGCGAGGTGGGCGCACGACGCTCGACGGCCGTGCGCTCGACGACGTCGCGATCGACTCGGCGTCGTTCGCGTACGCGAGAGAGGTCTTGTTCTACGCGCGCACGGACCTCGGCGAGGTCCGGCGCGTTCG
>JAEUJX010000083.1 GCA_016794545.1 Myxococcales bacterium
TGCAGGCCCAGGCTGGCGTGCGGTTCGTCGTGGTCGGCCACACGGACAACACCCCGTTCAAATCGGACCTCGCCCACGACAACACGGAGCTGTCGCTCGCCCATGCGGTCGCGGTCGCGCGGGTGCTGATCGGGGCGGGGATCCCGGCCGACGACGTGTCCGCCGATGGCCGCGGCGATCTCGATCCGATCGCGTCGAACGGCACCGCCGACGGCAAGCGGAAGAATCGACGCATCGAGATCATCGTGGTGCCGAAGCCTGCGGATCCGGCTGCGGGTGGTGGCGACAAGCCCAAGGCGAAGACGCTCACCGCTGAAGCGTTCAAGCAGCGCATGTCGACGCTCACCGATCGCGCGCACGCTTGCTACAAGGGCAACCAGGCCAACGTCATGGTGAAGCTGACGGTCGCGCCGTCGGGACAGATCACGAAGACCACGGTCTCTCCGCCGTTCGCGGGCAAGCCCGAGGGTGACTGCATCGTGAACGTCATCAAGGGCGTGACGTTCGATGCATGGGATGGCGCGGCACAGACCTACTCGTTCGCGTTCCTGCTGAGCGACTGACCCTCGCGAGGGAGCGGGTCAGCAGAACTGAACGACGGACGACGTCCGCGAGAAGTCCTGTCGCTCGAGATCGGCGTGAGCGATGAGGAACCAGCACGCGCCCATATCGACCCATTGCAGGCCCGCGGCGTCGTCGGTGTCGAGCCCGAGCAGTTGCCGATACCGCCGCGCTTCCTGGTGCAGCGTCGCCGTGCTCGTCGGCTCGAAGCCAGCTTCGACAGCACGGGTGATCAACACGTCCTCCTGGATCTGGCCCGGGTAACCGAGGACCTGGTGGTGGCCCCCCGAACCTCCGAGCCGGTCTCGAATGTCCCAGTCACGAAGTCGTTCCTGCTCCGCCTCGGTCATCGGCCCGAGGAGCTCCAGGAATGGCGTGAACGAACGGGGTAGCGACGTCCCGATGGTGAACGTCAGCGCGCATTCGTCGATCGGTTCGTGATCGCTGGGACGGCGTCGCCGTACGACGTCGCCCTCGACGTGCATCACGCGGCACGCGCGCTCCCCCACGAAGAAGTCCGAACGGTCGAAGAAGAACACCAGGCGCCCTTGTCCTGGAAGCGGCGATGGCAGGAGCCGGGCGAGCTCGACGAGGTCCAGCTGTGCGAGAAACGTCAAGCTCTGACCTTCGATGACCGGCCACGCCAGGTCCGGAGGAAGATCCGGATCGCCGCCGAGCTTGCTCGCTCCAACCGGAACCGTGGCGCGGCGGCTGGTGAACCGTAGACACGGCTCGGCGAGCTCGAGAATGCGAGCCTCGAACCGTTCGAGGGAGACCTCGCGCAGGGACTCTCGGATCAGCGCGCTGTCCTCGCGTGACGTTGGCATCGCGCGCACGGTACCCCAGTGCCGTCCGGCCCGCAGAATCGTCGACGGGTGAGTGCGGCGAGAACGTCGCGGCAACCTCGTGAGACCCGTTCCCGCTCCGTGGCGAGCATGCGAGCCGGCGTGCATGGTTCTGCTACGATCGAGCGCTACGCGCCTCCTTCGAACAGCACGCGAGACCTCACGGCTCCTGGCTCTGCTCGTCACGGTGGCGGCCGGCGGGTGCGGCCGCGTCGCGTTCGATCCCGCGATCACGCCGGGTGATGGGGGCAGCGACACGTCGGACGGATCCGACGGGCCGCCGCCCGTGCCGCGGTGCGGGCCCGGCGAGACCGCGGGGCCGTTCACGACCGACTTCGAGAATGGCGTCCCCATGTTCGGATCGATCTACGAGATCGCGCCCGCCCGGATGGACGTGTTCGCGGGGCAGCTGCGCGGCCGTCCCGCCATGGCGCCGGGTTCGAACACCTATGCAGGCTTCGAAGCGACGGTCGGCGACTACCGATCGCGCCGCGCGTTCGTCGAGATCCCGACCATGGTCAACACGTCGGGCTGCGCTCAGGTGGCCATCGTCATCCAGGACGACGATGTCGTCCGGTACGCCGAGCTCGCGCAGTCCTGCAACCTGGTCGAGGCGATGACCTGGGCCGGGACCACGCAGACCGTCCACGGCTCGGCCCCGTACGACGCCGCGCTGCACCGCTGGTGGCAGCTCCGCAGCGAGGCCGGCACGCTCTCGTTCGAGCTCTCGCCCGACGGCGTCTCGTGGACCACGCTCGCCGCCATCCCGACGCCCGCGTACTTCGACGACGCGTACCTCGAGCTCTCGGCGGGGACGTACATGCTCGAGACGCAGCCGATCGGCGAGGCCCGGTTCGACAACCTCTACGACTGCACGCGCTGACGCGGACCACACGAGACCCCGCCGTTCTGGAGCCAGGAGCTGCAGGTGGTGCGCGGCTGACTCGGGCAGGCACATGCGGTCGCGCGCCACACGAGGACGGCAGCCGCGAGGGCCGTGGCGGCCCAGCCGTCCGCCGCGCCGCACGAGCCATGCGCGTCCGAGGACCTGGAACGGTGCGAGCGACGCGAACACGAGCGAGGCTGTCGCGACGGAGACGGCCCGCTCTGCGAGCAACAGCAGGCCGTGGACGACCAGCGCGGTCGTCGCGAACGCGCCGAGGGCGAACGCGGCGGCGAGCGCGATCGAGATCGGCGGCGCGGCTCTCGGGCGCGCGGGTCGTCGCGCGACTTCGATCCCGGCGTGCGTCTCCACAGCATGACGAACACACGCCAGTCACCGTCCGGCGCCGACCGGAGCGGACGCGTGCTGCGTCCAGGATGCGGCGGCGAAGGCCGCGGGCGAGAGCGGCTGCGGGTGCCGGCCGAAGGCCGCGACGCCGAGGCCGCGCTGCTGCTGACCCGGCGATCGTGCATGCATTTGCCGCGCGTCCGTGTGGGCGAATCGGCATGTCGCATGCACCATGTCTGACCGATGAGCTTCCTCGACGCCCCGCCGCGCTTCCTGTTCTTCACCGGCAAGGGAGGCGTCGGCAAGACCGCATTGTCCTGTGCGACCGCGATACGGCTGGCGGATGCGGGCAAGAACGTGCTCCTCGTCAGTACGGATCCGGCCTCGAACCTCGACCAGATGCTCGGTACGCCACTCGCGAATCCCCCGACGCCGATCGCTGGCGTACCCGGGCTCCGGGCACTGAACATCGACCCCGAGAAGGCGGCAGACGAGTACCGCGAGCGCGTGATCTCACCATATCGCAGCATCTGGAACCCCGAGCAGCTGACGCAGCTGCGGGAGCAGCTCGCAGGATCGTGCACGACGGAGATCGCGGCCTTCGACGAGTTCGCCGGGCTCCTCGCCGGTGACCAGGACGAAGGCTGGGACCACATCATCTTCGACACCGCTCCGACCGGCCATACGCTGCGTCTGCTCAGCCTGCCGCGCGCGTGGACGGGCTTTCTCGAGGACTCGCCGCACAGCGAGTCGTGCCTGGGACCTCACGCCGGCCTCAAGATGCAGATGGACCGGTTCGCCGCGGCCCTGGCCGCGCTGATCGATCCGGTGCGCACGAGCGTCGTGCTCGTGACCAGGCCGGAGAAGCCCGCGATGCGCGAGGCCGCGCGGACGTCCGGCGAGCTCAGGGAGCTGGGGCTCGCGAACCAGCAGCTCGTGATCAACGCGATCTTCGAGGCGCGCGATCGCGACGATCCGGTCGCGGTCGCCCTCGAGCAGCGGGGCCGCGCGGCCCTCGACGAGATGCCAGACGCACTGCGACCGCTGCCGACCGTGCGTGTCCCGCTGCGACCATTCAACATGGTCGGCCTGCCCGCGTTGCGAGCGTTGCTCGGGGCAGCGAGCGAGCCCGAGGCCACCGTGACTGCCCGTTCGATGCCGGAGCTGCCTCCGCTCGCGTCGCTGTTCGACGAGGTGGCAGCGCCGGGTCACGGCCTGATCATGGTCATGGGCAAGGGTGGCGTCGGCAAGACGACGATCGCCGCCGCCGTGGCCGTCGAGCTCGCGTCGCGTGGTCTCCCGGTCCACCTGAGCACGACCGATCCGGCCGCGCATGTCGCCTCCACCTTGGTCGGCGAGGTTCCGGGCCTGACGATCAGCCGCATCGATCCGGAGGTCGAGACCAAAGCGTACGTCGAGAACGTGATGGCCACGCGCGGCGTGAAGCTCGATGCCGCGGGTCGCGCCCTCCTGGCCGAGGATCTGCGATCTCCCTGCTACGCAGAGCTGGCGGTGTTCGGCGCGTTCTCGCGGCTGATCCGCGAGGCGCAGCGCGGTTTCGTCGTGCTCGATACCGCCCCCACCGGCCATACGCTGCTGCTCCTCGATACCACCGGGGCGTACCATCGCGAGAGCGTGCGCGCGTACCGCGCCGAGTACGCGGGCCGGATCACGACGCCGCTGATGCGGCTCGGCGATCCCTCGTACTCGAAGATCCTGCTCGTCACGCTGGCGGAGACCACACCTGTGACCGAGGCGGCGGAGCTCCAGGCGGATCTTCGCCGCGCCGGGATCGAGCCGTACGCATGGATCATCAACAGCAGCCTCGCGGCCACCGGGTCCAAGGACCCGGTCCTCCATCAGCGGATCACCGGCGAGCTGGAGCAGGTCGCGCTGGTGCAGACCCAGCACGCGAAGCGCGTCGCGATCGTACCCTGGCAGCTCGACGAACCGGTCGGCGTCGCCCGACTTCGCCAGCTGGCTGGAGCCCACGTCGCTCAGCTGCAGGTCTTGCCCGAAGGCTGACACCGCGGCGTGAAGTCGGTCGGCTTGCCGCGCACGTCGACCGCGATCTCGCAGCAGCGCTCGAACAGCTCGCGCAGCTGCGCGCGGCCTCGCTGGACGCGCGACTTCATCCCCGAGACGGTGATGCCGACCATCTCGGCGGCTTCCCTCGCGGTCTTGCCTTCGAGCTCGACGAGGGTGATCGCCTCCCGGTACGGCGACGGCAGCCGCGCC
The DNA here is from genome assembly GCA_016794545.1 of Myxococcales bacterium. Lineage (GTDB taxonomy): Bacteria > Myxococcota_A > Polyangia > Haliangiales > Haliangiaceae > JABFXX01. Next base: position 4,876 of record JAEUJX010000083.1, read on the forward strand.
ACGAACAGCGACACGCAGCCGGCGAGCGCGGTCGCGGCCTCGCGATCGTCGTCGGACGCCGGCGCCGCCGGGGTCTCGTCGAGGTCGGCTCCCGGCAGGGGGGCGTGGATCCGCTTGCGGCCGGCATCGACGATCGCGTTGCGCGCGACCTGGAACATCCAGGCGGAGAACCGATCGTCGTCGCGGAGGTCGGGGAGCCCGCGGTGCATGCGCACGAGGACGTCCTGGACGACGTCGTCGATGTCGCTCGGAGGGACGCGATGGGCGACGAACGGCCGGAGCCGCTCGGCCACGTCGCTCCACGGCACCGCGGGAGGTGTCACGGGCAGCAACCCGGCGGGCAGCACGCCGACGACGCCTTGGCGGACGCCTGTTTCGCGTCCGGGTCGTGACGCCGTGCTTCGATGGTCGCCGAGGCGATGAACGCGCTCGCGCCCGCGAGCCACGATTCGACGATCTCGGCGCTCTGCGGCGTGATCGTGACCTCGATGTCGACGAAGCCGACCTTCGCGAGTAGCTGCTTCAGCTCGTCGAGCGGCGTCGCGCCGGAGATGCAGCCCGCGAGCGCGGCGGCCTGCGTCTGGAGCTCGGGCGGGATCGGCGCGATCGCGACGACGTCACTGATCGCGAGCCGGCCGCCCGGCTTGAGCACGCGCAGCGCCTCGCGGAACACGGACTCCTTCTCCGGCGACAGGTTGATCACGCAGTTCGACATGATGGCGTCGACGGTCTGATCGGCGACGGGCAGGTGCTCGATCTCGCCGAGCCGGAACTCGACGTTCGAGGCGGAGACCTTGCGCGCGTTCTCGCGAGCGCGGCTGATCATCTCCGGCGTCATGTCGACGCCGATCACGCGCCCGGTCGGCCCCACGGCGCGCGCCGCGAGGAAGGCGTCGAAGCCGCCGCCCGAGCCGAGATCGAGCACGGTCTCTCCAGGCTTCAGCGCCGCGATCGCGTTCGGGTTCCCGCAGCCGAGGCCGAGGTCGGCGCCCTCGGGGACGGCGGCCAGGTCGCCCTCGGTGTAGCCGAGCGAGAGCGACTGCCCGGCGGGCATCGCGCCGCAGCAGCCAGGTGCGCAGCCGACGTTCTTGGTCGAGACGTTGGCGTAGTGCTCGCGGACGAGGTCGCGGGTCTTGTCTGCAGTCAGGTCACTCATGGTTGCTTCTCCTGTCCGGGAAGACGGGGTCGGGTCCGAAAGGACGCAGACAATCGTCAGCCGGCGCGGTCCGCTGCCGGGAAGTAGCGGCGCTGTGCCCACAGCGCGGCATGCACGAGGGCGAGCATCACGGGCACCTCGACGAGCGGCCCGATGACCGCGGCGAACGCGACGCCGCTGTGGATCCCGAACGTGGCCACCGCGACCGCGATCGCCAGCTCGAAGTTGTTGGAGGCCGCGGTGAACGACAGCGTCGCGGACTGCTCGTAGTCGGCGCCGACGCGCTTGCTGAGGAGGAACGACACCGCGAACATCACGACGAAGTACACGAGCAGCGGGATGGCGATCCGCAGCACGTCGAGCGGCAGCCGGACGATCGAGTCGCCCTTCAGCGAGAACATCACGACGATCGTGAACAGCAACGCGACCAGCGTGAGCGGACCGATCCGGGGGACGAACTTCGTCCGGTACCAGGCATCGCCCTTGGCGCGCCGGAGCACCAGGCGCGTCAGGAACCCGGCAGCGGCCGGAACCCCGAGGTAGATCCCGACGCTCTTCGCGATCTCGCCCATCGAGATATCGACGACGGCGCCCTGTAGGCCGAGCCAGCGAGGCAGCACCGTCGCGAACAGGTACGCGTAGACCGGAAAGAACAGCACCTGGAAGATCGAGTTGAACGCGACGAGACCGGCGCAGTACTCGGTGTCGCCCTTCGCGAGCTCGTTCCAGACGATCACCATCGCGATGCAGCGCGCGAGGCCGATGATGATGAGCCCCAGCATGTAATCGGGGCGGTCGGGCAGGAACACCGCCGCGAGCGCGAACATCAGAAGCGGCCCGATCACCCAGTTCTGCACGAGCGACAGCAGGAGCAGGCGCTTGTTGCGGAACAGCTTGCCCAGCTCCTCGTAGCGCACCTTCGTGAACGGCGGGTACATCATGAGGATGAGCCCGACGGCGATCGGGATCGAGGTCGTCCCCACGCTCAGGCGATCGAGCGCGCGGGCGAAGCCGGGCGTGAGGTTGCCGAGCGCGACGCCGAGCGCCATCGCGGCGAAGATCCAGACCGTCAGGTAGCGATCGAGGAACGACAGCTTGTGGGAGATGGCCGGGGATTGCATGGGTCAGGCTCGCGGTCGAAGGCGCTGCTCGGTGGCGACGAGCGGGATCATTTGCAGGCGTCCGGCCCGCAGTTCTTCTTCACCCGCAGGAGGTCAGCGCGAACCGCCTTCTCGGCACCAAACGTCCGAGCGAGGACACCGAGGACGTTCGTCACGGACTCGTACTCCTGCTCGGTGATGCGGTAGTAGACCCACGTGCCATCGCGACGGCTGTCGACGATGCCGGCGGACTTGAGGATGCCGAGCTGACGCGAGCAGTTGGGCTGGCTGAGGCCGAGTGCCTTCTCGAGATGGCACACACACAGCTCGCCATGCGTGAGCAGCGCGACGATGCGAACGCGCGTCTCGTCACCCAGTGCACGAAACAACTTGGTCAGCGGCCGAACGTCTTCCAGGTTGGTTGCGCTTTCGAGCACGCCATACCAATATCACGATATCCGCATGTCGCAATGGGGCCGATGAACGTCAACAGCATCCTGTTTCTGTGTGTCGCCAACTCGGCCCGCAGCCAGATGGCCGAGGGCCTCGCCCGGACCATGCTCGGGCCCGAGGTCCGGGTGCAGAGCGCCGGCAGCAAGCCCGCCACGGTGAATCCCTACGCGAGCGAAGTGATGCGGGAGATCGGCATCGACCTCAGCGCCCACCGCTCGAAGTCGGTCGACACGATCGACCCCGCGTCCGTCGACATCGTCATCACGCTGTGCGCCGAAGAGGTCTGTCCGGTGTTCCTCGGCGGCGTTCGCCGCCTTCACTGGCCGATCCACGATCCGGCGAGCGACGATCCGGCGCTCACCCCCGAGCAGCTACGGCAACGATTTCGGACCGCCCGTGACCAGATCCGAGGACGCCTCGAGGTCCTCCGGGCGCTGCAGGACCTGCCGCCAGGGCCCGAGCCGATCGAGTTTCACGCGAGCGTCCGGGTCAACAGCCTCGCGGAATCGGCGCGGTTCTATGCGTGGCTCCTGGGCGCCGAGCCCAAGGAGTGGACGCACAGGTACGCGACGTTCGTCCGACCAGACCTGCACACGAACTTCGTGATCCTCGTGGCCGACGGCAAGGAGCTCCACCAGGACACGCTCTACCACCTCGGGATCGCGGTGCCCGATCGCGACGCCGTGATCCGCGCGTTCGAGCGCGCGCGAGCGGCGGGCCTCACCATCACGAAGCCACCACGAACGACGTGGCGAGGAACGCCGCACCACGAGATGTGGCTCGAGGACCCGAACGGAAACCTGGTCGAGATCTACGCGCGCCCCACGGAGGACGAGCTGGCGATGCAGCCGGCCGACCTCGAACCGACGGCGCTGACCTGATCCCTCCCCCGCGGCTGCCCAGCGCTCCTGCGACCGCCCCTCCGTGTGGCGAGCGAGGCGTCTCGCTTGCCACCGGCTGATCGTACGTATACATCGCATATACCTACGGTTTCCACTGCTCCAGCCACGCCGTGGCACGAGCGGCGGAATTGTCGTCGACACGGAGGGCTTGACCCGTTTGGTATATACTATGTATACCGTGTGAGCGACCTGGCGCAGGAGTGAGGATCCCCGGCGCCGCAACTCACAGGGGGGAAGACATGCGTGATGCGCTCTATGTCGGTTCCATGCTCGCCGCGCTGCTCGCCGGCGGATGCGCGACAGACCCTGTCCCCGAGGCAGGCGATCCCGTTCAGGACTGGCACGACGCGATGAACCTGTTCGGTGGTTCGGCGGAGCCGGTCAAGCCCTCCGACTACGGCCTCGACGGTTCACCTGCGAATCCGCCACCGCCGTTCGTCACGTCCCACAGCGTCACGTGCAAGCCGATCGTCGACGGGACGAACACGGTGATCGTGAACGGCAAGACCCGCCGCTTCGAGGTCCGCCTGCCCGCGAACCGGACGTCGAAGGCAGCGGTCCTGTTCCAGTGGCACGGCTTCCTGCAGGACTCGGCCACGTTCATGAACACGATCGTCTACGACCCGCCGGCGGGAGCGTGGAAGCCGTTCGATCCCGACGCGTTCAACATCCCGCTCATCACGATCGCGCCGCGCGACGAGAACCTCATCCCCGTGTGGGGGCTCGACTGGGACATCGTGAGCGGGCAGCGCGACTTCCCGTTCTTCGAGGCGATGCTCGCGTGCGTCGAGGCGCAGTTCAACGTCGACACGACGCGCGTGTACTCGTTCGGCTTCTCGGCCGGCGCGGTGTTCACGAACCTGCTCGCGGCGGCGTACCCGCACCTGTTCGCGGCGACGATCAGCGAGTCGGGCGTGTGGTTCAACGACCAGGCGGAGTGGTCTGAGATCATCGTTCCGCTGATCGGGACGACGTTCATGAAGTGGAAGTGGCCGCCGCTCGATCCCACGCACGGTGGGGCCGTCCTCATGACGCACGGCGGGCCGAACGACTTCGCCACCGTCATCAGCCTCGAGAGCTCCGCCCGGAAGGCGCTCGACTTCCTCTACGCGAGCGGGCGTGATGTCACGGAGTGCACGCACCCGTTCGGCCACACGCTCGCACCGGACCTCGCGCAGAACATGTACTACCAGTTCCTGTGGGCCCATCAGCTCGGCACGCGTCCGATGACGCTCGGCGCCGGCCTGCCGACCGCGCAGCACCCGGTCTTCGACACGCGCTGCAACTTCCGCCCCGTGCTCCCGCCCGCCGCGCCCGGCGTGAACAACGTCGTGAACGCCGGCTTCGAGGGCGCGCTCGGCAACTGGCAGTGCACCGGCGGGTGCGGCTTCGACAACGCGGCGCTCGCGCGCACCGGCACCGGCAACGGCTGGGTCCGCGCCAGCTCCGGCTGGAACGACGTCCACCAGATCTTCAGCGTCATGCCGAACCGGACGTACACGGTGTCGGGCTGGATCCGCACCTCCGACAACAACACCGACGGCTACTTCGGCGTGCGCACCGTGTCCGGACAGGTCGTGGGCGAGCAGAGGTTCGGGCGCTTCCCCGGCTACACCAGGGTGAGCGTCACCGTGAATTCCGGCGCGAACACCAACCTCATCGTGTTCGGTGGCCTGTGGGCCAACGGCGACACGTTCCTCCAGCTCGACGACGTGAGCGTCGTCCAGCAGTGAGGCGCCGCGCTACCCGCCGAGGATCACGGCGCGGGTCGCGCCTGCGCCGTGGCGAAGTCGGGGCCGAGCTCGATGGCGAGGCCCTCGGCCTCCCACGTGGTGGTCGACGTGCCCGACGGATCGCGCGCGACCTCGGCCTTGCTGGTCGGCGCCGTCCTCATCGGGAACGGCCGGCCGACGGGTCTGTCGTCGACGAACACGAGGCCCTCGCCGCCGCGGACGGCGATCACGACATGGCGTCCGGAGATCGTCAGGGCCGCGCGCGACTCCGCGGGCGGCGCCTCGGTGGCCTCCAGCGCCGTGAACGGCAGCTCCGGCATCGCCGCGCCGTGCTCGAGGCTGCGCAGGAGGCGATCGAGGTCGCGGCCCCGCGCGAGCACGTCGGCCTCGCCGGGCTCGGCGTCGCGATCCTCCTCGGCGCCGAGCAGCGCGGCGAGCCTCTCGCCGGTCGCGCCGTCGAGCACCCCGCGGGAGGCGAGCTCGGCGATCGCGGCGGCGACATCGTCGGTGTCGACGTGCTCGAGGATGAGATCGGCCGCGAGGTGCGTCGCGCGGCGCAACGCGACCGAGGTCGCGTGCGGGTCCTGCTTGGCGAGAGAGGCGCGCACCTTGCGCAGCTGGCGGCCGAGTTGCTCGTAACGTCCTGACACGGCGCCAGCTTAGCCCGAGTCCGGCGCCGTGGACGGCGATGGCTCGGCGGTCGCTCGAATCCATCGCTCACGTCGTCGAGCTCGCCTCGGGAACCCGTCCGGATCCTTCGGGCACCACCCAGAGACACGCCTCGCGAGTCGACACCGGCAGCACGAGCCGGAACGTCGTGCCATCCCCGACCGCGCTCTCGACGGTGATCGCACCGCGATGCTCGGCGACGGTTCGATGGACGGCCGCGAGGCCGAGGCCGGTACCCTGGCCCGCCGCCTTCGTGGTGAAGAACGGCTCGGCCGCACGCCGCGCGACCTCCGGCGGCATCCCGGTGCCGTCGTCGCTCACGACGATCTCGAGGTACGTGCCTGCCTCGAGGGCGACCTCCCCGCCGGCGCTCGCGGAGCCATCGAGCACGACGTTCGCCGTGCTCACGCGGAGCGTACCTCCACCGGGCTGCGCGTCGCGGGCATTGAGGCCGAGGTTCAGGATCGCGTCCTCCAGCCGCGCTCGATCACCGAGCACGGTGGACTGCTCGGCCCGCAGCTCGACGCTGGTCCGGAGCTCCGGCGCGACCGTCTGGAGGAGGCGACACGCGGCCCTCACGACGTCGTGCACGTCGAACGCCTCCTGCCGGCGCGCCCGCGTGCGTCCCGCCGCGAGCAGCTCGCGCGCGAGGCCACTGGCCCGGTCGCTCGCCTCCACGATCCGCGAGGCCATGCCGTGCATCGCGGGCTGGTCGCCGAGGCCGCGGACCAGGATGGCCGCGGCCGCGCCGATCGCCGTGAGCATGTTGTTGATGTCGTGCACGAGGCACAGCGACTCATCCGTCATCGGCCTGGCACCCTCTCGACGTTCGCGCGGACCTCGAAGCACGACGGTCTCGCGACCGGCGCGTAGCGCCACGCCTGCAGCGCACGCACGATCCGCGTCTCCAGCCGCGCCGGTCCCTCGAGCACGGCGGCCGATCGCACCCTGCCCTCCACGTCGATGCAGAGCCGCGCGCGAAACGCGGCGCTCGTGGACCAGCTGCGCGGCGGCGCGCTCTGGATCGGCGTCGGCGGGGCGCCGTCCGCGGGGGCCGCGATCGGCTCGGGCGGAGGAGGTCGCGGCCGCGTGGCCGCCGCGACCCCTGCGGCGAACGGAGCGGTCAACGCCGGGCGCCGCACCGGCGCCGCGCGTGCGGTCGGCGCCGCCGGCGCGGCCGGCGCGATCGACGCGATCGACGCCATCGGCGCGGCCGGCGCGACCGGCTCGGCCGGCTCGGCCGGCTCGGCCGCTGCGCTCGACGGAGGCGCGGCCGGCACCGGCAGCTCGAAGCCCGCCGGCGCGGAGCCCGCGACGAGGAGCGTCGTCACGATGCCGCCGACCCACCCGACCGCGAACACGGGACCGCAGCGCGAGGGCGGTGAGGCCTCCGGCGCGGGCTCGCTCTCGAACCGGGGGGCGATGGCCTGCGACGGCGGCGCGGTCCCGCGCGCGAGCCGCGGGCGCGTCCCCAGATCGTCGACGAGCTCCACGATGTCCGCGATCGCGGTCTCGGAGATCGATTCGCGCAGCCGCACCGCCAGGTCGGTCAGCGCGTCGGCCATCGCCGCGCACGACGGCCAGCGCGCGGCCGGATCGTTCGCCAGGGCCCGCACCACGATCGCGTCGAGCTCGGCGGGACACCCCGGGTTCAGCGTCGAGGGCACGTAGATCGCGCGCGAGCGAACGCGCTCGACATCCTCGGGCGGCTTGCGGATCGGATACAGGCGACACAGCGTGAGCAGCTCCCACGCGACGACGCCGACCGAGAACACGTCGGCGCGCCGATCGAACGGCGCGCGCGCCAGGACCTCCGGGGCCATGTAACCGTACTTGCCCTTCACGCGCTTGCTGCCGGTCGCGGGCACCTCGAACCGCGAGCTCGCGACGCCCAGGTCGATGAGCTTGAGCCGCCCTCCCATCGCGATCACGAGGTTCGAGGGCGACACGTCGCGGTGCACGATCCCCGCCGGCTCGCCGAGCTCGTCCACCAGCTCGTGCGCGTAGTGGAGCGCGCAGCACAGGCGGTGAAGCAGAGCGAGGACCGCCGAGAGCGGAAAGTGACAGCGTGCCGCGCTCGCTCGCCGGAGCAGCTCGAACACCGAGAGGCCCTCGATGTACTCCATCGTCATGAACAGCTCGCCGCCGTCGCGCGCGAGCGAGTACACCCGGCGGATGACCGGGTGATCGAGCAGGTGCGCGAGCCGGGCCTCCCGCCCGAACGCGCGGATCGCCTCGTCGTCGCGCGCGAGGTGCGGGTGCAGCCGCTTGAGTGCGAGATCGCACGCGTCGGGCTGGCCGATCCGGCGCGCGCGGTACACCGTCGCGTGCCCTCCGATCCCGAGGCGCTCGTACAGCCGGTACGGGCCGAGACCGTCGAGCTCGGGTTCGAGCCGATGGCGCACGATCGGCCGCGTCTCCGCCGCGGAAGCGGCGCCGTGCAGGCGGGCAGGAGCGTCGATCACGACCGGAGCGGCCACCGTAGCGGACGGCCCTCGGGCCGGTTCTTACATCGTCTTTGCCGGCGCTCGCACGGGCACCGCCGCGCAGGCATCGACCCCATCGGCGAGCCGCCACCCGGCGGCCGCGCGCTCGATCACGTCCCGCTCCGGGAAGACCTCGCGCAGGCTGCTCCGCAGGCGATTGATCGCGACGTAGAGCGCGTTGCGGTGCTGGAGCGGGTGGTACTCGGCGACGCCCCACACCCGCGTGTAGAGGGCATCCGGAGTCACCGCCGCGCCGCCGGCCTGGACGAGCACCGACAGGAGCGCGCACAGCATCGGCCTCCCGCGGATCTCGACGTCGCCGCGCCGGGCGACGATCACGTCGCGCAGCTCGTCGACGAACAGCTCGCGCGCCGTGCTCTCGCGGGCGACGTCCTTCTCGGTCGCCGCCCGCCGCGCCTGCGCGTCCACGAGGTAGCAGTCGACCGTCTCGGTGAAGCCGAGGTGCCCGAGCAGAGCGACCGCGCCGGGGATCAGGCGGGCGACCACGCCGCCGTCGATCGCCGCGAGCAGCGTGCCGGCGTAGATGCTGCCGCGCTCGGGATCGAGCTCGCGCAGGGCCTCGGCGAGCAGCTCCCGCGCCGCTCGATCGCGATTGCCGCGCCGCGCGAGCGCCGCCGACAGGATCGCGCACCCGACCTGCACCGCCCGGAGCTCGCCCCGATCCGCGAGCTCGCGCGTCTCCGCGAGCGTGCGCTGCGCGTACACCAGGTCGGTGCGGCGCCCGCGCGCGATGTACGCGGCCGCGAGCACGAGGCGGGCGTGCGCGGCCTTGTACGGGCGACCACCCTGGCGCTCGACGACGCGCTCGCCGCGCGAGATGGCGCTGTCGAGGTTGCCCGCGGCCAGATCGACGGCCACGTGCTCGATGTCGACCGCCGCGCGCGGCGCCGCGAGCGCCGGTGCCGCGACCGCCGCGCGCGCGAGCTGGACGTGCTCGAGCGCGAGCGTGGTGTCGCCCTCGAGCGTGTACGCGCGGGCGTGGGCGCAGTGCGCCACCGCCCGTGATCGAGGACCGAGGTGCGGGCGCGCGAGCGCGAGCTCCGCCAGGCGGTGCGCCAGTCCCGCCTGGACGGCCTCCGCCGCGAGCATCGCCTGCTGGGCGAGCGACCGCGCGGCCATGCCGTACAGACCACGGCGCTCGGCCAGCTGCGCCGTCTGGTCCGCGAGCACCTGTGCTCGGCCGAGGCTGCCGATCTCCGCGAGCGCCGCGCTGCCGTGGTAGCCGGCGAGGTACGCGTTCAGCGAATCGCCGCGCTCCACGAGATCGGTGTGCAGGACGGCGAGCTCGCCCGCGGCCCGGGCGTCACCGTCGGCGTAGCGCACGATCGCGCGGAACATCGCGGCCACGCGGCCCCGCAGCCCGGCCTCGTCGATCCGCCGCGAGGCCGCGCGCGCGCGGGGCATGTCCTCGCACTCGATCGCCGCGAGCGTCTCGAACATCGCGAGCTGGTTCGCGAGATCGTCCATCCCGCGGGGCGGCAGCGCGGCCGCCGCCCGCGCGGCCTCCTCGGCCGCCTCCTCGTAGACCTCGTCGAACATCCAGCTGGCCGCGCGCACCCAGCCGGCGCGCGCCTCGTGCCGGGTCGTCGGAGAGGGCAGCTCCGCGAGCACCGCGGCGATCTGCTCGCGCGCGCCCGGACCGTCGCCGTCGAGGATCGACACGCTCGCCCGCCGGAGCTTCGCGTCGAACCGCGCGGCCGCATCCCCGGCGCAGGCGGCCGCGCGATCGAACAGCTCCGCGGCGCGAGCGCGCTCTCCCGCGCGCAGGGCCACCTCGCCCGAGATGACGTTGAAGCACGCCTCGTCGGCGCCGCGCGGATCTCCGACGCGCGCGAGCACGCTCGCCGCGGCGTCGAACCGCGACGCGCGCAGGAGGCAGCGCGCGATCAGCAGATCGATCGCCACGCGCCGTTCGGGCAGCGCCTCGCGCAGGCCCTCGAGGATCTCGAACAGCCGCTGCTCGGTTCCCGCGGCGGCGAGCGCGGCGTGCCAGCGCTCGACGACGTGCCAGGCGTCGGTGGGTCGTCCCGCCGCCAGGGCGTGGTGAACGGCGTCGGCCGCGAGGAATGCGGGAGGGTCGGGCGCCGTCGCGAGCTCGACGAGGCAGAGGTCCGCCGCCACGGCGTGCGCCGCGACGAGCTCGCCGGGCGTGGCGCGGCCGAGCAGCACCTCGCGCACGAGACCGTTGACGCCGAGCCCCTCGCCGTCGCGGTCGACGAGGAAGCGCTCCGCGAGCTCGCAGAGCAGCTCGTCGAAGCGGCCCGTCTCCGAGATCCGGCGCAGCGTGGCGAGCGACACGGCGTGGCGGGCGATCGCGATCGCGCGTAGCAGATCGCGTGCCGCCGGGGTCAGCTCGTCGAGCGACGCGTCCAGCGAGCTCTCGCCCGGCTGGGGGTGCGCGAGCAGCCGCTGGATGTGAAACGGGCTGCAATGGGTGGCACGCAGCAGCCCCTCGGGATCGGGCCGCGGGATCTGGAGCCGCTCCGCGAGTGCCTCCATCATCTGCACCGCCGCGGTCCGGTCGAGAGGACCGAGGGTCGTGACGACCGGCGATCGCGCATCGGCGGGCAGTGCGATCGCGCGCCGCGAGGCGACGATGATGCGGCTCGCCTGCACGTGCCGCGACAGGTAGCCGAGCGCCTCGGCCGCGGCGGGCGCCGGCAGCTGATGGACATCGTCGAGGACCAGCAGAAAGGGCTGCGCGTCGAGCCGGCGGGCGAGCCGCTCGAGCTGTCCCTCCTCGGTCGGCTGGCCGCGGCGCTGGACCGGCGCCGACCCGACGGCCGCCAGCACCTGCGCGAGCAGCCGGGCGCTGGTCGCGTCGGGTGCCACCTGCACCAGCACGGGACTCGCCTCGGCCCACCGCGGCCGCGCGCGCAGCTCCTCGACGAGCTGGTAGACGAGCTCGGTCTTGCCGATCCCGGCGAGGCCGTACACGAAGAACAGCACGTCCGACTCGACGTGCGCGATCAAGCGATCGAGCTCCGCACGGCGACCGGCGAAGCTGCGCACGGCGTGTGGAAACGGCATCGCCACCGGAGCCTACGCTGGCCCGACCACCGGCGTACGTGAGCGTTCTTACATCGTCTTAGATCGGTGCGAATCGAGACCGCCGCCGCGGAGGCTCGCGGCCCGCGGGCGCCCTCTCCCGCCGTGCAAGACGTATCGCAAAGGAGGGGTCTTGCCGCAAGCCCCATGTGATCCGGCAGGGTGGTCCGCATGACGAGCTACACGCTCCGGTTCGCAGACATCGACCGATCGTCGCTGGCCGCGGTCGGCGGCAAGGGCGCGAGCCTGGGCGAGCTCGCCCGCATCCCGGGAGTTCGGGTCCCGGACGGCTTCTGCGTCACGACCGGCGCCTTCGCCGAGGCCGCGCGAGACCTGCCCGCCATCGCGAGCGCGATCGCCGATCGGCTCCGCGAGCTCGGCGAGGACGGCGCCTACGCCGTGCGGTCGAGCGCGACCGCGGAGGACCTGCCGACCGCGTCGTTCGCGGGGCAGCACGACACCTACCTCGACGTGCGAGGCACCGAGGCCGTGATCGCGCACGTGCGCCGGTGCTGGGCGTCGCTGTCCACCGAGCGCGCGGTCGCGTATCGGCGGCACAACCGGATCGATCACCGCCGCGTGCAGATGGCCGTGGTGATCCAGCGGATGGTGGACGCGCAGGTCTCCGGCGTCCTGTTCACGGCCGATCCGATCACCGGCAACCGTACGGTCACCGCGATCGAGGCGACCGCCGGGCTCGGCGAGGTGCTCGTATCGGGGCGCGTGAACGCCGACCGCTACCGCGTGCGCCGCGGGGCGATCGTCGAGCGGGCGGGCGAGCTCTTGACCGACGCGCAGCTCGTCGCGCTCGAGCGCCTCGGACGGACCATCGAGGCGCACGTCGGCCGGCCGCAGGACATCGAGTGGTGCCTCGCCGGCGGCGAGCTGTACGTGGTGCAGAGCCGGCCGATCACGACGCTCTATCCGGTGCCCGCGGTGGCCGACGACGCGCCCCACGTCTACATCTCCGTCGGTCACCAGCAGATGATGACGGATGCGATCCGGCCGCTCGGGCTGGCGTTCTGGCTGATGACGACGCCGGCGCCGATGCGCACCGCCGGCGGGCGGCTGTTCGTCGACGTGGCGGCTCTGCTGGCGTCGCCGGCGCGGCGGAGCGTCGTCGAGGCGCTGGGCCGGGCCGATCCGCTGATCGAGGGTGCCCTGACGACGATCCTCGAGCGCGGCTTCGTCCCCGCCGCGCCTCCGGCGGGGGAGCCGGTGGCCGTCCCGGCCGCGCTGCGTCCACCTCCGGCGATCGAGGCCGATCCGGCGCTCGTCGCCGGCCTGATCGAGCGGTGCGAGGCCTCGATCGCGGCGACGCGACGCGCCCTCGCGACGGCCTCGGGTCCCTCGCTGTTCGACGTCATCCGGCAGGACCTCCAGGAGCTGAAGACGCACCTGTTCGACCGGCAGGGCGGCGACGCGATCCTCGCGGCGATGGGTGCGGCCGCGTGGCTGAACCAGCAGGTCGCGCAGTGGCTCGGCGACACCAACGTCGCGGACGTGCTCTCCCAGTCGGTCGCGAACAACCCCACGGCCGCGATGGGCCTCGCGCTGCTCGACGTCGCCGACGCGATCCGTCCACACCCCGCGGTGATCGCGTATCTCCCGCGCGCCGCGGACGCGACGCTCCTCGACGGTCTGGCGGAGCTCCCCGGCGGTCCCGCCGCCCGCGCCGCGCTCGAGACGTTCCTCGCGCGGTACGGCATGCGGTGCGCCGGAGAGATCGACATCACGCGGCCCCGGTGGACCGAGGCGCCGACGACGCTCGTGCCGCTGATCCTGAGCAACGTGAAGCGGTTCGCGCCCGGCGAGAGCGGGCGACGGTTCGAGCACGGCCGCCAGCAGGCGCTCGCGAAGGAGCGCGACCTCCTCGAGCGCCTGCGCCAGCTCGACGATGGCGCGCAGAAGGTGACCGAGACGGAGCAGAGGATCCGCCTCCTCCGCGCGTTCATCGGCTATCGCGAGTACCCGAAGTACGCCATGGTGCAGCGCACCTTCGAGTACCGGAAGGCCATCCTGCGCGAGGCACAGCGGCTCGCGAGCGACGGTGTGATCCGCGCGGTCGACGACATCTAC
>JAEUJX010000113.1 GCA_016794545.1 Myxococcales bacterium
TCCACGTGTCGGGTGCGTTCATCGACAGGTCGAAGTACGCCTTCGGCTCGCTGCCGAGCTGGAAGGTCTTCACGACCTTGCCCGCCGGGAACTTCACCCCGACGTCCTTCCACGCCTCCTTGCGCCCCTTCGACGGCAGGCTCCCGAGGTAGGTCTCGACGAGCGGCTGGAGCTTCGCGAGATCGAGGTTGCCGACGAACACGAAGGTGAAGTCACCGGCGTCGGCGAACCGCTCCTTGAACACCGCGAGCGCCTTGTCGTGATCGACCTTGTTGATCATCTCGACCGTCTCCGGCGCGTAGCGCGGGTGGTTCGAGCTGGTCACCGAGCTCATCCGCTCGAAGAACGAGCGCTCGGGATCGAGCGCCTTGTTGCGCACGTCCTCGAGCTGCGACGCCTTCCAGCGCGCGAACGCCTTCGGATCCTTGCGCGGAGCCGTGATCCGCAGGTGCGCGAGCTGGAGCGCGGTCTCGAGATCCGCCGGACGCGCCGAGCCGCTCACCGACTGCGACAGCTCGCCGATACCGACGCTCGCGCGCGCCTCCTTGCCGGCGAGCACCTTGCGCAGCGCGACGGCATCGAAGTCGCCGACGCCGGAGCTCGACACGATCTCGGCGGCGAACCGCGCGTGGACGAAGTCCTTCTCGGGCACCCGCGAGTGACCGCCGCGCTGGTACGCGGTGAACAGCACCTCGTCGTTCTGGAACGTCGTCGGCTTGACGAGCACGCGCACCCCATTCGAGAGCGTCCAGGTCGTGACGTCGTTCGCGTCGTCGCGCGTGGTCTTCGTGACCTTGCCCGGCGCCGGCTTGGCCGCCATCAGCGGCTTGTCGCCCGCGTCGTCCTTCCACGCATCGACCTGCCCCGCCGTCGCGGCGGCGACCAGCTGCTTCACCTTGTCGGCGGTCGGGAGCACGGTCTTCGCCGGCCCCTGGATCGCGATCACGCGGCCCTGCTCCCCGCCCCACGTCTTCGCGAGGTGGTTGAGCTCGTCGAGCGTGATCGTCGGGAGGAACTCGCGGTTGTAGGCGAGCTCGACGTGGCGGCCCGGCATCTGCTCCTCCTCGAAGTACAGGCGCGTGATCTCGTCGGCGAGATCGGCCGACGGCGTCTTCTCCCACTCGGCGGCCGAGCTCTCGGACGACGCGAGCTGGTCCTTCGCCGCGCGCGCCAGCTCCGACGCGAGGAAGCCGTGCTTCTCGACGCGCGTGATCTCGCGGAACAGCACCGTGAGCGCGTCCTCGACGCGGCCCTCCTTCACGCCGGCGTAGCGGCTGAACGTGTCGCTCGTGCGTGCGAAGCCGCCGGTGCCCGAGCCCGCCCACAGGAACGGGGCCTCGGGATCCTCGGCGAGCTCGGCGAGCCGCGCGCCGAGCATGCGGTGGTAGATGCCCTCGACGAGGAACCGGCGGTAGTCGCCCTTCGTGGTCTCGCGGCGGTGGTCCATCTTGTCGTAGACCGACACGCTCGTGTAGGGCATCTCCTTGTCGGTCTCGATCGTGATCAGCGTCGGATGATCGCGGGGCACCGGCACGGGCGTGCGCACCTTCGCGCCGGGCGTCTTCACCAGATCGGCGAACCTCGCCTGGATCTCCTGCTCGAGCTGCTTCTCGTCGAAGTCGCCGACCGCGATGACCGCCATGTTCTGTGGCTGGTACCAGTCCTTGTAGTAGCGAACGAGGGTGTCGCGCGGCGCGGTCTTCAGCACCTCGGGCACGCCGATCGGCAGGCGGACGCCGTACTTGCTGCCGTGGAAGATGATCGGGAACTGCTTGTCGAAGATCCGCGCGTCGGCGCCGCGGCCGAGCCGCCACTCCTCGAGCACCACGCCGCGCTCCTTGTCGACCTCGACCGGATCGAACGTCACGTCGCCCGCCCAGTCGCGCAGGATGTCGAGGCCCTTCAGCATCACGGCCTGGTCATCGGTCGGCACCGTGAGCTGGTAGACGGTCTGATCGAAGCTCGTGTACGCGTTCGCGTCCGCCCCGAACCGCATGCCGCTCTTCTCGATGAAGTCGACGATCTGCTGCTTGGGGAACCGCTTCGTGCCGTTGAAGGCCATGTGCTCGACGAAGTGCGCGAGCCCGCGCTGGTCCTCGTCCTCCTGCACCGAGCCCGCGTTGACCGCGAGCCAGAGCGCCGCGCGCTGCTCGGGCTTCTTGTGCTTGACGACGTAGTACGTGAGGCCATTGGCCAGCGTGCCGCGCTTGATCGCGGGATCGAGCGGCGAGACCGGATCGACCGGGACGGGCGGCGCCGGTGGCTCCGCGGGACGCGCGGTGACGTCCTCGGCGGGCATGTCGACGACCGTCGGTTTCGGCTTCGACGAGCCGCAACCGGCCGCGGCCAGGGTGGCGAGGAGGAGTGTGGCGAGAGTCGTCCGCATCGGGCGCATGGTGTCACGTGTGACCCTCCCGAACAGGCGGTGGTTGCAGCGAACTCCGTTGCGCAACTCGCGCAGCCCGCGTCGCGTTTCGCAGCGTGCCGGAGTGGCACGCGCGTCGTTGCCGGGAGTTGCCGTGCCATGGAACGTGACCGTCGAACGCGCGTGCGCGCGCGTGTGCTTCTCGTCGCGTCCTCCGCGTCGCCGGCGCCGGGAACGGTCGACGTGGGTCGCGACTGCGCGGAGCGACCAGGATCGGGTGCGGCTGGGGGGCGCCCGGCGGCCGGGCCGATGGATCGCAAGCTGGCGAGACCACTGGGGAAGGTGAGACTGGAGGTCGCCGTCGAAAAGTGGCCCGGGCGGATCGGGAGAGCGACAAACAGCTATGCCCCGCCCGACGAGATGGGTTTCGGTCCTGCTGGTGTGCGCGCTCGGTGCGCCGGCGGCTCACGCGGACACGAAGAACGAGATCCGTGCGGTGACCTTCGAGGACGCCGCGGCGGCCACGAAGATCCACGTGCGCGGCGCGAAGACGCCGATGTTCACCGTCTACAAGCTCGATCGTCCCACGCGCGTCGTGATCGACGTGCCGCGCGCGCGGCTGTCGGAGCAGCTCGCGGGACACGAGGCGGCGGCGGAGCTCGAGCCGAACACGTGGGCGGTCAGCCGGATCACCGCGCAGCAGCTCGACGACGACGGACCGCTCGTGCGCGTCAGCGTGACGCTCGCGCGGCCCGGGCGGTACGACGTGACCACCGAGGGCAACGAGATCGTGGTCGCGGTGACCGCGCGCGATCCGGCCCCGCTCGCCGCCGGCGCCGGGGCGAAGACCGATTCCGATCGCGCCCGGGCCGAGGTGAAGGCGGAGGCCGAGAAGGCGCGCGCCGAGGCGCAGCGCGCCCGCGCGGACGTCGCCGCGGCGAAGACCGAGATCGAGCGCGCGCGCGCCGATGCGGCGGCCGCGCGCGCCGAGGCCGACGCGGCGAAGGCCGAGGCTCGCGCCGCGAAGGCCGAGGCCGATGGGCAGCGGGTCGCGCGGGGTGACGCGGACCGGGCACGCAGCGATGCCGAGCAGGCGCGCACCGAGGTCGAGAAGGCGCGCACCGACGCCCTGCGCGCGCGGGCGGACGTCGCGGCAGCGAAGACCGAGATCGAGCGCGCGCGCGCCGAAGCAAGGGCCGCGCGCGCGGAGGCCGAGGCGGCGAAGGCGGAGGCGAGTGCGGCGGCAGCGAAGGCCGAGATCGATCGCACGGCACGCGCCGATGCCGAGAAGGCGCGCACCGAGGCCCAGCGCGCGCGCGCCGAGGCGAAGGCCGCGAAGGCCGAGGCCGAGGCGGCACGGACCGAGGCCCGCGCGGCGAAGCAGGAGGCGGAGGCGGAGCGGGCCGCGCGCGCCCAGGCGGACCGCGCGCGCAGCGAGGCCCAGCGAGCACGGGCGGAGGTGTCGGCGGCGAGGACCGAGATCGAGCGCGCGCGCGCCGAGGCGAAGGCCGCGCGCGCCGAGGCCGACGCGGCGAAGGCCGAAGCGACCGCGGCGAAGGCCTACTCCGCGACCGAACAGCTCGCGCTCGTGCAGGCCTATCAGGCGCGGGCCGAGGCGCAGCGCGCGCGCGCCGAGGTC
>JAEUJX010000119.1 GCA_016794545.1 Myxococcales bacterium
CGGGAAGTCCGCTGCAGGCGCGGTCTCGAGGGGCGCCTCGACGCCCGGCGCGGTGCCGATGCGATAGAACGGCGACTTCCGCTCCTTGCGCGCGCGGGCGAGACCCGCGGTCACGCCGATCAGGCCGAGCGCGAGGCCGCCGAACATGCCGACGTCGAGCGCCGGGCTCGAGGGCGCCGGGCGGAACGCGTGCGCCGGGCGCTTCTGGACGTGGGTCCAGTAGTCGCGCGCGGCCTTGTTGCGCGCCTCGTTCGAGACGCTGGTCGCGAACGCGACGCCCGAGGTCAGGAGGCACGCGAGGCCGCCCGCGATGAAGCCCCAGGTCTTCGGCGTCACCTTGCCGCTCTTCGGGTCCATGCAGTGCTTCACGTTCACGACCGAGTCACCGAGCATCGTCGCGACCTCGATCGCGCGCGCGCCACCGAGATCCTCCGCCTGCGCCTGCGCCGCCATCATCGGCGCCGGAGCCGCGACCGGCGCCGGGGCCGGGGCCGCCGCGCGGGCGGCCATCGGGACCGCCATCGGGACCGGCGGGGGCAGCGTCTGCGTGACGGTCGGCATCGTCTCGACCACCACCTTGGCGGCGGCCGGCCACGCGACCGTCAGCTCGAGCTGCGTGTCGCCCACGGTGATCACGTCGCCGCTCTGGAGCTTCGTCTTGTTGATCCGCGTGCCGTTCACGAACGTGCCGCGGGTCGAGCCGAGGTCGATGAGCGAGATGTCGTTGCCCAGCACCTCGATGATCGCGTGCATGCGCGAGACGGTCTCGTCCGCGAGCTGGAGGTGCGCGGAGGGCACCTTGCCGATCTTGAGGACGTTGTTGGAGAGCGACTGCTCGCTGACGAGCTGGCCGTTGTACGTGATGCGGAACTTGAGCGTGGGCTTGGACATGGATGGACCTCCGTCGTGCCCGGGTGTGGGCATGGCGTCGGCTGGGCTGCGAGCACCGTGCGCGCAACCGCGCGCACGACGTCAGAGCTCCTCGAACCGAGGCGGCCGAGCGATGACGTATCGCGCGGTCATGAGCTGAGACAGCGGCCCCGCGAAACGGTTCCGCCAATCGTCACGATTTCGCTTGCAAAGGCGGCGCGCCCACTTGCGCGATGGCGTGCAACGACGACGGTGTAGGTGTTGTCTGTTACCGTTCGTGCGTGGTGCTGGCCGTCAAGGGCTTACGCGTCGCGCTCCCCGACGGACGCGTCCTGATCGATGGTGTCGATCTCGAGATCGCGCCCGGTGAAGTGATCGTGCTGCTCGGCGGCAGCGGCGCGGGCAAGAGCACGTTCGCGCGCGTGCTGTTCGAGCGCGACGAGCTCGACGCGGCGGGCTTCGACGTCGTGACCGCGACGCTCGATCTCGATCGCGACCAGCTCGGCCTCGTTCCGCAGCGCGGCGCGCTGTTCGATCACCTCGATGTCCGCGGCAACCTCGAGCTCGCGCTGCGGCACGCGGAGGGTGACGAGCCGCCGAAGGAGGGCGAGGCCGCGCAGTGGCTCGAGCGCGTCGGTCTCGATCCGAAGCTCGCCGAGCCCGGCACGCCGGTCACCGGCCTGTCGGGCGGCCAGGCGCAGCGCGTGGCGGTCGCGCGCGTGCTCGCGTCGCGGAGGAAGCTGCTGTTCCTGGACGAGCCGTCGGTCGGCCTCGATCCCCACCGCGTGCGCGTGCTCGCGCGCCTGATCCGCGAGCAGGTGAAGGCGCTCGGCATCTCCGCGATCGTGGTCACGCACGACGTCGCGCTCGCCGCCGGCGTGGCCGACAAGCTCTACCTCCTGTCACTGGAGCACCGCCGCCTCGAGCAGCTGTTCGCCGATCGCTGGCCCGGCGCGCTCGAGGACCCGGGCCACACCGAGGAGGAGCGCGGCGCGTGGCTGGTCGAGCTCGAGGGCACCCTCGTCGATCACCTCGAGGAGCACGGCGACAAGCCGCCGCCCGCCGGTCCTGCGAAACCGAAGCGCGCGCTCGCCGGCCTCGCCCGTCTCGCCGAGCCGCTCGTCGCGCCGTTCCGCGTCGCGATGGTCTCGCTCGCCCGCGCGCCCGCGCAGCTGTTCAAGCACCCGAAGGACTTCTTCATCGTCGCGCGCCGCGTCGCCGCGCAGACGCTGCTGCGTCCCCTGCCCTTCTACCTCATCGTGTCCACGCTGATCGGCTACACGATCCTCTACGTGATCAGCCGGGTCGGCGGCGCGGGCGTGAAGCCCGACGCACTGCTCCGCCAGATCGGCGGCAGCCACGTCATCGCGCTCGCGCCCGCGCTCTCCGCCCTGCTGTTCGTCGCGGCCTCGGGCAGCGCGACCAACGCGTGGCTCGGCTCGATGGGCCTGACCAAGCAGACGCTCGCGCTCGACGCGCTCGGTGTCGACCGGCGCTCGTACCTGTGGGCGCCCGCGTGGCTGTCGGCCGCGATCTGCTACCTGATCGTCGCCACGCTGTTCGCGCTCGGCATGATCGCCGGCGGCCTGCTCGTGTGCCGCAGCTACGGCGTCACGAACGGGTGGGAGCTGCTCACTGGCGACCTCTTCGATCCGCGCCCGGAGCGCGTGCAGTACGCGCTCCGCGCCGGCTTCCTCGTGTGGATGTACGCGTGGGGCATCGCGAGCGACGTCGTCGCGAAGGGCGGCGCACCGAAGCCCGAGGCCGACAGCGTGACGAAGGGCATGACCGCCAGCGTGGTCGCGTGCACGCTCTGGGTCGTGGCCTGGGAGCTGTTCACCGTGGTCGTGGTGTTCCGGAGCTGAGAGGATGCAGGACATGAAGGCAGTGGTCGCGATGGTGGCGCTCGCGCTGGGGGCGTGTACCGAGGAGCTCGATCAGCGGCTGTGCAACCAGAGTGCGTTCGCGCTGGTCGACGTCCATGCGGCGGAGTTCGTCGGC
>JAEUJX010000120.1 GCA_016794545.1 Myxococcales bacterium
CGCGTACCGGATGAACCACGCCGGCGCGAAGGACGGCTGGTACGCCGACCCCGGCGCGAACATCCGCGGCGGCGCGCAGGCCGGCATCTCGATCGACCGCTACGACGTCACGCTGCGCGTCGGCCAGGTCCGCGACTCCGCCGGCGATGCACCGGTGCTGCCGTTCTACGGCACGCTGTCGGTCGCCGCGGGCTGGTGAGCACCATGAGCGCCCTCCTGGCACTCACGTGCTTCCTGCTCGGGATCGCAGCCGTGCTTCGAGCGGGCCGCTGCCTCGATGCCGACGACCAGATCAGTCGATGACCTCGGTGCGCGCGCCGAGGTCACCGTGCGTCTCGTGCAGCGCCTCGAGATACGAGGGCAGGCTCGCGTTGAGCGCCGCGTAGATCGCGGGGAGGATGCCGAGCGCGACCTCCGTCGGCGCGCGGAACACGTGGTCGGCGCCGGCGGCCCGGATCGCCGCTGCCTGCGAGACCTTCGTCGAGCTCGCGATGATCACGGCGTTCGGCGCGAGCTGGCGCAGCTTCCTGACGAGCTGCTCGTTGTTGCAGCCCTTCAGGATCTCGTCGGGGACCGAGGACACGATGACCTCGGCGGCATCGACCCCGGCGTGACGCAGGACCTCCATGCTCGCGATGTCGCCGTAGAGCACCTGGGCGCCGCGCTTCTTGATCTCGGGATGGATCGCGGTGTTGGTGTCGACGACGAGCGTGTGCGCGAGCAGATCGGGGTGGAGGCGCTCGAGGTCGGCGAGCAGCGCCGACGCGACGCGGTGGAAGCCGAGGAGGACCAGGCGCGGGGCCTCGTGACTCTCGCCCTCGGCCTTCGTGCCACGCGACCGGATGCCGACGAAGTCGAGGATCGGGCGGAGCGTCTGGTAGAGGCGGTCGGAGGCGCCGAACAGGACCGGCGTGAGGAGCGCGGTGATCACGAACGCGAAGATCACCACGCTGACCTGCGTGCCGCTGACGTGGCCGAGCTGGAGACCGAGGTAGACGATGACGAGGCAGAACTCGGAGACCTGCGCGAGCTTCGTCGAGACGGAGACCGAGTTGCGCCGATCGAGGCCGGTCGCATAGAGCACCGGCAGGAACACGACGTAGCGGAGCAGGATCGCGACGATCGCGACGACGGCGGAGAGCAGCACGACATCCGCGCTCTCGGGGACCGGGATGCTCATGCCGAGACCGACGAAGAACAGCGTGACGAAGAAGTCGCGCAGGTGAACGACGCGCGAGACCACCTCGTACGCGTACGGCGAGGTCGCGATGGTGGCACCGGCGATCAGGGCGCCCATCTCCATCGAGACCGAGATCTCGATGTCGAGGCCGACCCCGTGGGCGACGGTGCCCATGTTGGCGCCGAACAGACCGACGCCGAAGCACCAGCCGAGCGCGAGCGTGACGACGAGCTCCGGCGACCGCGCCACGACGTGGAACGCGTGCGCGAGCACGAAGCGCGCGACGAGGGTCGCGAGGATCGCGAGGATCGCCGTGCCGAGGAACGTCATCAGGATCGGTGCGATCGACGGGTTCGCGAAGCTCGGCTGGAGCGCGAGGAACACGATGGCCCAGATGTCCTGGAAGATCAGGAGGCCCACCGCGAGGCGCCCGGCGACGGTGTCGAGCTTGAGGTGCTCCTGCAGGTACTTGACGACGAGCAGCGTCGACGAGAACGCGCAGGCGACGCCGAGGTAGAGCGCCGCATAGAAGCCCGTGAGCAGCGCCCAGCCCGTCAGGCCGACGAGCAGGAACACGCCGCAGCCCGCCGCGAGCGTGAGCGGAACCTGGACGAGCCCGGTGACGACGAGCGTCTTGCCGCTGGAGAGCAGGCTCTTGAGGTTCACCTCGAGGCCGATCACGAACAGCAGCAGCGTCAGGCCGAGGTTCGCGATCGTCTCGATGTTCTCGCGACTGTGTACGGCCTCGAGGCCGGCCGGCCCGAGCACCACACCTGCGCCGAGCAGCGCCGCGATCGCGGGGATCTTGAGCTTCACGAACGCGATCGCGAGCAAGCCCGCCGCGACGAGACAGAGACCGAGGTCAGCGACGAGCGGGGACACCGCGCCGCCGGCGCCGAGGGCGACGAGCGGCGAGTACGAGAGAGCCATGGAGCCTCCAGACGAAACAGCAGCACTCCGTCGACGACGGAGCCAGGACGACACCGCGCGCTTACGCGGCGGGAGGTCCGCGCGCGACCGCGGCGAGGCTCGCTTCGCG
>JAEUJX010000165.1 GCA_016794545.1 Myxococcales bacterium
AGTAGATCATGGGCTGACCGTCGACGCGCGTCCATCCACTGGCGCCCGTGAACCGCGAGTAGGCGTGGAGGCCGGTGGCGCTGAGGTATGCGCGATACGTGCCGCCAAGTCCAGCCGCGTTCGCGAGCGCTTGGCACTTGGAATCCGCGCCTGCGAGGCCACCGAGCCTGCCGTCGTACGCGGCCGACGTGGTGAACATCAGATTCGGCTTGAGCTTGAACCCCGCGTCGACCGTGGTGTCGGTGGTCAACGTGAAGACGCAGTTGCCCGATCCCGAGCATCCGCCGCTCCATCCCGCGAAGGTGGACAACGTCGCTGGGTTGGAGCCGGGCGTCGCCATCAGCGTGACAGGGGTTCCGATCGTCAACGTGACCTGGCACATGCTGCCGCTGCCGCAGTTGACGCCGTTGCCGGTCACCAGGCCCGAGCCGTCGCCGCTCTTGGTGACGGTCAGAGTGAAGGTCTTCAGGTTGAACGTCGCCGTCACGCTGCGCGCCTGCGTCATCGACACGACGCACGCGCCGGTGCCCGTGCACGCGCCACTCCAGCCGGCGAAGTCGGAGGTCGCGTTCGGCATCGGCGTCAGCGTGACCGGCGTGTTGTAGTTGAAGCTCTCGTTGCAGTCCGTGCCGCAGGTGATGCCCGCCGGGCTCGAGGTCACCATGCCGCCGCCGGTGCCGGCGATCGTCACGTCGAGCGCGAACGTCGCGATGCCGAACGTCGCCGTGACGCTGGTCGCGGCCGTGACGGTGACCGTGCACGTGCCGGTGCCGGTGCAGGCGCCGCTCCAGCCGGTGAAGGTCGAGCTAGGCATGCTCGGCGTCGCGGTCAGCGTGACGACCGTGCCGTAGTCGAAGTTCTCCATGCAGTCGGCCGGGCAGGTGATGCCCGCCGGCGATGAGGTCACCGTGCCGGTGCCGCCGCCCGTGCGCGTCACCATCAGCGGGAACTGCATCAGCGTGAACGTCGCGGTCACCGAGCGCGCCTGGGTCATCATGACGGTGCACGTGCCGGTGCCCGTGCACGCGCCGCTCCAGCCCGTGAACGTCGAGCCGGTCGCCGGCGCCGCCGTCAGCGTGACCGGCGTGTTGTAGGTGTAGAGCTCGCTGCAGTCGCCGGGGCAGCTGATGCCGGCGGGCGTCGACGTGATGGTGCCCGAGCCGTTGCCGGAGCGCGCCGCGGTCAGCGTGAAGGTCTGCAGTCCGAACGTGGCGGTGACGGACGTCGCGGTGCTCACGGTGACCGTGCACGGACCGGTGCCGGTGCAGCCGCCGCCGCTCCAGCCGGTGAACGTCGAGCCCGTCGCCGGCGCCGCCGTCAGCGTGACGGAGGTGCCGTAGTCGATGTTCTCCATGCAGTCGGTAGGGCACGTGATGCCCGCCGGCGACGAGGTCACCGTGCCCGTGCCGGCGCCCGCGCGTGTGACGGTCAGCGGGAACTGCATCAGCGTGAACGTCGCCGTCACGGTCGTCGCCGCGGTGACGGTGACGGAGCACGCACCGGTGCCGGTGCAGCCCCCGCCGCTCCAGCCCGTGAAGGTCGAGCCCGTGGCGGCCGCGGCGCCGAGCGTGACCGTCTGGTTGTAGCTGTAGGCCTCGCTGCAGTCGCCGCCGCAGCTGATGCCGGCGGGCGTCGAGGTGACGGTGCCCGTGCCGTTGCCGGCGCGCGCAGCGGTCAGCAGGAACGTCTGCAGCCCGAACGTCGCGGTGACCGTGGTCGCAGCGGTCACGGTCACCGTGCAGGAGCCCGTGCCCGTGCAGCCGCCGCCGCTCCAGCCGGCGAACGTGGAGCCGAGCGCGGGCGCAGCGGTGAGCGTGACGAGCTGGTTGTAGTCGTAGCTCTCGGTGCAGTCCGCGCCGCAGCTGATGCCGGCCGGCGACGACGTCACCGTGCCGGTGCCCGCGCCCGTGAGCGCGACGGTCAGCGGGAACTGCATCAGCGTGAAGGCCGCGGTCACGGACTTCGCGGCGTCGATCGTCACCGTGCACGCGCCCGTGCCGGTGCACGCGCCGCCCCAGCCCGCGAAGCTCGAGCCGGTGCCCGCGGCGGCGGTCAGCGTGACCACCGTGCCGAAGCCGAACCCCTCGCTGCAGTCGGCGCCACAGGTGATGCCCGCCGGTGATGACGTGATCGTGCCGTTGCCGGTCACGCTCGCGGTCAACGTGAACTGCTGGAGGCCGAACGTGGCGGTCACGCTGCGCGCCTGCGTGATGCTCACCACGCACATGGCGGTACCGGAGCACGCACCGCTCCAGCCCGTGAACGTGGAGCCGATCGACGGCGTCGCGGTCAGCGTCACGGTCGTGCCGTAGGCGTAGCTCTCCGTGCAATCCGCACCGCACGCGATGCCGGCCGGCGTCGACGCGACGTTGCCGGCGCCACTACCGGTCCGGACGACCGTCAGCGCGAAGCTCTGGAGCGTGAACGTCGCGGTCACCGTGGTCGCCGCGGTGACGGTCACCGTGCAGGTGCCAGTGCCGGAGCAGCCCCCACCGGCCCATCCGGTGAACGTCGAGCCGGTCGACGCCGCTGCGGTGAGCGTCACCAGCTGGCCCGCGGTGTAGGTCTCGTCGCAATCGGCGCCGCAGTTGATGCCGGTCGCGGTCACCGTGCCGTCGCCGTTGCCACCCTTGCTGACGAACAGCGTCGGCGTGTCGAGCGGGAAGCTCGCGCTGATCGCCGTGGGACCGGTCACCGTGACCGTGCAGCTCGCCGTGCCGCTGCACGCGCCGCCCCAGCCCGCGAACACCGAGAGGTTCGCCGGCGTCGCGGTCAGCGACAGCATCGTGCCGTGGTCGACCATCATCGTGCAGGTGGTGCCGCAGTTGATGCCGCTGCCCGTGACGGTGCCCATACCCGCACCGGCCTTCGTCACCGTCACCGCGTACTGCGCGAGCGTGAACGTCGCCGTCACGGACGCCGACTGCGCGAGCGTGACCTCGCACGTCGGCGTGGTGCCAGTACACGCGCCGCTCCAGCCGGCGAACACCGAGCTCGCGTCGGCGATCGCGGTCAGCGTGACAACGGCGCCGGGATCGAAGTCCGCCGAGCACGTCCCGCTCGAGCAGGTGATGCCGTCCGGCGACGAGCTCACGGTGCCCGTGCCGGTGCCGGCGATCGTCGCGCTCAGCGTGACGTCGGGATCGAGCGTGTCGATCGATGCGTCGGCCGGCGCATCGGGAAGCGACGGTGCATCCGCGAGGTGATGGACACCGTCATCACCGCTGCACGCGGTGATGACGACGAGGAACGCGGCGAGAAGCTGGGTGCGCATGGTCGGCTCGATTCGACGACGAGAGCGTCGCTGAGAAATACGCCGTCTCGTAGCGCAACTTCCTTCCGTCGTGCGTCGAAAATCGAGTCGTGACGCGCAGTCGGCCGGACAGACGATGCCGGACACGATCGTCTCGCGGAGCGGAGTGTTTGATGCGACCGAGACTACGTTTCTAACGGCGTCGTGGTCGTCGTGCGTCCGACGACAACTGTCCGGTTTGTCCGGTTGCCGTCGTCCGGCCGGGGTGTAGCGAAATGCGGCAGGCCTCGTCGACGATCGGAGTGGGAGATCAGAACCTCCGCGACGTAGGATGGCCGTCACCGTGGTGGTGATGGTTGTAGAGGTCGCGTGAGATGTCCGGCGACGGCGCAAAGAGAATTCAAAGCGAAGCTCACGCGCGTTCCACCGAGAGCGCATCGCTGCAGGCCGCGGCCACGCCTGGCAAGACCACGCTCGTCGAACAGAACGCGCGACGCCATGGCGGAGCCGCTCCACTGTCGGGCAAGCGCGACACGAGTGACGGCGGCGCGTTTCCTGCGATGCCGGCGTTCGCGCCGAATCAGAAGCAGTACGACCTGTTCTTCGACATCCACCGTACGAATCTGCTCGAAGCGACGACGGCGATGCTGCGGCAGGCTCATTGGCCCGATCCCGCACCCGATGCGCCCTTCGCGGCCGGAGGAGACAGACGCTTCACCGCTTCCGTGAACGCCGCGATCCGCTCACGCATCGCTCACTGGGAAGGGCATCGGATGGCGCCGCTGCTGTATCCGGGCAACCCGCTCGACGCGTTCCGGCAGTACATCGCGGCGGACAAGGACCAGATGCACGAGGTGGCGTGGTCGCCGATGTTCGGTGATGCATTCGCTCGGCTCGTTCATCAATCGATCTACGAGTCGCTTCGCCAGCGAATCGGCCCGCGATACCGGGCGGCACTGGAACACATGATGGACTGGCCCGAGGCCGATCAGCTGATCGCAGGCCATCCGATCGATCCGATCGTCGCTGCAGCGATCACGCCGCCAGAGACCGTGGATCGCGGGCAGATCGCCGTCGTGAATGCCTCCGGTCCGCCGAAGCTGAAGAACGTCACCGCGAAGTGGTTGGGTCACGAGAACGAGGAGCTCTGGAACTTCGTCGAGGTGACGCCGGCCGGCGCGAGTGTCGAGGATGTAGCTGCGGCGCTCTGGAAGGATCCCAAACAGACGACGAATGCGTACGCCCTCACGAAGGTGGGGGATGTGTTCCGCGTCGCGCCAGCTCATGCACGGTCGGTTCTGCGGCGGCTGTATCCGGACGAGGTCATCGGTGACACCGACAGCAACCCGTCACGGGCGCAGCAGCTGCTCGTGCTCTCGAAGTCGAAGATTGGCGAGCGAGTTCGGGCGCGCTGGACGTCGGATGCGGTGAAGGCCACCAAGAACAAGCCGGATCCGAAGAAGGACACGAAGCACGCGGCGAACGCCACCGACCAGGACGAGACGAAGCAAGCCGCGAAGGCCGAGGGGAAGGAGAAGCCTTCGCTCACGCAGATCATGGAGATCGAGGCGTCGATCGGTTCGCATCTCGAGAAGCTCCGCATCGCAGTGGCCGGACTCGGCATGTCGAATCGCCTCGCGGAGGTCATCTCGCGGCACGCCATTCGAATGACGGCGCTCGCCTCCGGGGAGCCTGCGACCATCGACAAGTGGCTCCCGGTCTTGCAGTTCCAGCACACCCAGCTCATCTCGATCGGTCCCCGGATTCCACCGCTCGTCGAGAAGCTCTTGCCGGTGTTCTACATCCCACCCAACGAGCTGAAGGACGCGAAGCAAAAGAGCGACCGCGAGAACATGTCGAGCGTGCTCTCGCAGTACCTCGACGCGGCGAACACGTCGGATGATCCACCGACGAGCGGCAACCTCCTCGCCGGAGTGCTTGGCAAAGAGAAGCAGTCGGCGCTCGAAGGCATTGGACAGGTCCAGGACTCCACGCGACAGGCGACCCGTGACGGTGTCGCCACGCGTGTTGGCGCACAGCAGGGCTCGACCGGGATCGATGATGAGCTGACGCGTGTTCGTGAAGACGCGATGAGCGGCCGCAACAAGGGATCGGGCCAGTACACCGAGAAGAAGACGCTGATCCGCGCCGGCGAGATCAGCCTTCGCAACCGGATGAATAACGTCGAGCAGTCGATCGTGATGCTTCGGGAAGCAGCCGCAGCCGCCGGTTTCGGTGACGTCGCCCTGCTGAAGAAGGTGCTGCCGAACGTGAAGCCTCTGCCGCAGGTCCTCCTGGACGTGCATGATCACCTGCGCGCTGTCGACCGCGTGTGGGCCGGCGCACGCGCGGAGTTCGACGAGAACGAGGCAGCGCAGGCCGTTCCGCAGGATGCCCCGGAGGACTGGGCCGATTGGCAGGAGCGGCAGATTGGACTCGATGCCGCGCGCGAGGCGTTTGCCCGCATCGCCGGCGACGAGGACATCGGGACGTTCCTGCGCGAGGCGCACGCGAAGGTCCGCACGCAGCAGATGATCAACGCGGTCACGACGATGGCCGGGGCACTCTTGATCACGTTGGCCACCGGCATGGGGGCGGCAGCCTTCGCCGAGGTCGCGAGCGTCGCGCTGGTCGGGGAGTCGATGACGCTCGCGGCGCAGTTTACGAAGGGCGCCATCCAGGTCGCGATCAGCGCACCGATCAACTCGATCGTCCAGCTCGCCGTCTCGGGCCACGACGCGTCCTTCGGGAAGGCGATGCTCGAGAACGCCCTGATGGACGCGTTCTCGCGTCTCTTGATGTTCCCGCTGAAGGAAGCCGAGCGCCTCGCGATGGCCGAGGTGAGGCAGATCAGCCAGCTCCAGCACGTCACTGCGACCGAGACCAAGGCGATGGCCTCTGCATCCTCGTATGCCGGCACGATGATGCTGGCCGAGGGCCTCACGGGCATGGCGACCATGTGGGCCGCCAATCGTCTAGTCAGCCTCGTCAGCAGCACTCAGCAGGAAGTCACGGAGCCGTTCGCGCTCACGGTGCTGCAGCAGGGAGCGGCGATCGGGCTCGGCCGGTTCTTCGCCGGGCGAATGAGCGCTTGGCAGGAGCGGCGCAAGCAGCTCGCACTGACCCGCGTCGGCAGCACGCCCGAGATGCACGCCCTGTTCGCCGCTCGTGATGCATTCTACGCCGACGCGCAGAAGCTCGAGAACCACCCATCGCCGGAGCCCGGCGCGGCCGATACGTTCAGCAAGCGCGACGCCGCATTGCTGCGCGACGAGCGTGTAGCCCTCGGCCGTGACACCGCCGAGCCTGCCGCGACAGATCGCCAACCCGCTCGCGCGCCCGAGACAACTCCAGCCGAATCGAAGAAGCCTGCGCCTCCCGAAACCGCAGCAACGGAGAGCACGAAGCCAGCGAACGACGGCCCACCGCGCGACGCCAGCGCCCTTCTCGAAGTGCGCGCACCCAAAGGGTCGCCAGGGCCCGATGCATCGAACGCATCGCCGAAGGCGAAGCCCGGAAGGCCCGATACGGGTGGCACTTCGGAGATCGATAGCCTCACGAGCTCGTTGCCGATTCTCGACAAGCTAGAGACAGCGACTGGCGTCCAGAAAGGCCCCGCATACGACCGCGACATGGCCGACCTACGGCAATTCTACGCCGACCAGGAGGGTGAGGCACAGCAGGGTGTCGCTCGGTCAGGTGTCACGCAAGATGGACAGTATGGATGGCGCTACGGCAACAAGGCGTTCACGTTCTCGCACGGCGTCGTGAACTTTGAGGTGCGTGTTCACCTGGACACCACGAACGTGACGCCCGCAGAGGTTCAACAGTTAAAGGCCCAGGTTCACGCGGGTGTCGATCGCCACTACAACACCCAGAAGCTCAAGGTCCGCGGCCCCGACGGGGCTGAGAGCCAGCTCCACCTCGAGATCGTGTTTGTCGATGACGCCGCGACGTCTGACATTCAGGTCAAGGTACTGCCGGGAAACGGTCCAGCACATCTCAACGAGTGGTACGTCGACGGCAAGCCGACCACGCATGCGCACGAGGTAACGCACGGGGGGTTCGGTATCAAGGACGAATATCACGATGCGACCCGACGGGCTCCAAACCGAGCCGACCCCGACGGCGATGGCGTCTACAACGACCAGAGCATCATGGGGAACTACTGGGTTGGTTCGTGGCAGGACGGCGTCGTCGACCCGGGAACGTCAGTCAAGCAACGGCATCTCGACGAGATCTCGCAACAGGTCCCACCGCGACCGAGCCAGCCGAACCAACCGACGAGAAGTCCCTACGCTATCGAGCCATCAACGACGCTCGACGGCAACGTCAACACCGCCACGCGCCGAGAAGGGGAGGCGAGCCGTCCTGAGGCTCCCTCAGCGTCGGAACAGTCGAGCGCACAGGAATCGCGAGCTGGAGACGGGACCGCGACTGAACAAGAGGCTTCACAAGCCGGGCCGCGTCCTGTCGCGCTAGATCCCGCAACGGCGTCTTCGAACAGCGCGGGTGCCACGTCGAGAGCCCGCGCTACGAACCGGTCGCGCGCGACCGCGTCGGCGAGGCGCGGGCCGCACTGGACCGTCGAGAGCGCTTCCGACGTGCCTTCGATCAGGGGAGGGGCGTTCGATCGCTGGTTTGACTCGTTGTCGGTCGGCGACCTGGAGGCGCTTTGGGCCCGCGCCGAAATTCGTAGGGTCATCGAGCAGCGGCTTCGGGCACCCGGTGGTTTCCATGAATGGCATCTGGTTGCGCGGGCACCGACTTTCAAGGGGTGGGGTCTCGGCGCAGATGCGATCCGAGGGCTGAGGACGAAGATCGAGGAGGTGGCGTTCAAGAACCCAGCCGGTGGCCATGGCCTTGAAGGATCAACGACGGCGCACAACGAATTGCTCGCCATCATTGACAGTTCCCAGAGCTACGGCGACTTTGTGAGGCGTTTGCAGAACTGGGCGCACTATCGGTTGGAGGGCGGAGCGGAGAGGCTTCCGGGCCGTCTTGCCCTGGAGGTTGATTGATCATGGAAGCGGACGGCTACGTATCGCTTTGGATCAGCGGCGAACGCGACTTCGACCGGGTTCAGGCCGCATTCGAGGACACCTACACCGAGGATGGCGACTGGATCCCACCGCCGTTCGCTCTGGCGTTCGGCTTCGAGACGTTCGATCCCGCGACGCGCGAGGCTAACATCCTGAAGTCGCCAACGAGTTCGGTCCGCGAAGCGGTGTCGGGCTACTCCTACGACAAGTTCATCGCAGAACGCTTTGCTCATGATTACGGCGAGCAACTTCCCGCGCGAGCGTCGGCCGTTGCGTTGCTGTACAACTTCAAGTTCTCCGGCGAACCGACTGCGGCAGTCGTCGACGGAACGCGGTGGCAGTACATCGGCTGCGTACCGTATCGCTGAGGAGGCGATGAACCATGAGCCCAGTGCCGCGGGAACGTCTCGAACGCGCCTTGAAACGGGTACCGTTGCCGATCCTCGACCTCGAAGAGGACGAGCGATGGCTTCGTGTCGGAGAGGTTCGGCTCAGCAAGCGTGGGGCGCGCGTGAGCGTGGGATTCACGCATCCGATTGACGCGGGCACGCGGTTCGGCTTGCAGCGGTTCGAGCTCGGCGACCGAAAGGGGGCGGCGGTCGTCCTCAGCGGCGCTGGACCGCTTCCAGACTACTTCGCGGGCTGGGTGCCCGATTCGGCCGAGGCGAAGGCGGAGGCGTGGGTGGCGCGGCTGAACGCCGAGATTGCCGATCGCGTTTCGCACGCAAAGCGCGAGTTCGACGCGGGGCGTGCGTCGCAAACACTGATCTTCCATCTGGGCAGCGAGTACGCGCCGGATTCGCCCTGGGGTGGAGAGATGATCGAGCTGTCGCGTACTGGTGAGATCGAGTACGAGCAGCGGAAGTCGGGCAGCGTCGTGCGTACCGTCCGTGGAGAGGTTGATCCCTCGCAGGTGCAGCGGCTGCTCACGCTTCTGGCAGCGACGAACTTTCCTTCGCCCCTGCAGCAATTCTTCCCACCCGGCGCCTCGGTCTGCACGCTGATTACCGAGCCTCCACTACAGGCCATGCACATTGATTTGCATCCGGCCGGCCACACGACCTACGAAGAGATCATCCGCACGCTTGCAAGTCTTGCGAAGGCCCTTCGCGAGTCCGATCAAGACGAGCTTCAGCGTTGGAGCCTTCAGGTTGCGGGCGCGTGAGAGTATGCCGACACTGCGACAGTGTTGACGGCGGTTGTTCTCCGTCGTGATCTGACTGGGCGAGTCCAGCGATCACGGGATGGACGCGCGGCGATCGATCCCGAAGCAGTACAGGTGGAAGAGCGACGCGCACGGCTGGATGTCCGCGCCGACGATCACGTTGACGTTCGTCGCGTCGAGCCGGCCGGCCTGGGTGCGGGCCGATGTGGTGTTCCAGTCGAGGCCGCCGGTGTTGCAGTTCTGCCCGAGGTACGCCGCGTTCGAGGCAGCCGCGGTCCACACGCGCACCTGCGCGGTGCCGGCGAGCTCGTTGCCGGCCTCGTCGAGCGACGGCATGTACGGCAGCGTCGTCGTGCCGAACTCCTCGATGCGGTTGAACATCGGGCGGGTGTCGGAGCGCATCCAGCCCGTCGCGCCGGTGAACCGCGAGGACGGGTCGACGCCGGTCGCGCCGAGCCATGCGCGATAGGTGCCGGTGAGGCCGCCCGCCGTCGCGGCCGCCTGACACTTGGCGTCGGCGCCGGCGAGGCCGCCGAGGTTGCCGTCGAACGTGCGGCCCGTCGTGAACATGATGTTCGGGAGGAGCTTGTACGAGGCGTCGACGGCGTTGGCCGAGGTCATCGTGAACGTGCAGTTGCCGGTGCCCGTGCAGCCCGCGCCGCCCCACCCGAGGAAGGTCGAGAGGGTGGCGCTCGTGGCGCCGGGCGTCTGCATCAGCGTGACGACGGTGCCGTAGTTCACCTGCACGGTGCAGGTGGTGCCGCAGTTGATGCCGTTGCCCGTGACCGTGCCGAAGCCGTCGCCGGTCTTGCCGACCGTGAGCGTGAACTGCATGAGCGTGAACGTCGCGGTGACGTTGCGCGCGGCGGTCATCGTCACGTTGCACGCGCCGGTCCCCGTACACGCGCCGCTCCAGCCGGTGAACGTCGAGCCCGTCGACGGCGTGGCCGTCAGCGCGACCATCGTGTTGTAGTTGTAGCTCTGGTTGCAGTCGGCGCCGCAGGCGATGCCGGCGGGGTTCGACGTGACGGTGCCGGCGCCGTTGCCCGCCTTCGTCACGGTCAGTGCGAAGGTCTGGAGCGTGAACGTCGCGGTCACGGTGATCGCCGCGGTCATCGTCACGGTGCACGTGCCGGTGCCGGTGCAGCCGCCGCCCGACCAGCCGGTGAACGTCGAGCCGGTCGACGGGGCCGCGGTGAGCGTGACCATCTGGTTCGCGGTGTACGTCTGGTCGCAATCGACCCCGCAGTTGATGCCGGCCGGCGCCGACGTCACGGTGCCCATGCCGTTGCCGCCCTTCGTCACGAACAGGGTCAGGTTGTCGAGCGCGAAGTTCGCGCTGATCGTCGTCGGGCCGGTGACCGTCACCATGCAGCCCGCGGTGCCCGAGCACGCGCCGCCCCAGCCCGCGAACACCGAGAGGTTCCCCGGCGTCTGCGTCAGCGAGATCATCGTGCCGTGATCGACCATCACGGTGCAGGTGGTGCCGCAGTTGATGCCGCTGCCCGCGATGGTGCCGGTGCCGTTGCCGCCCTTGGTCACGGTCACCGCGTACTGCGCGATGTCGAACGTCGCCGTCACGTTCGCGGCCTGCGCGAGCGTCACCTCGCACGTGGGCGTGGTGCCCGAGCACGCGCCGCCCCAGCTCACGAACACCGAGCCGGTGGCGGGCTCCGCGGTCAGCGTGACCGCCGTGTTGGGGTCGAACCCGTGCGTGCACGAGCCCGCCGTGCACGTGATGCCCGCGGGCGATGACGTGACGGTGCCCATGCCGGTGCCGGCGTTGGTGACGCTGAGCTCGACGCTGCCGGGAGCCGCGTCGATGTCGGCGTCCGGAGGCAGCGGTGCATCCGCGAGGTGGTTGACGTCATCACCGCCGCACGCGGCGGTGATGGCGACGAGGAACGTTGCGAGCAAGCGAATGCGCATAGGGGGCCCTCGGGACTATCCTCGCCCGGAAGGCATTGCAAGCTCTGTCGCCCGGCGTACGTTGCGTCACGACGCGGTGCGGCCGTGCGGCTAGCGCACGATCGGGGTGCGCCCGAGGCTGCGGCCGAGCTCCTCGACGAGCGCCGCCTTCACGGTGGCAAAATCGAACGGCCCGAGCTGCTCGGCCATCGAGGTCATCACGCTCGACTCGAAGCCGCACGGGTTGATCCGGCGGAAGTAGGCGAGGTCGGTGGTGACGTTGAGTGCGAGGCCGTGGAACGTGACCCACTTGCGGCACGCGATGCCCATCGAGCACAGCTTCTTGCGGCCGATCGGGGACGTCATCCACACGCCGGTCTTGCCCGGTTCGCGATCGGCGGGCAGGCCGAACCGCGCGCAGGTGGCGATCACGGCGTCCTCGAGGTGGCGGAGGTACGCGTGGAGGTCGCGCTCCGTGCCGTCTCGCAGCAGGACGATCGGATAGGCCACGAGCTGCCCGGGGCCGTGATAGGTGACATCGCCGCCGCGCTCGATGCCGATCACCTCGACGTCACCGGCGTCGAGCACGTTGGCCTCGGCCGCGCGGCGGCGACCGAGCGTGTAGACGTGGTCGTGCTCGACGAGGAGCAGCGTGTCGGGGACCTCGTCCCGCTGGCGCTGCTCGACGAGCGCGAGCTGCTGCGCCCACGCATCGCGGTACGGGAGCGTACCGAGATCGACGACGCGCCACGGCTCCATGGACATCGGTTACCACGGCAGCCGGGGCCCGTCATGCGGGCGGCCACTCGGCAATCCCCGGCACGGCGGCCGTTCCGGGCCGCGGCGCCGCGACCAGTCGTCGTTCACGCCCAGTTCACGTCGCTGCTGCGGCGACCTCACGTGGGGACAGGACACCTTGTGGGCATGACCACGGTGCTCGCGCTCCTCGCCCTCGGCCTCGCGCTCGGGATCGGCTCCAGCGTCGTGCCGGGGCCGTGCGGCCTCGCGGTGCTGGGCGCCGCGCAGCACCACGGAAAGGCGCGGGCGGTCGCGACGGCCTTCGGGGCGGCGCTCGGCGACGCGGTGTATGCCGGGCTCGGCGTGGCGGGGGCGGGGCGCGTGCTGTCCGCGTATCCGCAGCTCGTGCCCGGCGTACAGATCGCGAGCGGCGTGCTGGTGATCGGCTACGCGATCGTCGCGCTGCGCGGTGTGGCTGCGAGCGCGAAGCCCGTGGTTCCCACCGGAGGCGCGTGGCGCGGCCTCGCGACCGGCCTCGGCCTCTCGCTCGCGAACCCCGCCGTGCTGCTCACGTGGGTCGTGCTCGTCGGGGGCGCGATCGGAGCTGTGCCGGTCGCCGCTCGAATC
>JAEUJX010000176.1 GCA_016794545.1 Myxococcales bacterium
TGTGGTTCCACGTCGGCATCAACCCGTCGTTCGCGCACGAGACCACGACGCGCCTGATCCAGCGCCAGGTCGACGGCACCGATGGACCGCAGGACGGCATCCCCGACGTGGATCCCGACACCGGCATCACGAAGCACGAGCAGGTCGCGAGCCGCGAGATCCCGGGCTCGTTCAGGCAGTACTACTTCACCGCGAAGGTCTCGGGCGCGGTCGATCAGAACAACCAGTTCCAGGTGTCGCTGTTCGGCAACCCGCGCAGCGCGACGGACCTCTACCGCGTCACCGGCAACCCGGAGCAGACGCGCTGGAAATACGAGGACGGCGCCTACACCGCGGCGCTCAAGTGGACCTCCAAGCTCGCCGGCGGCAAGACCCAGATCGACGCGGTCGCCGGGTACCACCACGGCTTCCAGCGCCAGCGCCCGTTCAGCGCGAGCCAGAGCACGCCGTACGTCGCCTACGCCTACGACCGCTCGCTCTACGACTTCGCCGACCTCGAGGGGGCGCAGGCGATCGCGCGGTGCGACGACGGCTCCGCGAGCGATGACTACCCGCTGATCGAGAACTGCCCGGTGTTCGGCTACGCGGAGCAGGGCATCGACCTGCTCGAGGATCAGCTGAAGACGCGCACGTCGCTCGCGGTCGCCGTCACCCAGCGCGTGAAGGCCGCCGGCTTCCACGTCCTCAAGGCGGGCTTCGATGGCGAGCTCGCGCGGTTCCGCGACGAGTCGCGCTACTCCGGTGGTGTCCGCTGGACGCGCTTCGCCGACACGCTCGACGGCGCGCCGGGCCGCTGGCTGTCCGAGGAGTACTTCCAGTTCGTCGACGGCGCCGACCCCAGCGGCCCGCTCGCGCAGGGCCAGGTGCTGTGCGCGAACGACCGGGCCGTGTGCGAGCGCTCCGCTGGCCTCGACGCCGACACCACGAACCGCAACCTCGCCGCGTTCGCGCAGGACAGCTGGCAGGTCCGCCCGAACCTGACGATCAACGCCGGCCTGCGCTGGGAGCAGCAGGTCGGCTACGTCGCCGATCACCTCCAGGGCAAGACCTCTCCCGAGGGCGAGCTCATCCCGGAGCGCGGCTACGTGCTCGACAACCTGTGGTCGCCGCGCATCGGCTTCGTGTTCGACCCCACCCGCGATGGCCGCTCGAAGATCTTCGGCCACTACGGCCGGTTCTACGAGAACGTGCCGATGGACCTCAGCGTCCGCTCGTTCGGCGGCGAGATCGTCGGCCTCTCCGACGTCAACGTGAACCGCTACACCTCCGCCGCCGGCGCGTACGACCCCAACTGCGACGTCGACCACGCGTCCGGCGCGAGCGGCAACGAGCTGGTCGCCGCGCTCGATCAGTGCGGCGATCGCGACGACCCGACGCTGCTCGGCGGCGGCTTCGAGTTCGTGTCACCCGGCCTGCGCGGCCAGCGCACCGACGAGATCATCCTCGGCGCCGAGTACGAGCTGGTCTCGAGCTTCAAGGTCGGCGCGAACTACGTGCACCGCTCGCTGCCGGTCGTGATCGAGGACATCTCGGTCGATGGCGGCAACACCTACCTCGTCACGAACCCGGGCTTCGACTTCGACGACGAGGCCGCGAAGCTCGAGGCGAAGGCCGCGACCGTCGACGACGCCCTCGCCGAGGTCTACCTCCACCGCGCCGACAGCCTGCGCGCCGTGCGCCGCCTCGAGAAGCCGGTCCGCAGCTACGACGCGCTCCAGCTCACCGCCACCCAGCGCCCGACCAGGCGCTCGCTCCTCATCGCGAGCTACACGTTCTCGCAGAGCAAGGGCAACTACCCCGGCCTGTTCTCGACGGAGACCGGCCAGAACGACCCCAACATCACCTCGCTCTACGACCTCCCCGACCTCATGGCGAACCGCTACGGCCCGCTCGGCCTCGACCGCCCGCACAACGTCAAGCTCGACGGCTTCTACCAGTTCGACCTGAAGCAGGCCGGCATCCTCGTCGCCGGCGCGAGCTTCCGCGGCCAGTCGGGCATCGCGCACAACGTGCTCGGCGCGCACCCGATCTACGGCAGCGGCGAGGCGTACCTCCTGCCGCGCGGCGCGGCGATGCGCTCGCCGTTCACCACGCAGTTCGATGCCCGCGTGTCCTACGGCTACAAGCTCGGCAAGCAGACCACGCTCGAGGGCTTCATCACGGTGTTCAACGTGTTCGACTCGCAGGAGCAGCTCAACGTCGACGAGAACTACACCTACGACGCGGTCCAGCCGATCGTCGGCGGTGACTCCGGGGACCTCGAGCACCTCAAGACCATCGATCCCGCCACCGGCATGGAGACCAACACCACCCCGGTGAAGAACAAGAACTTCGGCCACACCGGCGCGAACACCAGCCAGATCGTCGGCATCCAGCAGCAGCCGCGCGCCGTGCAGCTCGGCTTCCGCCTGACGTTCTGACTCCTGGCCTCGCCGCTTGATGTCCGGCAGATCTTGGTGGAACGTGGTGGGTGATGATCAAGAACGTCGGTGTGGGGATCGCGGCCCTTGCTCTCGCGCTCGGCCTGGCGGCCTGCTCGAGCAAGAAGTCGGACAAGGACATCAAGGACAACACCAAGGGCGGCGCGACGGCAGGCGCGTCCACGGCGGAGCTGTGCGCGAAGGCGAAGACCTGTGTCGACGGCCTGATCGCGGCCGATCCGGAGAACACCAAGGACCTGGCCGGCACGTGGAAGGCGGTCGATGCCACGACCGACGACGCGGCCAAGCGCGACCTGTGCAAGCAGCTGCTCGAGGGTGCCGGGTACAACCCGAAGGCGCCGGCCTCCTGCAAGTAGATCCGCTGTAGGATCGCGACGTGATCGCCGCGAGCGTGAGAGCCACCCGGAGCGCCGCGATCGCGGCCCTGCTGCTCGCGCTCGCGTTCGCGCGGCCGTCCGCCGCGCCCTCCGCGTTCTTCGCCGACTACCGCGACGGCGCGGCCATCGACGAGCACCTCGACGCGCTCGCCGCCGAGCATCGCGACGTCGCTCGCACCTACGGGATCGGCCGATCGTCCGAGGGCCGCCTGATCCGCGTGATCGAGGTCGGGCGCGGCGACATCGCGATCGCGATCGACGGCGGGCACCACGCGCGCGAATGGATCTCCGTCATGACGCCGGCCTGCATCGCCGACCGCCTGGTCCGCGGCGACGCGAGCGACCCGCGCATCCATCGCATCCTCGACCGCGCTCGCTTCGCGATCGTGCCCATCGTCAACCCCGACGGCTACGCGTACACCTGGACCACCGATCGCACGTGGCGCAAGAGCCGGCGCGGTGGCCATGGCGTCGATCTCAGCCGCAACTACCCCGTCGGCTGGGGAACCGCCGGCTCGAGCGATGACCCGGCCTCGCCCAACTACCGCGGCGAGGCTCCGTTCTCCGAGCCGGAGACCCGCGCGATGCGCGACCTGTTCGACACGCGCGCGTTCGCGGCGCACGTCGACTTTCACAGCTACTCGCAGGTCATCGTGTATCCATGGAGCCACCGCCGCGACGACCCGCCCGATCGCGACCGCCTCGCGCTGCTCGCCGAGCGCACGCGCGCCGCGATGACCGCCACCCATGGCGAGCGCTACACCGTGCGCGCGGGCTCCGAGCTGAAGACGGGTGCGGGCGGTACCGCCGGCGACTGGAGCTACGGTCACCACGGCGCGCTCTCGCTGCTCGTCGAGCTCCGCCCGTCCAGCGGCGCGGGCGGCGGCTTCGAGCTGCCACCCGATCAGA
The DNA here is from genome assembly GCA_016794545.1 of Myxococcales bacterium. GTDB lineage: Bacteria > Myxococcota_A > Polyangia > Haliangiales > Haliangiaceae > JABFXX01. The sequence continues at coordinate 3,728 of JAEUJX010000176.1, forward strand.
TCGTCCCGACCTGCGACGAAGCACTCGCCGGCGTGCTCGCCCTCGCCGAGACGCTGATCGAATGATGACCATGTCGATGGTCACGGCTCCACGTCGGCGCGGTGACGGCGTCCTGCCGATCTCGCTCGCCTGCCCGTGAATCGTTCACGCGCGGCGCACACGGCGTCCAATCCCGTCGCCCGCCGTCGCTACTCGCGCTCGCGGACCGAGTACTCGAGCTTCCAGCGGCCCTGGCCGTCGCGCGCGACGCACCACAGCTCGAGCGTGCCGACCTCGGTGACGTGCGCTTCGAGGCGGACGGGCACGAGGTCGCCGGCGCGGCGCTCGCCGTCCGCCTCGACGGTCTTCTCGACGGGATCGAGCTCGGCGAGGCCGGGCGCGTCGGCGTCGATCAGGACGCCGGCGGTGTCGTCCTTGCGCGTGGCGGCGGCGAAGAACCGGAAGTTCGAGGTCTCGCCGACGACGAGGCCGAGCTCGTCGTCGGGCAGCTCGACGGTCGAGCCCTCCTCGAGGCCCTGCGGGGCGACGCACAGCGCTTTGACCGGCGGGGCGAAGCCGGGGATGGCGGGCATCGCGCTCTCGATGCCGATGTAATAGGCGCGCGCGGTGCCGCCGCGGATGCGGACGCCCTTGCCCTTGCGGACCTGGCCGTAGTGCGCGGCGCCGAGCGCGACGGCGAGATCGAGGTCGGCGCCGGCGAGGACCTTGACGTCCTTGCCGCACCAGGTGCGCAGCAGCTCGACGATGCGCTGCTGGAGCTTGGTGGCCTTCATCACGCCGCCGTTGAACAGGACGGCGGTCGGCTTCTTGCCGAAGCGCGAGATGAACTCGGCGAGGTGGCGGGTGATGGCGGGGTCGTGGGCGTAGGGCAGGCCCATCTCGCGGAGGCCGGCGGCGCGGCGCTTCTGGGCCCTGGCGTCGCCGTCGACGATGGGGAAGAAGCCGTCGACGAGCATGGCCTCGGCCTGCTCGCGCGTGACCTCGGCCTTCATGGTGCCGCCGATCAGCTTGGAGCCGCGGCCGAGGACGGAGATCGGGACGGACTTGGGCGGCTTGTCGCCGAGCAGCTGCTCCTTCGCGCGGCGCGCGGCGTGGACGAGCGCGCGCTGCTGCATGGCGTCGAGGGTCTTGCCGGCGTCGGTGATCTGCTTCTGCGCGATCGCGGCGAGCGCGAGGTCCATGTTGTCGCCGCCGAGCAGGATGTGATCGCCGACCGCGATGCGCTCGAGCGCGAGCGAGCCGTCCTGCTGGGCGACCTCGATGAGCGAGAAGTCGGTGGTGCCTCCGCCGACGTCGCAGACGAGCACGACGTCGCCGGGGGCGAGGTCCTTGCGCCAGGCGTCGCCGCGCGCCGCGAGGTACGCGTAGAACGCGGCCTGCGGCTCCTCGAGCAGCGTGATCTTCTCGAAGCCCGCCTCGCGCGCCGCGACGACGGTGAGCTCGCGCGCCACCGGATCGAAGGAGGCGGGGACCGTCACCAGCACCTCCTGCTCGTCGGCGGGGAAGTCCTCGTTCGCGTCGTCCCAGGCGGCGCGGAGGTGCGCGAGGTAGCGGGCGCTCGCGTTGACGGGGGAGACGCGCTCGCCGCCCTCCATCTCGGCCTCGAGCTCGCGCTGCGCGCCGCGGAACGGCAGCACCTGCGCGGTGCGGTCGATCGACGGGTTGCACAGCCAGGACTTCGCGGAGGACACCAGGCGGTGCGGCAGCTCCGCACCGCGCTCGCGCGCGAACGTGCCGACGCTGTAGCGGAGCGGGCCGGACCACGGCAGCAGGAGCTGCGCGGCGGGCACCTCGAGCTCCGGGGGGAGCAGGAGGAACGAGGGCAGGGTGGGGCGCGCGGCGATCTCGCCGGGGCCGACGACCTGCGTGATGTCGACCGGGCGTGCGGGCGCGTCGTCCGCGACCGCGAGGGCCGAGTTCGTGGTTCCGAGATCGATGCCGAGGACCTTCATGATGCGGACAGCTCGACTTCCGCGGGGGCGATGACCGTGCGATCGACGCCATCCGCGAGCTGCGGGAGCTTCGCGTCTACCACGCGCCAGCCGTGGTGGCGAAGCGTGCCCTTGAACGGCGGCTCGCCCTTGGCCTCGCCGATCAGGCGGATCTCCGCGGGGTCGAAGCCCTTCGGCACGGAGACGCGCTCCTCCTCGGCCCCCGGCATCACCGGCTCGAACGAGAGGTGCTGATCGAGGACCTTCTTGCAGCCGCGGTGCACGTCGCGCGCGGCCGCGCCGATGTCGGCGTCGGAGAAGCCGTCGAGCGGCTCGCGCAGGAAGTCGACGAGCCGGCCCTCGCGCTGCATGAGCGCGAGCAGCGCGAGCGCGCCGTCCTTGTGGTGCTGGGCGAGCGGGACGCGCGGCTTGTCCTCCGGCTTCGCCTTCTCGACCGGCTTCTCGTTCTCCTTCGCTCTCTCCTTCGCTTTCTCCTTCGGCTTCTCGTCGGAGGGCGGGGGCAGCGCGGCCTTGGGCTTGGCCTCGTCGGGGAGGTAGTTGACCGCGTCCGCGGGCAGCTTCCGCCCGAACAACATCCGGAAGAAGTAGACGAACGCGAGCAGCGGGTGCATCGAGGCGGATGTAAGCGAAAACCATCTCGTTGTCGCGAGGATCACCTCGAAAAACTGACGCAGCAGCCGCCGCAAGTGCGCGCCGTCCCTCGGCATCCGCCGTGGCGCGTCCCTTGCTGAAGCATGCCACCATGCGCCGCCTGCTTTGCCTGCTGGTCCTGGTCTCCGGCTGTGACCTCTACTGGAACCAGGGAGACGACGACTGCGAGTACTACGCGACCTCCGGCGCCGAGGGCGACATCGCGCCGGCGCCGGGCGTCCGCAACCCGAACACCGGCGAGTGCGAGTACTGGGGCGGCGGGTACGGCTGTGACAACCCGTGCGCCCCCTGCGCGGGCGACGACCTCGGCCGGCCGGAGCCGGCGGCGCTGCCCGACTGGGCGTCGTGCCAGAGCGCGTGTACGGGGCTGACCGAGGCCGCGTGCGTCGGGCAGGCGGGCTGCCAGGCGAGCTACGACCTCGCGGGCTCGGCGGCGGCGACGTTCGCGGGGTGCTTCGAGACCGCGCCGTCGGGCCCGGTGTCGTCAGGCACGTGCACCGGCCTCGACGCGCACGAGTGCACGCGGCACGACAACTGCGCCACGTACTACAACCCCGGCAGCTTCTCGCACTGCGCGGCGGAGACGAGCGGTGCGTGCAGCGGGATCCAGTGCGGGCCGGGCTATCACTGCGAGGCGCAGTGCAAGGACACCTGCGTCGGGGGCGGCGACTGCGGCCCGCAGTGCGGCGCGATGTGCGTCCCCGACGGCAACGTGTGCGCCGCCGTCGACTGCGGCCCGGGCTACGAGTGCGTCGAGATCTGCGTCGAGCCGACGCCGACGCACGCGGGCCAGTGCTACGCGCAGTGCCACCCGACCACCTCGTGCGAGGCGATCACGACCGAGGCGGCGTGTGCCGCGCGCACGGACTGTACGACCGTCTACAACGGCGACGACTGCACCTGCACCCCGACGGGCGGGTGCACCTGCGAGATCCTCACGTACGACCACTGCGAGTCGCTGCACCCGCAGCCGCTGTAACGGGCTACACTTTCGTCGGTGGGTGCCCGCCCGTTCGACGACGACCGGCCGACGGTCGATCTGGGGCCGCAGAACCTCGAGGATCCAACGGAGATCCTCGAGAGCGAGGCGGACGACGCCGACGTCGATCCGACCACGTCGCACCACGGCGCGCTGCCCGCCAACGGCACGCCGGCGACCGTCGAGACCGACGAGCCGGGCACACTCCAGCAGGACTACCCGGGCAAGCCGGTGGACCCCGTCCACCAGCTGCCGACGCAGCAGCTGCCGCAGAAGCTGGCCAAGCGCGGCGGGACGAGCGTCACGCGGCTCAGCGAATCGCGGACGACGACCTCGCCGGTCGAGGCCATGCGCATCGACGAGATCGAGCGCACGCGCGTGTTCCTCCGGGTCGCGTTCCTGCTGTCGATCGGCGGCGCCATCATCGCGCTGCTCACCGGCGGCGATGTCATCGCTCAGCGCGTCGTGGTCGGCGGCTCGGCGATCGGCGCGCTCGGCGCCGCGTGGATCCTGCT
>JAEUJX010000197.1 GCA_016794545.1 Myxococcales bacterium
CGCACACGGCGGGCTTCCGCACCTCTACTACGAAGCCGCGGCTGCCATCCTGTCGTTTGTCCTCCTCGGCAAGCTGCTCGAGACCCGCGCGCGCAAGCGCCTGTCCGATGCGGTACGCGGGCTCGTGGCGCTGGTCCCCAAGACAGCGCGGCGGGTGAGCAGCGACGGCGCCCTCGTCGATGTGCCGGTCGAGTCGTTGATCGTGGGTGAGCTCGTCCTCGTTCGTCCCGGGGAGCGCATTCCGATCGATGGCAAGGTGGTGCGCGGCACGTCCGCGGTCGACGAGTCGATGCTGACCGGTGAGAGTCTGCCCGTCGACAAGGCCGTCGACTCGCTCGTGTTCGGCGGGACACTCAACCAGAGCGGCGCCTTCACGTTCGAGGTCATTCGCACGGGCGGCGACACCGCGCTCGCACGCATCGTGGAGGCAGTGGAGCAGGCGCAAGGATCGCGTGCGCCGATCGCTCGGCTGGCGGACGTCGTCAGCGCGTACTTCGTTCCCGCGGTGCTCGCGATCGCCGCGAGCGCGCTCGTCGTGTGGTTCGCGCTCGATCCCACACCCGACGGCTTCGCGGTCGCAGTCGAGCGCTTCGTCGCGGTCCTGATGATCGCCTGCCCGTGCGCTCTCGGTCTCGCCACGCCGGCGGCGGTCGCCGTCGGGACCGGGCGTGGCGCCGAGCTCGGGATCCTGATCAAGGGAGGCGCGGTCCTCGAGCACGCGAGCCACGTCGATACGGTCCTGCTCGACAAGACCGGCACCGTCACCGAAGGCAAGCCCGCGCTGACCGATGTCATCGACGTGTCGGGACGCGGCGAGCTCGTCCTCCTCGCTCTCGTCGCCGCCGTGGAGCGGGAGAGCGAGCACCCCGTGGCCCAGGCCATCGTCGCGGGTGCCGAGCTGCGCGGTGCTGCATATCTGTCGACGACCGGGTTCACGATGGAGCCCGGTGCCGGCGTGGAAGGTCGCGTCGCCAGCGCCACCGTCCGGATCGGAACGAGCGCCTGGCTCGCCAAGGCGGGCGTGTCGGCGTCGGCCCTCGACGCAGCCGCCGACGAGCTCGCGACGCGTGGCCGTACGCCATCGTTCGTGGCGATCGACGGCGAGCTCGCCGGCGTCGTCGCGATCGCCGACCGTCCCACCGGAGAAGCGAAGCGAGCGATCGACGAGCTGAAGGCGATGGGCATCGACGTCGCGATGGTCACCGGTGACCGGGAAGGCACCGCGCGCGCGGTCGCGAGCGAGCTCGGCATCGCACGCGTGTTCGCGGAGGTCCGTCCCGAGGACAAGGCGCGCGTGGTCGCCGAGGAGCGGGCCCGCGGGCGAACCGTCGCGATGGTCGGCGACGGCATCAACGATGCGCCGGCCCTCGCGGGTGCGCACGTCGGCGTCGCGATCGGAACGGGCACCGATATCGCGGTCGCAGCCGCAGACGTGGCGCTCCTGCGCGGTGGGATCGGGTCGTTGCCTCGCGCGCTGCGGCTCGCACGCGCGACGCTGCGAACGATCCGCCAGAACCTGTTCTGGGCGTTCATCTTCAACGTGATCGGAATTCCGGTCGCGGCGGGCGCCCTGTACAGCGCGACCGGCTGGCTCATGTCTCCCATCCTGGCGAGCGCGGCGATGTCGCTCTCGTCGGTCTCGGTCCTGACCAACTCGCTGCGGTTGCGTCGCTTCGGTCGGGGAGCGGAGATGCGTGATGTGTGATGCGACAGAGGCGGACGTGCCGGCCGCGACGTTGCCGCGGAGGAGATCCTGCAATCCACTGCGTCGTCAGGTGGTGCGGTCGTGTGGAGCGTGTGCGACGCACGGTTGCCGCGATTGCACGTGCTCCACCGGACGACTGTAATGGTCGGGTCCGGGCTGCGTCGTCCGTGCATGACAAGGCAACGCGCCGGTGTCGGTCGTCGGCGACGCGCTTTCGCCTGCGCGGACAGCGGCTCGCGTGACCTGGACCGTGAGCGCCGCCGTTACCCGTAACCGGTGACGTCACAGGTCCGGTCACCCGAACCGCGTTGGTTCGCGAATGGCCGCGGTCACTCTGGTCCAGGGATTGCCAAGGAGAAGCTCATGTCGTCTCTGA
>JAEUJX010000297.1 GCA_016794545.1 Myxococcales bacterium
AGAAGCAGAAGGTCGCCGCGAAGGTGATCGACGCCGTCGCCGGAGCGGTCCAGGCCGGCACCGCCACGTACCGCGACCTCTCGTGGCTTCAAGAAGCGCTCTACGACTACTCGATCACCGCGCTCAACACCGAGTGGAAGCAGAAGTCGGGAGTCGGCGCGAGCTCCGAGGTGATCACGAAAGACACCGACAAGCTCGGCAACGGCGGCGGCGAGCACAAGACGGCCGCCGACGTGGTCACCGCGATCCAGAGCCTCGGCAAGGGCACGAACATGCTGGTCGAGTGGTCGGCCGCGCACAAGGGCGGCAAGTCGTTCCGCCACGAGATGATGTTCTCGAACCACGCCGGCAAGCTGTACTTCTACAACGCCGAGGGCCATGGCAACGGCGGGCACCTCCAGGAGCTGACCGCGTCCGCGCTCGCGCCGTACTTCGATCCGGAGAAGTTCGTCGGCAGCACCATGAAGCTCGCCACGACGGTCTCGACGAAGGAAGGCCTGCCGCAGTCCTGACGCGACCCGAGTTAGCCCGGGCGAAACGCGCGCGAAACGTGCCGCGCGCTAGCGTGAACAGCATGATGCGCTCGCTGTTCGGCCTGCCCTCCCTCGTCGCCGACTACACCGTCGGCACCGTCATCGTGCTCGTGCACGCGCTCCGGCAGGACCGCACGTCCCGGGAGCCGCGCCGCCGCCTCGCCGCCTGAGGTATCATGGACGGATGGTGCGTCGCGTTCTCGTGGTGTTCGGGATCCTGGCCCTCCTCGCCGGGCCGGCGCTGGCGGAGAAGCTGACGGTCTACACCTGGCAAGGGTTCGGAACGGGCAGCAACCTCCACAACCCCAAGTTCACGCCGCGGTGGAACGCGGTCATCGGCGGCAAGAAGGACGCCACCATCGTCGACAAGAAGCCGTCGCCCGAGCGCATGCTCGAGCAGTTCTCGAAAGCGCACATCATCTACGGCAGCACGCACTCCGGCATCCCGAAGGGCTCGCCGGCCGAGCAAGGTCTCCAGATCGGCGACAAGGGCGACGCCCGCTACGTCCTGTTCGCGCGCGAGATCGCGCCGGCAAAGTCGAAGGCGCAGCTCGTCATCATCAACGGCTGCTCGACCTTCCCGCTGATCGACGAGTCCGACGGCAAGGTCCGCAACATGGCCACCGCGTTCGGCATCAGCAAGAGCACGAAGGGCCGCGCGTTCATCGGGTTCGTCGGCGTCCATCCGGGCCCGAAGGGCGACTCGTTCTTTCGCGTGTTCTTCTACTTCTGGATGGGCGCCGGCGGAAAGGACCTCACCATCCGTCAGGCGCTCGACCAGGCGAAGCAGTTCATCATCGACCAGGTCGCGAAGCAGGGCGGTGACAAGGCCCAGGAGTTCTTCCTGTCGACGGGCGCCGCCAACATCTACGACGCGGAGGACCTCGTCGTCCTCGGAGACGACCAGCTGCGCTACCGCGACCTCAAGCCCTGACGCCTACTGGAGGCAGAGCTCGTGGACCCCGACGTACCCGCCGGGGAACTGGAGCACGCCCTCGAAGCAGTCGCCGCCGACGCTCGCGAGATCGGTCACCCAGGTGTCCGGCCCATCGTAGTACTCGACGTGGAGGTACTCGCCGGCCACCTGCCACTCCCCGATGATGGTGGCGCCGTTGTCCATCGTGATCGTGTTGTTCGTCTCGAGAACGCTGTCGAACTCGCTGAGCGAGCTGGGGAACTGCTCGCACTCGAAGAACGAGGTCAGCCCCCGGCCGCTGCACACCCGCGTGGTCGCCGCGCCACCCGAGACCGCGTGCGGGTACAGCGCGAGCTGGGCGGTGTGCGCCACGGTGTTGTTCGCCGGCGAGAGCTCCGGCGCCTGCCCCGAGGAGCTCGCGGTCGCCGAGATCGTCAGCGGCGCGGTGCTGTACGGGAGCCGCAGCGCGAACGTGACGGGCGTCGCCGCGGCGCCGCGCCCGATCGTCGAGAGGTTGCACGTGAGCCGCTGCGCCGCGTAGCTACACCGGCCATCGCGCGCACCGAGCTCGCCGAACAGGAGCTGCGGGGTCGTCTGGGTGCGCGGCAGGTCGATCACGAGCTGCACGCTCGTCGCATTGCGGTTGCCGACGTTCGACACCGTGATGCTGTAGGTGCCCATCTCGTAGACGTGGACGGTGGGCGCGGTCAACGAGACCCGGAGGTCGACGTTGGGCGCCGCCTCGGCGATCGACACGAGGGCGGTGGAGAGGAGAGGGACGGCGAAGAGGGTGGTGAGGAGCTTCATCGCCACTAACGATGAGCGCCGAGCGCCCTCCGTACATCACACCGGACTCTCACGCGATCCGGGGGTAAACCCGCCGGTACCCTACCGATACCCGTGGTTCGAGCGCGTCACGT
>JAEUJX010000586.1 GCA_016794545.1 Myxococcales bacterium
GTCGTCGTTACAGCTCGTCATCCACCGGGTCGTGATGTCGAGGTCCCACAGGCGAGCGGCAAGGCTCGCCGAATTGCCGTCGACAATCTCGCCGCGGCACAGCTCGTCCCCGATCGTCAAGATCTCGGCGCGCATCCGCGCGAGACCATAACGCAAACGGCCCGCCGTGCGGTTGACGCACCATGCACGTGGCACCTATGATTTCTCCTGCGACGCGGACGGTGGGTTCCGCGGGCCGCCCTTGCCCTCCATGAAGATCCGCTACGCCGCCAAGACAGACGTGGGCATGAAGCGGACCCACAACGAGGACTACTTCTCGTTGATCGAGGACGAGCAGCTGTTCCTCGTCGCCGACGGCATGGGTGGTCACGCCTCGGGCGAGGTCGCATCGAAGATGGCGGCCGAGACGATCGGCGAGTTCTACCAGCGCACGCGCGAGGACGAGGACGCGACCTGGCCGTACAAGATGGACCGCTCGCTCTCGTACATCGAGAACCGGCTGGTCTGCTCGATCAAGCTCGCGAACCTGCGGATCTTCGAGACCTCGAACCGGGACCTTCGCTACAAGGGCATGGGCACCACGATCGTCTCGACGCTGGTCTCCGGCGACAAGATCTACGTCGGCCACGTCGGTGACTCGCGCGTTTATCGCGTGCGCGAGGGCTCGATCCAGCAGCTGACGCGCGACCACTCGCTCCTCGAGGACTACAAGGAAGCGAAGCCGGACATGACCGAGGAGGAAGAGCGGAACTTCCCCCACAAGAACGTGATCACGCGCGCCCTGGGCATGCGCGAGACCGTCCAGGTCGACATCCGCTCCCACCAGATCAAGAGCGGCGACGTCTACATCCTGTGCTCCGACGGCCTGTCGGGCATGGTGGTCGACGAGCAGATCGGCCAGATCGCCTCGAACGCGAAGAGCCTCGAGCGCGCCGTCGCCGAGCTGGTCGACGCGGCCAACCGCAACGGCGGCACCGACAACGTGACGACACTGCTCCTGCAGTGTCTGGCGGCCTGACCGATGGCCAAGTACCGGGTCTCGACCGGAAAGCTCGTGGTCCAGGCGCGCTCGCGCGTCCACGACACCACGACGGCGTGGGACAAGGTGACCGGCGACGTCGACGCCGATGCCGGCGCGATCGAGCAGGCGCGTGCAACCTTCACGGTCGACATGACGTCCTTCGATGCAGGCGACTGGTTGAAGAACCGGAAGCTCCGGAAGGACTTCGACATGGATGGTCACCCGCAGGCGACGTTCGAGCTGCGCGGCGTCAAGGACGTCGTGCGGAACGGCGCCGCGTTCACGGCGACCGCCGAGGGCATCCTGCGCTGGCGCGGCAAGGAAGTGCCGCTCGTGCTGCAGGGTCAGGGCACCCTCGACGATACGACCGTCACGGCGAGCGCGAAGTTCGAGCTCGACATCAAGAAGCTCGGGCTGTCCGCGCCGCGGTTCCTGATGATCAAGATGGAGGACGAGGTCTCGGTGGAGGTCAGCGTCCAGGGCGGGGTCGGAGGGGCGAGGTAACGATGACCCGGAAGCAGATCGTCACGATCGCCGCCAGCGTGGTGACGGTCGGGATGGTCGCCTGGGCCGCGGTGGTCGTCGGTTGCTCGAGCAAGAAGGGGGAGTTCGACGGCGTCGGGAAGTGGCGGTTCGGCCACTCGGTGAGGAAGCACGCGAAGGATGGCGTGTGTCAGCCGACCGACCTGTCCGACGGCCGGAAGGCGACGTGGTGCTTCGCGAACGCGCCGTTCAAGATCGGCAACCGCGTCGCCGAGGTCGACCTCTACTTCCTCGGCACCGAGCCCGACGGGCCGCTGATCGAGATCCAGCTCAAGGTGCGCGGCTGCGTCGAGCAGGAGGTCGAGCAGTGGATGCGCACCGGCTTCGGACCGCCGGTCGAGATGAAGGCGACGCGCGGCTACTGGAAGAACTCGTTCCTGTGGGCCGCGGCGTTGATGCCGAGCGAGCCCGGGCGCTGCCTCATCCACTTCCTGCCGCTCTCGGAGAACGCCGAGATCGAGCGCATCAAGCAGAAGTAGCGGCTCCGGGCGAGCTGCGCGAGCCGATCGACCGAGGGGCCTTAGATCGCGCCCCGCTTGACGGTCTCGCCGCCGCGCAGCGCCTCGAGCGCGTCGGCGTCCTCCTCGACGGCCTGGACCGCGCGGTTGATCTCCTCGAGCAGGCCGCGCTTGCGGCCGTAGTCGATGCGCGGCTGATACTTCATGCCGTCGAGCGCGGAGAACGAGCGCACGAACTCGTCGGTCTGCTTCATGCGGCGCGCCCGGATCGCCTCGATGTCGAGCTGGTCGCGAACGATGTACGGGGTGAGCAGGATGACCATGTTCGCCTTCCGCTTCTGCTTCTGCGTCGAGCGGAACAGCGTGCCGAGCACCGGGATGTCGCCGAGGATCGGGACCTGGGTCTTCGTGACGTACTCCTTCGTCGAGATCAGGCCGCCGATCACCACGGTCTGCTGGTCGCGCACGACGACCTGGCCCTTGAGCTCGCGGGTGTTCCAGGTCGGCCCCGCGGCCGTCGTGGCGCCGAGATCCTTCGCCGTGTGATCGATCTCGAGCAGGACGGTGTCATCCGGCGAGATGTGCGGCTTGATGTCGAGCTTGAGGTCCAGGTTCTCGCGCTCGAAGTTCTGTTGCGGGGTGCTCCCCGCGATGCCGGTGAACGTCGTGCCCTTCTGGTACGGGATGTTCGTGCCGATCGACAGGTGGGTCAGCTGGTTGTCGACGGCGATGATCGACGGCAGCGACATCACGTTCGAGTTGGTCTTGGTCGCGACCGCGGTGAGCAGCGCGCCGTACGACGGGATCGTGGTGCCCATGATCGTCGTCGTCGCGCTCGAGAGCACACCGGTCACGATCCCCGACGAGCTCGCGATCGACTTCACGTCGAGCGTCGACGCACCATTGGCGCCGGCCGTGTTCTGCGAGCCGACCAGCACCGACGAGCCGCTTCCGGGGAGCAGGCCGTGTGCCGTCACCCCGAGATCGAGATCGTTCGAGAGCGCGACCTCGACGATCATCCCCTCGATGTAGACCTGGCGTCGCGGCTCGTCGAGCTGCTTGATGATCTCCTTGATCGCCAGGTAGTCACGGCCGCTCGCGAGCACGACGAGCGAGTTCGACGTCGCGTCGGCGATCACGCGCACCTCGCCCGTCCCGCGGGTCTCGCCGTCGGGGACCGCCGCCGCGCCCGCGGCGGGCGAGCTCGCGGCCTTCGCATCGGTCTTCCCGTTGCCCTGGATCGCGGACGTCAGCACGGTCGCCATGTCGGGCGCGAGACCGTGCGCGAGCTTGTACACGTGGATCGCTGCGCCGCCCTCGATCTCGAGCGCGATGTCGAGCCGCTCGACGAGCGCCTGCACGCGGAGGAACGCTGCCTCGGTCCCGACGACGAGCAGCGTGTTCGTGCGCTCGTCGACCAGGAGCTTGGACGGCACCGAGCCCCCGCCCCGCTCCGGTGCCTCGGGCGAGGCCTTGGCCCCGGCCCCGGTCCCGAGGCCGAGGATCGAGCTCAGCTTGGCCTCGAGCTTGGCCGCGTCGGCGTGCTTGACCGGCAGCGTGAAGATCGCGTCGGTGCCCTCGGGGACGTCGATCAGCTTCGACAGCTGCATCATCTCGCGAACGCTCGATCCGTAGTCGGTGACGAGCACGAGCGAGCCGACGAGCTGGATGTCGCCGGCCTCGGAGCGCACCGCCATGAACGCCTTCTGGAGCGTCTCCGGCTTCGCGTAGGTCGGGCGCACCACGTAGCGCACGACCTGGTCGGTGTCGTCGGGGAGGCGCTTCGTGTAGATCGGCAGCACCTGCGTGCGCGCGGTGGCGGACTCGACGATGCGGAAGCCCTTGCCCTTGGGCACCACCGTCAGCCCCGCCGTCGACAGCGCGGCGAGGAACATCGCGTACGCCTCGGTGCGCGACATCTTCGTCGGGGCGACGAGCGTGACCTTGCGCCCGGTCGACACGATGTTCGGCGCGAGCATGAACGGCTTGCAGGTGAACCCGATCGCCCAGGTGACGAGCTCCTTGATCTCCATCTCGGGCTTGAACGACATGACGACCTCCGGCGCCGGTGTCTTGCAGCGATAGAGCTCCTCGTCGACCGGTGACGGCGGCTCCTCGGCACGGGCAAGCGACGGCAGGACCGCGAGGAGCGAGACGACCAGCGCGAAGCGACGCATCGCCCGCGTGCTCTCTCAAGCGGCGGGCCAACGCGTAAGCGCGCGATTGCCAGTGCCGGCGATCCGCGTTCCGTGCCAGCGAGGCACTACTGCGTGTGCGACGCGGTCCAGTCCGACTCGAACGCCGACTTGATGACCTGCTGGGCGGCCGGCTCGGTGACGAACACGCCGACCTCGCGGTTCCTGGACAGCGCGGTCTGGCTCATGTTCTCGGAGCCGACGAACGCGACGCCGTCCGCGATGATGAGCTTGCTGTGCAAGTAGATGCTGCTCGGCGGGAACTTCACGGGGATCCCCAGGCCGGTCAGGTACTGGACCGAGCTGTCGGTCGGATCCTCGAGGATCACGCGCACGTTGACGCCGCGCTGCTTGGCCTCGCCGATCGCGTTGCGGACGTTGGTCTCCGACAGGTAGAGGAGCTCCACCTCGAGCGTCGACGTCGCGGAGCTCACGAGCTCGATGAGGCGCACCTTCGCGTTGTTCGGCGACACCACGAGCCGCGTGCAGCCGAGGTCCGCCGGCTTCGGCGTCTCGGCGCCCGCCAGCGCCCAGTCCATCTCGAAGATCGCGATCAGATCCGAGACGTCCTCCGGATCCTTGTCGATCACGCCGTAGTTCCGCTCGCTCGTCATCGCGTCGATGTTGAAGTTCATCGACATGATCGCGGTGGTCTCGCGATCCACGATCAGGTACTTCGCGTGCGAGAACTCGTAGAGGCCCGACGCCTGGCGCACGGTCACGCCACCGGCGGCGAAGATCGGCTTGACCGCCTCGTTGCCCGGGGAGCCGGGGTCGAGGATCACGCGCACGGCCACGCCGCGCTGCTTCGCCGCCACGATCCGGTCCGCCAGCGGCTTCACCGTCCACAGGTACATGTGGACGTCGAGCGACGTCTTCGCGCTGTCGATCAGCGCGGTCATCCGCGCCTGGAGGCCGGTCGGTCCGACGAACGCCTCGACCGGCACCGCGCGCGGCGCCATCGCCGTGCACCCGACGCCGTTGACGCCGTCGGGCGCCGCGTCGGTCGCGGGCTGGTCGTCGCCCCCCTCCGTCGTGCGGCACGCACTGTTCTGCAGCGCGGCGATCAGCGCGACGAGGATGACAGCTCGCGACAGCATGGCCGCGCACTATGCCCGCGGGTGAGCCGGGCTCCAAGGGGAAAAACGTGGAGGCGGGCTGCGGACTTGCGTGGGCACGCAACCCGGGACGAGCCCGGTCGATAGAGCCGGCCATGAGCTTCGTGATCCTCCTCGCTGTCCTGCTCCTCATCGTCTTGATGTTCCGTGCGGCGCTCGGCCCATCCCGCCCGACCAGCGCATCGACGGCTGCATTCGCGGAGGGTCTCGCGGAGGGCGCCGCCGAGGCGGCGGTCCGCGGCGGCGCCGCGTCGCTCGACGCACCGCACGCCTCCGCGACCTGCGTGCCGACGGTGCTGCACGACGAGCCGCTCGCCCTCCCCGAGCTCGACGATCATCCGGCTCGGCACCATCCGACGAACCTCCCGGCCGAGGCCGACGATCCCTCCGCGTGCCACGGGTACGACGCCGACGACCGCTCCGATCCGAGCGACGACGCCGACGTGAGCTGTGACTCCGGCAGCGGCGACTGGTCCTGGGATGACGACTAAGGTAGCGTGGGCGTGAGCGACGCCCCCTGGCAGCCTCGAGGTCGCCTCGGATCTGGGTCGTGATGGCGGTGCTGCGCGGCCGCGCGCGCGGCGTCAGCTCCGCTTGACGCCCTGCTCGCGGGGGCAGGCGCCGTCGGTGTCGCCGGCGGCCTTCGGGCACAGGCCGTAGAGCTCGTGGCGGTGGCGAAGCACGGTGAAGTTGCCGAGGCGCGCCGCGATCCGGTCCTGGAGGCGCTCGATCTCCTCGTCCTCGAACTCGAGGATGAGGCCGCACTTCACGCAGATCAGGTGATCGTGGTGATCGCCGACGACCTCGTAGCGCGCCTGGCCATCGCCGAACTGGCGCTCCACCGCGAGGCCGGAGTCGACGAGGAGCTTCAGCGTGCGATAGACCGTGGCGTACCCGACCTTGGGCTGGCGCTTGCGGACCTTGGAGAGCAGCTCGTCGATCGAGACGTGATCACGGGTGCGCAGGAACTGCTCGACGATCGCCTCGCGCTGCGCGGTGACGTTCAGGCGATGGTCCTGGACGTAGCTGCGCCAGCGCTGCTTGAGCTCGCCGGTGTTGTCCGGGTGGAAGTCGGAGCGCTCCCCCATGGGGTTTCAACCTGCCCGCAAGTGGGCGCCTCGTCAAGCGATCTCCGAGGAGTGACTTTTCAGTTCGCTCCCGGTAGTGTGCCGGTCCCGATGGCGGACGCGGAGCCCGGCTTCGATCAGATCCTCGCGCGGCTGCGCGAGGTCGTCGGCCGCCTCGAGTCGGGCGACCTGACGCTCGAGCAGTCGCTCGCCGTGTACGAGGAGGGCGTCGCCCTCGCGCGCAAGGGTCAGCAGCTCCTGGCGAGCGCGGAGAAGCGGGTCGAGATCCTGGTGAGTGCCGCGGGCGGCGTCGAGGTCGCCCCGTTCGACGAGCGCGAGACGTGAGCGCGCCGACGCTCGCCACCTCCGGTGCGCCCGCCGAGCTCGCGGCCTTCCTCGACGAGGTCCGCGCGCTGGTGGACGCCGATCTGGCGCGGCGGCTCCGGCCGGCGCCCGGCGACGATCCGGGGCGCCTCGTCGAGGCGATGAGCTACGCGGCGACCGGACCCGGCAAGCGGCTGCGGCCCGCGGTGGTGATCGCGGCCGCGGAGGCGTGCGGCGGAGCGCGGGGAGACGCGCTGCCCGCCGCGACCGCGCTCGAGATGCTTCACGCGTACACGCTCGTGCACGACGATCTGCCGGCGATGGACGACGACGACGAGCGCCGCGGGCGACCGACGGTGCACGTCGCGTTCGGCGAGGCGATCGCGATCCTCGCCGGCGACGGGTTGCTCACCCAGGCGTTCGAGACGCTCGCCGAGCTCGGGCCGCGCGCCGGGGCCGCGGTCGCGGTGCTCGCGCGGCGCGCGGGTGCGCGCGAGCTGCTCGCCGGGCAGGCGATCGACCTGACCGCGACGCGCGCGGAGCTGTCGACGCTCGCGGCGGTCGAGCGGCTCCACGCGGCGAAGACCGGCGCGCTGTTCGCGGCGGCGGCAGAGCTCGGCGCGATCGCCGCCGGGGCCGATGCGGCGACGTGTGCGGCGCTCGGACGCTACGGGCTCGCGATCGGCGTCGCGTTCCAGCACGCCGACGACCGCGATGACGGCGAGTTCGGCGAGCTCGCCGATGCGGCCGCCGAGCGGATGCGCGTGCTCGGCGCGGAGGCCCGCGAGATCGCCCACGGGCTGGGTGCTCCCGGAGAGCGCCTGGCAGCGATCGCCAGCTGGTTCGCGGCCAAGGCGTAGTGCGCGTTTGGTACAGTCCGCTCGTGCCCGACAGCTGGGACGAGGACACGACGGCCACGGAGACCGCGGAATTGACCGCGGTCCCGGCGAACGACCCGATGCGCAGGCGACCGTGCCTGACCGTGCTCACCGGGACGGCGACGGGCCAGATGTTCAAGCTGCCGCGCGGCGAGGAGGCGGGCATCGGGCGCGCGCCGGACTCGACCGTGCGCCTCGTCGATGATGGCGTGTCTCGCAACCACGCGCGGCTCCGCCTCGAGACCGACAACCCGTGGGTCGAGGACTGCGGCAGCCGCAACGGCACGTTCGTGAACGGCGCGCGGATCCGCGAGCGCACGCCGCTGCGCGAGGGCGACAAGATCCAGGTCGGCCGCACCACCGTGCTGCGGTTCGCCTATCACGACGAGATCGACGAGTCGTTCCACGAGAACCTCATGTCGTCGGCGCTGCGCGACCCGCTGACGCGGCTGTTCAACAAGCGCTACTTCCTCGACCGGCTCGACAGCGAGCTCAAGTTCGCGCGCCGGCACGAGACCAGCGTCTCGCTCCTGATGATCGATCTCGATCACTTCAAGCAGATCAACGACACGCACGGTCACCTCGCGGGCGACGCGGTGCTCGTCAAGTTCGCCGGCGTCCTCACCCGCGCGGTGCGCAACGAGGATGTCGTCGCGCGGTTCGGCGGCGAGGAGCTCGCGATCATCCTGCGCGCGATCCCGCTCGACCCGGCGCTCCACCTGGCCGAGCGCCTGCGCCGGCTGCTCGAGCAGACCGAGACCGAGTTCGGCGGCCAGACGCTCACGGCGACGGCCTCGATCGGCGCCGCCGGCTACCCGTCGACCAACGCCGAGACCATCGAGGAGCTGATCGGGGCCGCCGACAAGGCGCTGTACCGCGCCAAGGACAACGGCCGGAACCGCGTGGGCCGCCTCACGCTCCGCTGACCTCCGCCTCGACGGGGAATTTGGCTCCTGGGATCCGCGTTGCTAGGGTCTACGCATGCGGGGATTCGTGCTCCTTGTCGTCGCGGCGCTCTCCACCACGGCCGCCGGCGACACCCCGCCGGCCCGGGTCGCGCCCGCCCCTGCCGGACCGGCCGGCGCCCCCGCGGCGGCGCCGCTGTCGGAGTCGATGGCGCAGCCGTACTTCCAGACGGCAGACGCGAAGACCGGTGCCGCGCAGTTCGCGCTCCAGCACTACAAAGAGGCACGCGCCGCGTTCGAGCTCGCGCGCAAGACGGCCAGAGGCGACGACGCCGCGCGCCTCGACGTGATGCTCGGCCTGTGCAATGCCGAGCTCGGGGCGTGGGCGAAGGCCGCCTCCCACTTCGAGGCCGCCCTGGCCGGGCTCCCACTGCTCGCGGACTACCTCGGCTATCACCGCGCCCGCGCGCTGTACTTCGCCAAGCAGGGCGCCGAGGCGCTCGCCGCGGCGAGGAAGGTGTCGCCGGACTCGATCGTCGGCGCCGACGCCGAGCTCCTCGTGGGCGACGTCCTGCGCGGCATGGCCGATCCGAAGGCGACCGCGGCGCACTACCAGGGTTACCTGACGCGCCGGCCCGACGGGCCGCGGCGCTCCGAGGCGCGGTTCCGTCAGGCGGAGGCGCTCGAGAGCGCGAAGCAGGAGGCGGCGGAGGTCGTGCGGCTGTACCGGCAGATCACGATCGACGACCCGCTGTCGTCGTGGGCGAAGAAGGCGACCGAGCGGCTCGCCGTGATCGCGCCGAAGGCGCTCGAGAACCTCACCGGCGCGGAGCTGATCGCGCGCGGCAAGGAGCTGTTCGATTCGATGCGCAACCCCGAGAGCGAGGCCGCGTTCACCGCCGCGCTCGCCGACGGCAGGCTCACGCCGGCCGAGAAGTGCGTCGCCGCGTATCACCGCGGTCAGTCGCGCTTCAAGGCGCGCGATCGCAAGGGCGCGGCGCCGATGTTCGACGACGCCGCCGATGCCTGCAAGACCGCCGGGAACACGGACCTCGAGATCAAGAGCCTGTACCAGGCCGGCCGCAGCTACGCGTTCATCGGTCAGCACGAGCTCGCGATCAAGAAGTACCAGGCCGCGCAGACCGTCGATCCGAAGCACAGCTACTCCGACGACGCGCTGCTGCGCGAGGGCGAGGAGTGGACCTCGCTCGGGAACGACAAGAAGATCGTCGAGGTCCTGTCGTCGCTGCCGAAGAAGTTCCCCGCCGGGGACAACGTCGCCGAGGCGATGTGGCGGCTCGGCTGGCGCGCGTGGAAGGCCAAGAAGTACGACGAGTCGATCCGGTGGTGGAAGAAGCAGATCGAGCTCGTCCCCCACGACGACAACTACTACGGCGAGGGTCAGGCGCAGTACTGGCTCGGTCGCGCGTACCTCGCCAAGGGCAGGAAGGCCGACGCGATCGCCTCGTGGGAGGCCGGCATCCGGCAGTACCCGGCCGCGTACTACGCGCTGCAGGGCCTGAACCGGCTGCGCGAGGTCGCTCCGGCGAAGTACGAGGCGCTGATCACCGAGCTCTCGTCCGATCCGAAGGGCTTCGATCCGAAGGCCCCCGCGTTCGCGTTCGCCCCGCGCCCCGAGTGGGGCACGCCCGGCTTCCTCCGCGCGATGGAGCTGCTCCGCCTCGGCCTCGGCGCGCCGGCCGAGCTCGAGCTGAAGAAGCTGAAGCTGACGCCGCCCGGCGACAAGAAGCGCGTCGACGATCCGCAGCTCGTCGAGAAGCTCTGGGCGATCGCGTTCCTCTACGACAGGGCGGGCCGCTACGCGACCTCGCACTGGCCGACGCGCTGGCACATCCTCGACTACCGCGCGAGCTGGCCGACCGGCGCGAACCGCGCGCGCTGGCGGATCGCGTACCCGCTCGCCTACGAGGAGCTGCTGCGCCGCCACGCGAAGCTCAACGACACGCCGTTCGCGATGCAGATCGGCATCGTCCGCGAGGAGAGCGCGTTCGATCCATTCACCGAGTCCTACGCGAACGCGTGGGGCCTCACGCAGATGATCCCGCCGACCGCGAAGGACTTCTCGAAGGGGACGAACATCGCGCCGACGCGCGAGAACATGTTCGACCCCGAGATGAACGTCACCGTCGGCGGCCGGTTCCTCGGCTTCCTGTTCAAGAACTTCAAGAACTTCACCCTGCTCGTCCCGCCCGGCTACAACGCCGGCCCGGCCGCCGTCCGCAAGATGCTCCGCGTCCGCGGCACGTGGGACGCCGACGAGTTCATCGAGGGCATCGTCGACGACCAGGCGCGCAACTACTCCAAGCGCGTGCTCGGCTCGTTCTTCACGTACTCCTGGCTGTACGAGCAGTCCGTGCCGAGGCTGCCGCTCGCGATCCCGGCCGAGCTGCTCCCCAAGAAGTAGCTCGCCGCGCTCGCGAGGCGGTCCGTGGTCACTTCGGCGGCATGCGCAGCGCGCCGTCGAGGCGGATCGTCTCGCCGTTGAGGTAGCCGGTCTCGACGATCGAGCGGACGAACCCGCCGTACTCCGCCGGATCGCCGAGCCGCTTCGGGAACACGACGTCCTTCGCGAGCGCGGCGCGCACCTCCTCGGAGAGCTGGCCGAGCATCGGCGTGTCGAAGATGCCGGGGGCGATCGTGACGACGCGGACGCCGACGACCGCGAGGTCGCGGGCGGCGGGCAGGGTCATGCCGGCGACGCCGGCCTTCGACGCGGCGTACGCGATCTGACCGATCTGGCCGTCGAACGCGGCGACCGAGGCGGTGTTGACGATCACGCCGCGCTCGCCGGTGTCGGAGGGGGCGGTCTTCGACATCGCCGAGGCGGCCAGGCGCAGCACGTTGAACGTGCCGACCAGGTTGATCCCGATGACGGTCTTGAACAGATCGAGGTCGTGCGGCTTGCCGGTCTTGTCGAGCGTGCGCGCGGCCCAGCCGACGCCGGCGCACGACACGGCGACGCGCAGCGTGCCGAGCTTGCCGGCCGCCTCGATCGCGGCCTCGATCTGCGCCGGCTCGGTGACATCGGCCTTGGCGAACACGGCGGTGCCGCTGCCGAGCTCGGAGGCGAGGGCCGTGCCCTTCGCTTCGTCGCGATCGACGATGACGGCCTTCGCGCCGCCGGCGACGAGGGCGCGGACGGTGGCGGCTCCGAGGCCCGACGCGCCACCCGTGACGAGAGCTACTGCTCCGCTGAGCTTCATGCGCGCAGCATAGCGTTGGCCGAGCCCGCGAGGCCACAGGGTGTCACTGGTCGTCGCAGACGACGCCGAGCGTGCCGTAGATGCCGAGCTCGCGATAGATCACGTACCGGTTCTGGGCCGGCTCGAGCTGCACCAGGTCGGTCTTCTTGCCGCCCTTCTTCCAGTACGCCTTGCCGTCGGTGCCCGAGATGATCTTGAGCTCGCCGGTCTTCGTCGCGTAGATCTCGCCGGCGCTGTCGCTGACGATGTTGGTCATCGTCTGCTGCTTCAGCGCGCCCTTCTTGCCGATGAACACCCGGTGGCCCTTGCCGCCGTACTCCTCGCGCAGGACGTCGACGTAGAAGTAGACGCCGTCGTCGTCGCGCGCGAGGAAGTGCGCCTGACGCTCCCACAGCGGAGGCAGGAACTTCGCCCGGGTCAGGATCGCCTTCGCCTTCTCGGCGGGGACCGGGACGAGCTTCTGGGAGCCGTTCTCGCCGGTGCGACACCGCACCTCGGCGCCCTGGGTGTCGTTCGAGACCTGCGCCATCTGGAGGCCGCGCACGCGCGGGGACCAGATCGCCCAGTCGAGCTTGTCGCCGGCGACGCCGGTGCCGATGATCCGCTGCTGGTACATCGTCTTGCCGTCGCCGTAGAACACCCACTTGTCGAGGTCGTCCTTCATCGCGAGCGGCTTCGGCGTGACGAGCACGTTGCCGACGTCGTCCTTGTAGACGTCGAGCTTGTCGATCGCCGGCTTGATGTCGATCGGCCGCTTCGGCTCGTCGGCGGCCGCGCTCCCCGCGACCAGCACGAGCACGAGTGCGGCGCTCAGATGTCGTCGCACAGCGTGCCCATGAACTTGTAGATGCCGAGGTCCTTGAAGATGATCGGCGAGTTCACGTCGAGGTCGAGCGAGATGAGCTCGGTCTTCTTCTCGCCCTTGACCCACTTCGTCGACGGCTTGGTCTCCTCGGTGGTGCCGGCGGTGCGCACGAGGCGCAGGTCGCCGGTCTTGGTCGAGAACACCTGGCCCGCGCTGTCGCTCGCGACATCGACCAGCGAGAGCTGCTTCATCGCGCCCTTCTTGCCGATGAACACGCGGAAGCCCTTGCCGCCGTACTCCTTGGCGAGCCGATCGACGTAGTAGTAGACGCCCGAGTCGTCGCGCGCGAACAGGTGCGGCCGCCGCACGAGCGCGGGGGAGAGGAACGTGTACTTGTCGAGCACGAGCTTGGCCTTGTCGCCGCTCAGCTCGGTCAGGATCGCGTCGTCCTTCCCGTCGCACCACTTGATGAACGTGCCGTCCTCCTTGCGCATCACGGCGCCCGGGCGGGTCTCCGCGAGGCGCGGCGCCCAGGTCGCGACCGACCACGCGTCGCCATTGCGCGAGCGGCCGGTGACGATCTGCTTGTAGAGCGACTTCCCCGTACCGTAGAACACGGTCGCGTCGCCGGTCCCGTCGATCGCCGTGTAGACGACGTAGGTGCCGCCCTCCTTGTCCTGGAACACCTGCAGCTTGTCGCGCAGGGGCTTGATATCGACCGGAGTTGGCTTCGGATCGGTGTCCTTGCCCACGTCCGCGGTGACCGTGGAGGACACCGCGAGCCACCCAGCCACGACCCAACCTCGTGCACGCATCGGTGTCTCATTATACGATCCAGCCGATGGGGAATTCACCCGCCCGCTCGGTCATCGACGTGGGCTCGGTGATCGACAAGTACGTGATCGAGGCCTTGATCGGCCGGGGTGGGATGGGTGCGGTGTTCCTCGCGCGGCATCGGACCCTCACGGACAAGAAGGTCGCGATCAAGGTCCTGCACGCCGAGATCCACGACGCCGACATCCAGGCGCGCTTCAAGCGCGAGGCGCAGATCGCCACCAAGATCGACCACCCCAACATCGTGGAGGTCCACGACTTCGACGTGACTCCCGACGGCGTCCCGTACCTCGTGCTCGAGTACCTCGAGGGCGTCACCCTCGCGCAGCGGATCGCGAACGTCGGCCCGCTCCCGCTCGACCAGGTCACCTCGATCCTGCGCCAGGTCGGCTCGGCGCTCGCCGCGGCGCACCGCGAGAACATCGTCCACCGCGACCTCAAGCCACAGAACATCTTCCTCGTCCCGATGGAGGTCGATGGCCGGCTCGTCGAGGTCGCGAAGGTGCTCGACTTCGGCATCTCGAAGTGGCGCGGCTCCGAGACCGTGAAGACCCAGGAGAGCGCGCTCCTCGGAACGCCGCAGTACATGGCGCCCGAGCAGGCGACCGGCCGGCACGACGCCGTCGACCAGCGCACCGACGTGTTCGCGCTCGGCGCGATCGTGCACGAGATGCTGTCGGGCCAGCCGGCGTTCACCGGCGCCTCGATCCCGGAGGTCGTGTTCAAGGTCGTCTACGAGGCGCCGCTGCCGCTGCCGGCCGGCGTGCCCGACCACGTCGCCTCGGCCGTGCGCAAGGCGATGGCGAAGCAGAGCGACGAGCGGTACGCGACGGTCTCGGACTTCATCGAGGGGCTGACCGGCAGCGCGCTCGCCACGTTCCGCCCGTCGATGATCACGAAGCCACCGGCCGACATCGGCTTCGCGAGCGGCTCGAAGAAGATCACGAGCGAGGACGCCCTGGGCGACACGATGGGCTCCGGCGACTACGGCGCGAAGCCCGTCCCGGCGCCGGCCCCCGTGATCACGCCACCGCCGGTCCGCGCGTCCTCGCCGACGGTCGAGTCGGTCGCGACGCGCCCGGACGTCCCCGTGCCGGTCCCCGCGAAGCCGGCGGGCGGCCGCGGCGCGGTCTTCGCGCTCGTCGGGCTCGGCGCGATCGCGGCGACCGCGGCGATCATGTACTTCGTGATGCGCTCGCCGGACAAGCCGGCCAACCCGGCGACGCCGAGCGATCCGCCGGTCGCGACCACTCCGGCGCCCGCCGCCGTCGATGCCGCGGTCGTGGCGCAGGCGACGCCCGACGCCGCCGCCCCGCCCGCGCCGCCGCCCGCGACGCCGAACGAACAGAGGGTCGCGGCCGCGATCGACGAGGCGCGCTCCACCGCGCCCGGCGAGCCGAAGACCGGCGAGAAGCCGACGCCGAAGCGGCCGACCGAGCCGAAGACGCCGCCGCCCGCGCCGCCCGCACCGCCCGAGGAGGTCGAGGACGGCGGAGAGGGGGGCGACGAGATCAAGGAGACCTTGATGAAGGCGAAGGAGGCGCTCGCGAACGGCGACTACGACCTCGCGAATCGCTACGCGAACATGGTCGCGAATCGCGGAGGCCCTCGCCAGCGCGTCCAGGCCGCGCGCATCAAGGGCCTCGTCGCGTGCCAGAAGAAGGACCTCGAGCTCGCGAACGCGGCCCTGAACCAGCTCGGCCGCAACGCACGCATCCGCGCCGAGATCGTCGCGCTGTGCCGGTCGCGCGGTCTCGACGGCGTACGCTGAGCGCCCGCGCTTAGAACGCCTGGCCGGGCATCCCGAGCACGAACGGGTTCTCGTCGCTATCGTTGCTCGGGATCCGGACCGTGCACAGGAACGGGCCGGTCGCGATCGGCGTCGCGCGCACCGTGAGCGTCGTCGAGGCACCGGGGGCCAGCGTGGAGGTCCCGGGGGCCGTCACGAGCGTGCCGTTACAGTTGATGTCGTTCGTGAACGTGATCGCACCGAGGTTCAGCGGAGCCGTGCCGTCGTTGGTGATCCGGAGGTCCCAGTCCACGCGGATGACGCTCGTCGGCAGGAGCGCGTAGAGGTACTCGTGGTTGCCGGAGAACAAGGGCTCGCCGGTCGCGACCTCCGACACCGAGATCTCGGGCGCCGTGCGCCGCGAGAACGACTCGAAGCACGACCCGCCGCTGGTGTTCGAGCACGACATCGAGATCGTGAAGCTCGTCCCGATCCGCGTGATGGTGCAGGTGTGGTTACCGATCGAGAACACGACCACGCCGCTCGCGCTCGCCGTGGCCGCCGCCGTCAGGAGGAAGGTGAGCGGCGCGTTGCCAGCGAGATTCGCGAGCACGATGGCCAGATCGCTCGAGAGCGTGAACGTGCCCATGCCGCAGCCGTTGTCGCCGTCGTAGATGCCGTCGGCGGCGGCGAAGTTGCCGGTGTCCAGCACGCCCACGCCGTGGACGTCGAGGTCGTAGGGGTTCTCGTCGCTGTCGTTGTTCGCGATCGCGACCTTGCACGAGAACGTGCCGGTCGCCGTCGGCGTGACCTGGACGGAGAACGTGGTGCTGGTGGTCGGGGCGATCGTCGTGGTCCCCGGAGGCGTCTGCAGATTCGCCGTGCAGTTGGTCGACGACGGGAACGTGATCGCGCCGAGCGTCAGGTTCGCGCTGCCGGTGTTCCTCACCGTGTAGGTCCGCGTGAAGGGCACGCCGACGATCCGGTTGCCGACGCGGTCGACGCCGGGATCGGCGAGCGGCGCCGCGGCGATCTCGACGGCGATCTCCGGTGCGGAGGAGATGACGGTGAGGCTCGCCGAGTCGGTCACCATGCCCCGCGTCGCGATCACCGACACGGGTCCGGGCGCGACCATCGTGACGAGCCCCGACGAGGAGACCGTCGCGAAGCTCCCGTTGCTCGTCGACCAGGTCGCCAGCGCGGTGATATCGAGCTGCTGGCCATCGGAGAACGTGCCCATCGCCTGGTACTGCTGGGTCGCACCGACCGGCAGGCTGACGTTGTCGGGCGACACCACGATCGTCTGGAGCGCCGCCGGCGCGACCATCCCCACCGAGGTGTCGCTGAACGCGCCGAGGGTCGCCGTGATCGTCGCGGCCCCCGTGGTCGCCGTGGTCGGGGCCGTCGCGAGCCCGGTGGCGTCGATCGCGATCCGCCCCGCAGGCGTGGCGCTCCACGTCGCCACCAGCGACACGTCGCAGGTCATCCCGACCGTGCAGCTCGAGCCGTCGGAGAACGTGCCCTGCGCGAAGAACGGCAGGTCCGTGCCGATCGGGATCGACCAGCCATCGGCGTTCGTGATCGTGACGCCGGTGAGGACCGCGTCGGTGACGTCGAGAGCGAAGCTGTCCGACACCAGGCCGGACGTCGCGGTGATCGTCGCCGGTCCTGCCGTGGCGCCGGCCGGCGTCGTCACGAGGCCCGTGCTGGTGACGGAGACGCGCGTCGCCGGCGTCGCGGTCCACGTCACGGTGCCGGTGATGTCGGTGATGACGCCGTCACTGAACGTCCCCATCGCCTGGCACTGCACGTCCACGCCGAGTGGGATGTCGAGGGCGGCGCAGGTCACCTCGATCGAGGCGAGCACCGCGGGGCTGACCGTGAGCACCGCGGTGTCGCTGAGCGTGCCCTGCATCGCGGTGATGGTGACGGGGCCGAGCTGCGTGCCCCCCGCCGTGGTGGCGAGGCCGGTGGCGTCGATCGTGGCGATCGACGCGTTGCTGGTGGACCACGTGACCGTGCTGGTGATGTCGAGCGCGCTGCCGTCGCTGAACGTGCCGGTCGCGAGGAAGGGCTGATCCAGCCCGGCGGGGATCGTGGCCGTGGCCGGCGTCACGTCGATCGACAGCAGCGCGGCGGGTTCGATGGTCAGCCCCGCGGTGTCGGTGAGGGTGCCGAGCATCGCGGTGATCGTGACGCTGCCCTCGAGGAGGCTCGTCACCTGCCCGCGCGTCCCCATCGCGTTCGAGATGGTCGCGATCGACGTGTCGTCCACCGACCACGTCGCCATCGACGTCACGTCGGTGCTGGTGCCATCCGACAGCGTCGCCATCGCCGTGAACTGCACGGGTACGCCGAGCGGCACCGAGGGATCCGCGGTCGTGACCTCGAGCCCGGTCATGACGGTGTCGTTCACGGTGAACGCGAACGTGTTCGTGCCGGCCGGATCGAACACGAACCCGCCGCCGTTGATCTCCGAGATCAGGGCGCTGCTGCGGATCGACGCGGTGTAGGAGCCCGGCGCGAGCACGCTGTCGCCGAACACGATCACCGTGTCGGCCGCGCCCGGGACATCGACATCGACCGCGACGTCGCTCCCGGCCCGCACGAGCTGGAAGTCCATGCCGCCGAGCGTGGCCTCGTCGAGATCGGCGTTGAACACGAACTGCACGGCCCCGGTGGGCGCGAGCACGGCGTCGGAGTCGTTGTAGGGCGCGACGCTCACCAGGCCCAGATCGGCCACGCGGAGCTCGAACGACGAGCCGGTCTCGATGCGAACGCCGCCGGTATCGGTGATGCCGCTGTCGATCGCGAGCGTGCAGGTCGCGCCGGTCGGAACGCCGGCCGACACCAGGCTCGGGACGATGATGATCGT
>JAEUJX010000337.1 GCA_016794545.1 Myxococcales bacterium
GATCCGCCGCGCGATCCGCGCCGAGATGGGCCGGTTCCGGTTCTGCTACGAGAAGGCACTCCTGAAAGATCCGAAGCTCGAGGGCAAGGTCGTCGCGAAGTTCACGATCGGCGCGAAGGGCGACGTCGTCGAAGCGACCGCCGAGGGCATGCCCGCGATCGACGCGTGCATCGCCGGCGTGATCAAGACGATCAAGTTCCCCGCGTACGGCAGCGCGATGGTCGTGAGCTACCCGTTCGCGTTCGCCCCACGGTAGCCGCGCGGTCGTCCGGCGGTAACCCCGCGGTCGTCCGGCCCGGACAGATCGCGATGCACTTCGTGTGCAGAAACTAGGTCGGACCTAATATCGCGCGAAGAACGCTGTCCGGCGCCTCGAGCTGCGGATAGTGGCCGACGTCCGGGAGCTCGACGACGTCGGGGTTCGGGACGAGCTCCCGGTAGCGCGCGACCATGTGCGCGCCGCTGATCGGATCGCGCAGGCCGTTGATGAAGCGCAGCGGTGCCTTCGTGTCGACCAGGGCGCCGACCCAGCGGTCTCGGTTCTGGCGGCGCTCCTCGATGTAGCCGATCAGCTTCGGCATGATCCGCATGCCATCACTCTCGGTGATCAGGCGCCAGCAGGCGCGGAGCTCGTCGTCGGGCGGCGGTGTGGTGCCCCAGATCCGGCGCATCGAGGCGGCGAACGTGCGGTAGGTCGTCAGCCGCGCGACGAGGCCGCCGAGCGGTGACGCGAGGAGCTTCTGCGTGAGGACCGGCCGGTGGACCTCGGGGAACGCGCCACCGTTGAGCAGGCACGTGGAGCGGATCGGCGCTCCGCGCGCGAGCAACTCCTGCGCCACGGTGAGGCCGTAGTCGTGGGCGAGCAGGCGGTAGCGCGTCACGCCCTCGCGCGCGAGCAGCGCCTCCTGCAGGTCGGCCTGGCGCATGATGGAGTACATCGCGTCCCGCGGCTTGGCCGAGTACCCGTAGCCCAGCATGTCGACCGCGAGGCAGCGGAACGACTTCGTGAGGGCTGGCCAGAGCTTCCACCAGTCCCACGAGGCGGTCGGGAAGCCGTGGATCACCAGGAGCGGATCGCCCGTGCCCTCGATGCGGGCAAACATCCGATGCCCTTGCCAGTCGAAGTACGTACCGCCGGCCCGCCACTCCTCGGGAGTCATAGAACGAAACACTACTCCGGCGCGTTCCAAGGAACCATGCTCGTCCCTCCGTCCAGCCCTCCTTCGGTTCACCGCGCGCTCGTGCTCGGCAGCATGGCGGCCGCGCTCTCCGGCGTGCTCGCCGCGGGGGCAGTGCTCGCGACCCGGCCCTCCGCGCCGGCGCTCGATCCGTGTCGCCCGAGCGTCGACATCGCCACGATGACCCAGCACCACCGGACCGTCGTCGCGCGCTGGGCGCTCGCGTGCTCGGACCTGACGCACGGCCGGATCACGCAGGCGCAGTACGACGCCAGGTCCGCCGCGATCGACGCGGCGTGGACCGCGCCGGTCGCCGCCCCGGAGCCCGTCATGGTGTGGGCGGCGACGGTGCGCGGCTTCTCGTCACAGTACTCCGAGGCCAGCTGGTCGGCGCAGCGCGTGCTCGGGGCGCCGGACGTCTATCCGCAGCACGGCGACCTCGTGAATGCGTGGGCGTCGCGCGGTGCCGACGATGCCGACGAGTGGATCGAGGTCGGCTTCGCCCAGGCGACGCGGGCCTCGGCCATCGAGCTCTACGAGACGTTCAACCCGGGCGCGGTCAGCGAGATCGAGCTCGTCACCGCGAGCGGGAACCGCATCACGGCGTACCAGGGCTCCCCGGCGGCCAGCGGCCCGCAGGCGAACAAGCTCCGCGTGGAGCTGGCGTGCTCCGACGAGCCGATCGTCGCGGTCAACGTGCGGCTGGGCTCTCGACGCGTGGTCGGCTGGAACGAGATCGACGCGATCGGGCTCCAGCGCTGCCCGTAGCGTGCTCGCGCGCGACACGCCGCGCGCACCTGACACGCTGGTCGCACACTCGCTGGCGGTCCCACGCTGTCCTCACCATGGGACGCATGGACCGTTCGGAGCGCGTCGTCTACGGTGTACCTCGTGCCGAGACGAGCCTTGATTGTCGACGACGATGACGACGTGCGCATGGCGCACCAGGACGCGATGGAGCGCCACGGCTACGAGGTCGTGGCGGTGGGCGGCGGCGCCGAGGCGCTGGCGTACCTCGCCCGCGACGTCCCCGAGGTCGTGCTGCTCGACCTCCACATGGACGACGGCAACGGCTGGGAGGTGCTGGGCGCGCTGCGCGGGAACGCGCGGTTCGAGGCGACACAGGTCGTCGTCGTCACCGGGTCCGACGCGCGCGTCCAGCCACCGACACGCGTGCTGCGCAAGCCGTTCAAGTTCGAGGCACTGCTCCACGCGATCGACGCGCCGCCCGCCAAGGGCGCCGCCTAGCGTCACCGACGGAGCGCGCCATGCGCTAGCATGGGCGCGTGGAGGCCGTTTCGGTCCAGTTCGCCCTGCTCGCGACCTCGCGGGCCACAGGCGCGGCCGACCTCGAGACGGTGAGCGCGCGAGCGACCGCCGCCGGGCACAAGATCGTCGCGACCCAGACCGTGGCCGACGCCGAGAACGCGGTGCGCGCGCAGCTCGAGGCCTGGATCGGCGATCCGCAGATCGACGTGGTGCTCGTGCTCGGCGGCGCCGAGAGCGACGCGGCGTCGCGCGCCCTGAAGCCGCTGATCACCGAGGTGCTCCCCGGCTTCACGGATCTGTTTCGCTGGCTCATGTTCCAGGAGGCCGGCGCCTCCGCGATGCTGTCGTCCGCCGAGGCCGCGCAGTGCAGCTCGACGATCGTGTTCGTGCTGCCGGGCGCGATCGCCGCGGCGATGGACAAGCTGATCCTCCCGCAGTTCGATCCGAAGACCACGCCGCGCAACCTCGTCGAGAAGCTGCCGCGCCTGCGCACCGAGCCCGGCGTCGACGCGGTGCCGCAGCCGATCACGCAGGAGAAGACCCAGGGCGGCTCCGGCCTGCCCGCCCGGCTGCCCGCGCTCCCGTCGGGTCGCATGCGGTCGCGCACCGGCGCGAACGTCGTCCACCGCGAGAAGGGGACCGACGATCCGACGAAGAAGATCGATCTGGTCCAGCTCGATCGCGAGCTCGCCGCGTCGGGAGCGAAGCAGGACGAGACGACGAAGACCATGGTGCCGGCCGCGCCCGCGCGCAACGACGCGACCCAGGTCGACGGCGACGCCGAGTACACCCCCGCTCCCGAGGACGATCACACCGCTGTCACCGTGGCGGCCCCGCCCGCACCGGCGCTGGCGCAGCATCCCGGCACGATCCCGTCGCTCGTGCGCTCGTCGAAGCCGCCGAGCAGGGCGCCCGAGACGCGCGCCGAGACCGCGACGCCGGTGCGCCCGGTGCCCACCGTACCGGCGGTGATCCCGCCGCGCCCGGCGAGCCAGTCCTCCGGTCCCTCGCGCGCCGCGACGCCAAGCGTGCCCGCCCGCGAGGCCGTGCGCGACCAGGCGCGGACGCCGTACACGCCGCTCCCCGCGGTCACGATCCAGCCGCGCAACCGACCGCCGTCGGGTGAGAAGACCGCCGAGAAGGCTCCCGACCGCGCCGCGACGCCCGCGATCGCCGCGCAGCGCGCCGCGGACGAGGCCAAGGCGGCCGAGGCGCGCAAGAAGGCGCTCGCATCGACGTCGCGCCCCGAGATCAAGGTGCCACCGGCCGATCCGGCGCAGTTCGAGGAGGCGATGACCACGCGCCGCCCGCCGGTCGTCGCCGAGGAGGCGAAGACCGAGGTCCGCCCTCCGCCGCAGAAGCCGAACGTGTTCGACGAGAAGACCGTGCGCGCGCCGATGCCCGCGAACGTGTTCGACGAGAAGACCGTGCGCGCACCGTCGAACGGCGCGAGCGACGCGAAGACCCCCACGCCGCTCCCCGCGCCGCCGCCCGGCCCGCCGAAGCGCGTCGAGCAAGAGGAAGACGACCTCGATCGCGCGCAGACCGTCGATGGTCACTCCGCGGTGATGACGCTCGACTCCTCCGCCGCGATCGAGCCGCTCGCCGATGACGAGCTCGAGGAGGCCGACAGGCCGGTGGCTGCCGCGCCGGTGGCTGCCGCGCCGGTGGCTGTCGCGCCGGTGGCTGGCGCACCGGTGGCTGCCAGGCCGGTCGCCGCAGCCGCAGTCGAGCCCGCGGTCAAGCGCCCGCCGACGCAACCGCCGCCTCGCCCGCCGACGCAGCCGCCGCCCACCGCCGCGACGAAGTCTCCGACCCAGCAGCCGCCCGTCGCCGCGACGAAGTCTCCGACCCAGCCGCCGCCCACCGCCGCGAAGAGGACACCGACCACACCGCCGCCGGCCTCCACGCGCTCGACGGGAGAGCTGCCGCGCGGCGCGTTCGCGTATCCCGTGCAGAAGAAACGCGGCAGCAGCATCGTCCTGAAGCTGTTCCTCGCGCTGATCCTGCTCGGCACCGGCTTCGGCGCGGTCGTGCTGATCTTCCGCGACAAGGGGGCCGGTGGCGGCGCGGGCAGCGGCAGCGCGTCCGATGCGGGCAGTGGCAGCGGCTCGGCGGCGATCGCCGCGGTCCCGCCCGACGCGGCGGAGCCAGCGCCGCCGCCCACCCCGGATGCGGCGGAGCCCGACATCGAGATGGATCCCACGCCCGTTCGGCCGCCCGGCGACGGCGCGACGAAGCCGCCGATCACCACGAACCCGACACCGACGACGAAGCCCGGCACCACGACGAAGCCGGATCCCGTGACGAAGCCCGGTGCGGGCAGCGGCAGCGCGGAGAAGCCCGCCGGAGACGGCAGTGCGGCCGCGACCAACAACGACGCGCCGGTGAACCCGCCGGTGGACGCCGACTGCGACGAGACCTCGTGCATCCTCACCAAGTACGACCGCGCCTGCTGCGCGAGGTACAAGCCGAAGGACACCTCGGACTTCAAGCCGCGCGTCGGCGACGTGCCCGAGTCCCTCGACAAGTCGATGGTGCGCGCGGGCGTCGAGCGGGTGAAGCCGCGCGTCGTCGCGTGCGGCGAGAAGTCGGGCGGCACGAAGGGCACCGTGAAGATCGCGATGCAGGTCTCGCCCGACGGCGCGGTGACCAGCGCCTCGGTCGCCGACGCACCGAGCGCCGCGCTCGGGGATTGCGTGCTCGCCGCGATGAAGTCCGCGAAGTTCGGCAAGACGGTGAACGGCGCGTCCTTCACCTATCCGTTCGCGTTCTGATCCGCTTCGCGCTCCGATCTGGTTCGCGTTCCCATCCGGTTCGTGCTGCGATCCGCTTCGCGCTCCGATCCGCTTCGCGCTCCGATCCGCTTCGCGTTTTGATCTAGGCCGCGTGGCCCCGCGCGAGGGAGTCGACGCGCTTCAGCAGCGTCGGGAGGCGAAAGGGACCGTGCATGTCGCGGACGTTCGCGGCGGCCGTGGCCTCGTCGATCCCGATCGCCGTGATGTACAGCGGCTGCGCGCTCTCGCCGCGCACCACCTCGGTCGCGACCGCGCCGGCGAACGAGGTCTTCGCGACACCGATGATCGGGAGCCCGATGCGATCGTGGAGGTGCTTGCCCAGCCCCGCGCGGTCGGGACCGAGCCAGACGTAGCCGTCGATCACGACGGCGTCGATCGGGGAGCGAAGCTGCG
>JAEUJX010000355.1 GCA_016794545.1 Myxococcales bacterium
CTTCGCGCCGGGCGGCAGGTGCGCGCGCGAGCCGGCGATCGCCGCGTAGGGGGTGAGGCCGGCGTCGGCGAGCGGCGCGGCCTGGACCGGATCGAGCGCGCCGAGCGGGACGAGCAGGCGCGCGCTCGGGACGAGCATGTACTCGGCCATGCCGCCGTCGAGGCCGAGCCCACCGCCCATCGCGGGCAGCGGATGCTCGCAGTAGTTCTCGCGGCCGAGCCGGCAGGTGCGGCACGCGCCGCAGCCCCACGACCCGTACACCAGCACCGGGTCGCCCTTCGCGAAGCCGCTGACGCCGGCGCCGAGCTCGGCGATCCAGCCAGCGGTCTCGTGGCCGAGCGTGAACGGCAGCTGCCACGGGAACAGCCCCTCGGGCCACTCCATCAGGTGCAGGTCCGAGTGACACGCGCCCACGCCCGCGACGCGGATCAGCACCTGTCCCGGGCCCGGCGACGGTACGGCGGTTTCGGAGAGCTCCGCCGGGTGTCCCCAGCGCATCAAGCGCAGCGCCTTCATGCCCTGGTGTGGAGCAACGTGCGTGCCGCGGCCCGCGGTGTACGACGGGGCCTGAGGTCGACCGCGATCGCGATCGCCGCGGCGATGAACAACGCATTCCATGCGAGGTACGCGAAGAGGCCCGGCACCGTTTGCAGCCAGCCCATGCCACCGGCGCAGGTGATCGCTCCCGCGATGCTGACCACGCCGTTCGCGACGAGCAGGCGGCGGATCCACGGGCGATGCGCTCCGAACAGCGGCGCCGCGGCCCAGGTCGCCCCGCCGAGGGCGCCGTAGCCGAACATCTCGAGCAGCCACGTCGGCGCCTCGGGGTTCGCCATCGTGACGTACGCGACGAGCGGGCTCCCCGCTCGCGCGAGCACCGGGACGTACGCGACCTGGAGCGCGTAGTTGACGAGGATCGCGGCCGCGTACATCGCCGTCAGCAACAGGACGACGAGCGCACGCGTACGGTTGTGCTCCCACGACAGCGCGACGACCCGCGCGACGAGCAGGAGGCACGAGCCGAGCAGGCCGAACCCCAGCCAGTACGGCAGCTGCTGGATCGGGTGCGCGTGGGCGACGAACGTCGCGGCATCGGTCCACGCCGGCTGGGGGTGGAGGAGCGTCAGCGCGAACCCGACCGGGCCCGAGAGCAGGGCGAACGCGGCGACGAGCGCGGCGGCCACCGAGAGCGGGAGGTCGCGGTCCAGCGCGGGGAGGGAACGCTCCGACATACCAGGAGCCTCAGCAGGTTCCGCGCCTGGGTTTTCGGGGCCTTGCCCCGCAACCCGTGCGCGCCAGGAGCTCCGGGCGCACCCCGTGCGCACTCCTCGGCGCGGGCGGCGGGCATGGGCGGTGCACCGCCAGTAGACCATGCTGATCCCCGAGGTAGCTCGCTTCATGACGCGCGAGCCCTACACCGTCCCATCGACGTGCAGCGCGGCGCGCGCCCGGGACGTGATGCGCTCGCACCTGATCCGTCACCTGCCCATCCTCGACGGGACGGAGCTGGTGGGGATCGTGAGCGCGGACGCGCTGGCCGCGCTCGACAAGGTCCCCGGCATCAACCTCGACCACGTCGAGATCGCGAAGGTGATGCACCGTCCCCTGACCGTGTGGGGCTCGGTGCCGCTCGACGAGGTCGCCGACTACATGAGCGACCAGAAGGTCGACTGCGTGGTCGTCCTCGGCGGCCACGGGGTGCAGGGCATCTTCACCGCGACCGACGCGCTGCGGGCGCTGAGCAACCTGCTCTCGCGCGCCGCGAACTGAGGGGAGCTTAGACGACCGGGTGCGCGACGATGCCGTCGTGCTGCCGTGCGGACTTGCGGCGGCCGATCTCCTCGCGCAGGTAGCTCGCGACCTCCTTCACGAAGTTCGCGACCGCGCGCTCCGCGAACTCGTGCAGCGCCACGGCGTCGATGGCGGCGCCGAAGACCCCGAGTGGCGGATCGTAGGTTCCGTCGAAGTCGAGCTCCGTCTCGGTCGAGGACAGCGCGTAGCAGGTCAGCGTCGCGCTCATCGTCGGGAACCAGCCCGGCCGGCGCGGGGACTTCCAGGTCAGCGTGATGGCCTGGGCGGGCTTGCCGAGCGGGGAGCGGGACGGCCACGTCGAGACGATGTCGATCTCGATCTCCGCCGCGAGCTCCATCGCGCCGACCACCACGCGGAGCTCGCTGTTCGCCGCGTCACGCGCGCCACGGGTCGTCGCCGCGCGGAAGATCGCCAGCGGGTCGGCGAGCAGCGCCTCGCGTACCGAGGCGTAGTCGTGGTTCACGTAGTCGAAGCAGTGCAGCTCGTGGTGCTTGATCATGGCGGGGCGCCCTGCAACCTCCAAACCACCGGGATCGAGCGGTTCGCCGGCAGCCCTTGCACGTGCCGATGCGCGTCGCGCGGAGATTGCGCGGTTTCGTCGGTGCCCCGTGGGGTAGCGCGTGCTCGTGGCTGGCACACCATTGGCTACTCGACGGTGCCATGGCGGCAGTCTTTGCACTCGTGTTCCTCCCGGCCCTCGCGGCGATCGGTTTCATGGCGCGTTCCGGCGACTTCCTCGACGTTCGCACCGCGATGGCCCTCGCCGTGTTCATCCCCATGACGTTCGGGGTGTTCTACGGCGCGCTGCGGATGTCGAAGCGCTGGGACGAGCAGCACGACTGAACACGGCACGGCGCTCGCAGCCGCCTGCGCCGCATGCGCAAAGGCGTCCTGCGGTGGTGCTGCGTCGGAGGTGGGTTCGCGCTGACGGCGGCGACGGTCGCGGTGATGGCCGCCGTGCGCGGCGACGAGAACGTCCCGACGAGCCTGCTCGCGCTCCCGATCATCCTCGCGACGTACCTCGGCGGTGCGGCGGCGGGCCTCGTCGCGACGGCGACCGCCGCCCTCGGTGTCGTGGTGTTCCTCCCGGCGCACGACACCGCGCTCGCGTGGTCGCGCCCCGGGGTGCTGATCGCCGTCGGCGTGATGACGAGCCTCATCATCGAGAGCCTGCGGCTCTCGCGGCGGCGCGCCGAGCGCCACGCGCGAGATGCCGATCGCGCCACGCGGTGGTTCACGCAGCTGTTCCAGGCGAGCCCGGTCGCGAAGTCGATGAGCCGCGTCTCCGACGGGGTCGTCGTCGCCGCGAACCCGGCGTACCTGCGCCTGTTCGGGCTCCGCGAGCGCTCGATCATCGGCACCACCCCGGGCGCGGCGGGCATCGTCGTCGCCGGCTCCTCGCGCGAGGCGATGTTCGAGAACCTCCGCGCGGGACGTCCGATCGCGGGCATCGAGGTCGAGGTCACCACGCCTGCCGGCCCGCGCGAGCTCCTGCTGTGGAGCGTCGCGATCGACATCGAGGGCGAGGCGCTCGCGATGTCGACGTTCATCGATGTCACCGAGGCCAAGCGGGCCGAGCGCGAGCTCGCGGCGACCGAGGACCGGATGCGCGAGGTGCTCGAGAACATCTCGGAGGTCACGTGGCTGACCGACGCGGTGACCGGCGAGATGCTCTACATCAGCGCGGCGTACGAGAAGGCGTTCGGCCGGAGCCGCGCCGCCCTGTACGAGAACCCGCGGGACTGGCACGCCGTCGTGCACCGTGACGATCGCGAACGCGCGGAGGCGTTCCGCCTCGAGGCCGGCGCCCCGCGCAGCGACACCCGCTTCCGCATCGTCCGCGGCGGGGAGCTCCGCGAGATCGAGGTCTCGCTGTTCCCGGTGCACGACGCCTCCGGCACCGTGGTGCGCATCGCCGGCGTCGCGGTCGACGTGACCGAGCGGCACGTGCTCGAGGAGCAGCTGCGCCAGACGCAGAAGCTCGAGTCGCTCGGCCTGCTCGCCGGCGGCGTCGCGCACGACTTCAACAACGTGCTCGCGGTGATCAACGCGAACACCGGGCTGCTCGCCGAGTCGATCCCGCCCGGCGGCCTGGAGCGCGAGCTGATCGACGAGATCGAGTCCGCGGTGGTTCGCGCCGCGGGGCTGACGCGGCAGCTGCTCGCCTTCTCGCGCCGGCAGGTGGTGGAGCCCGCGGTGCTCGATCTCAACGCGGCCGTCAAGGACACGCGCAAGATGCTGCGCCGCATGCTCGGCGACGACATCGTGATCGCGACGTCGCTCGACCCGGACCTCCGCCACGTGCGGATCGATCCGGGCTACCTCGTCCAGGTCCTCATGAACCTCGCGGTCAACGCGCGCGATGCGATGGCGCGCGGTGGGACGTTCTCCCTGACCACGCGCAACGTCGATGACGACGCGGTGATGATCGAGGTGACCGA
The DNA here is from genome assembly GCA_016794545.1 of Myxococcales bacterium. Taxonomy (GTDB): domain Bacteria; phylum Myxococcota_A; class Polyangia; order Haliangiales; family Haliangiaceae; genus JABFXX01. The sequence goes on from JAEUJX010000355.1 coordinate 4,254, forward strand.
CTCGGGCACCGGCATGCCCCCCGAGGTCCGCGCGCGCGTGTTCGAGCCGTTCTTCACGACGAAGGCGGTCGGCAAGGGCACCGGCCTCGGGCTCTCCGTCGTGCACGGCATCGTCGAGCAGGCCGGCGGACGCATCGAGGTCGACTCGACCCCCGGCTTCGGGACGACGTTCCGGATCTACCTCCCCGCGTGCGACCAGCCGCTGACGCAGATCTCCGACATCGGTCGCCTCGCCCCCGCCGGCCACGAGAAGATCCTGCTGGTCGACGACGACCCGTTCGTGCGCGGCTCCTCCGCGCGCGGCCTGCGCGCGCGGGGCTACACGGTGATCGAGGCTCGCGACGCGCAGGAGGCGCTGCACCGGCTGCGCGAGCACAGGGACCTCGCGCTCCTCATCACCGACGTGATCATGCCCGGGATGGACGGGAGCGAGCTCGCGCGCGTGGCGCGGGCCGAGGACCCGGACCTCAAGATCCTGTTCACCAGCGGCTACACCGACGACGCGCTGCTCGACCACGGCGTGCGGCCCGGCGGTCTGTCCTTCCTCGAGAAGCCGTACGGCGCGAACGCGCTCGCCGGCCGCGTCCGGCAGATCATCGACACCGCGGCCGCGTGAGCCGCGGCGAGACCGGTCAGTCCTTCGGGGCCGGGCCCCAGTCGACGCCGGTCGCCGAGCCGCTCCACACCTTGACCGCCTTGCCGGTGCCGTCGGCGTTGGCGATGAACACGCCCTGGCCGGCGCGCGCGAACGCGATCGCGCGGCCGTTCGGCGAGAACGCCGGCTCCTCGTTGTTGCCCTCGTTCTGCGTGATGCGCGTCATCGCCTTGGTGTCGAGGTCGAGCGTGACGATGTCGTAGTGGCCGCCGTCGCGCGTGGTGTACGCGAGGATCTTCTTGCCCGGCTTGGGCGACCAGGTCGGCGTGGTGTTGTACGTGCCGTTGAACGACACCTGCCGCGCGGCGCCGCCGCCGGCGCTGGTCACGAAGATCTGCGGGCCGCCGTTGCGGTCGCTGACGAACGCGATCGAGCCGCCGTCGGGCGACCACGCCGGCGAGGTGTCGATCGCCTTGTCGTTGGTCAGCCGCTTGATCACGGAGCCGTCGCCCGCGTTGATGATGTAGATGTCGGGGCTGCCGTCCTTCGAGAGCGTCAACGCGATCTTCGTTCCATCGGGCGACCACGCCGCGCCGGTGTTCATCCCCGGATGCCCGGAGATCTTCTTCGGCCGGCCGCCACCCGCCGGACCGATGTAGAGGTCCGGGTTGTTGCGCATGAAGCTCGTGTAGGCGATCTGGCCGCCCGACGGCGAGAACGCCGGCAGGATGTTCGTGGAGCTGTTGTTCGACACCGCATAGGCGCCGTTGCCGTCGAAGTCCATCGCGTAGATCGCGGAGCTCTTCTTGCCCTTCGCGGTGAACGTGATCTTCGACCCGAAGAACCCGGGCTCGCCCGTGTAGTACTTGAAGACCTCGTTGGCCCAGCGGTGGACGATCGCGCGCGTCGTGGTGCCGGACCGCGGGTACATCTTCGTGAGCACCGCGGTGTTGCCCTTGCTGACCTCGTAGAGGCGGAACTCGATGTGCGTCGCGGTCACGCGGTACTTCACGACGCCGAGGGCTCCGACGTCCTTCCACTTCTGCGGCTCGATCTCGAGGCCTTCCTTCTTCAGGTCGGCGAGGAACGAGGCCGGATCGAGCACCTTGAACGGCCCGGCGACGGTCATGTCGAACTGGGAGACCTGCGCGATCTCCCGGGCGACCTGATCGCCCTCGGGCGCGGCGGGCAGCGCGAGCGGGTAGCTGCCCTTCTTCTGCGCGTTGACGTCGATCACGACCCCGTCATCCGCGTGCGTCGGCGCGGCGTGGCCGGCGACGAGCACGACCGATGCGAGCGCGATTACTCGGATGACTTGACGGTGAACTTGAAACATATCCATCGGGTGGTGAGCTGCTTGAGCAGGTGCGTCGGGACTTCTTCCGGCTTCTCGTTGCGCTTCTGCTTCAGCTCTTTGAGCGCGGCCTCGGCGAGCGTCGCGATGTCGTCGTCGCCTTTGACCTTGAAGGTCGTCTGGGGGATCTTGCCTTCGGCGGTGAGCTGGATGCAACCGATCGGGGCGGTCGCGCCCGCCTTCGCGAGCTCCGGCGAGGCCCACGCGAGATCGACGACCAGGCGCTGGAAGTACGGATCGCCCTTGGTGACGTCGCCGATGCCGAACTCGCTGCCATCGAACGCACCGACGGTCTCGTTCGGCTTGCCGACCTCCATGTCCTCGTCGGTGCGCTTGAACTTCGCGAGCGGGTCGACGGGCGTGTCGGACTTCTGAGGCTTCTTCTCCTCGTCGGGCTTCTTCTTCTCCTCGGGCTTCTTGGTCTCGTCGCGCGAGACACCCTCGGGCTTGACCTCGGGCGGCGGCGCCGTCTTCGGCTTCTGCGGCTGCTTGGGCGCGTTGGGCTTCTTGTACGCGAGCGAGGCCTCGATCGCCTCCATGTCCTCGAGCGGAGGCGCGGTGTCGGCGCGCGCCTCGGAGAAATGCACCGTGCCGTAGACGATCCCCGCCGTCAGCGTCAGGGCGCTGAACGCGGCGGTGATGTGCATCTCGGACTCGCGCATACGTTCTTAGACGGCTGTCACTTCGGTTTGTTTTGATCGAGCTCGGTGAGCTTGGCACCGAGGTTGTCCTCGGCTTCCGTGAGCATCATCACTTTCGCGACCCCGGCGTTCTTCGCCACGGCCATCGCGGTGATCACGACGCCATAGGGCAGCGCCGTGTCCGCCTCGATGTAGAGCTCGCTCTCCTTCTTCACCCGTTCGTTCGCCTCGAGCTTGACCTTCAGATCCTGCCACGTCACCTGCGTTCCGCCGAGGAAGATCCGGTTGCCCTTGTCGATCGAGAGGACGAGCTTGCCCTCGGGGTCCTCGATGTTCTTGGCGCTGACCTGGGGCAGGTCGAGGTCGACGCCGGTGTTCATCATCGGCGCCGTGATCATGAAGATGATGAGGAGCACGAGCATGACGTCGACGAGCGGCGTCACGTTGATCTCGGCGTTCAGGTCTCCGTCGCCACCGCCGCTGCTCATCGCCATGGCCGGGCCTCCTAGCGCAGGAAGTGACGCTTGATGATGTTCAGGTAGTCGTGCTGGAACGTCTCCATCTCGTTCCGCAGGACCTTGATGCGTCGCTGGAAGTAGTTGTAGGCCATCACGGCCGGGATCGCGGCGACGAGGCCGATCGCGGTGGCGAACAGCGCTTCCGCGATGTGCGGGCCGACGACCTTCAACGTCGCGGCGCCCGACGCCTCGGAGATCTCGACGAACGCGAACAGGATGCCGACGACGGTGCCGAACAGGCCGATGAACGGCGCCGCGGAGCCGGTCGTCGCGAGGAACGCGATCGCGGACTCGAGCTTGCCGGTCTCGACGTTCTGCGCGCGGCGCAGCGCGCGCTCGATGTTCGCGAGGTTGCCTTCGCGATCGCCCTTCAGCGCCTCGTCGCTCGCGAGCTTCGCGAGCTCGGTGTAGCCCGCGACGAACATCTGCGAGATCGGGCTGTTTCGCAGCGCCTGTGCCTGCTTGTAGATCTGCTCGATGTCGCGCGACTTCCAGAACGCGTCGGTGAACCGCTCCGACTCGGACGCCGCGCGCCTCACGAACAGCGTCTTGTAGACGATGATGTAGAGGCAGATCACGAACATGATCGCCAGCCCGATCATCACGCTCTGGACGATCCAGTGCGCGCTCTTGAACAGGCGCACGATGTCCAGGCTGGCGCCGATCGCGGAATACGCGGAAACCCCTGGCATATCGAGTTTTTGGGCAATAACACGCACCCCTTGCGCCGGTCAAATCATGGTACGAGAACGATGCGTGAAGTCCGCCAAGCTCGCGATGCTCCTGCCACTCGCCGGCGCGTGCACGCAGGTCGATGGCGGCGCCGTGGAGCTGTCGTGGAAGCTCCGCCCGGCCTCGAGCTCGCTGCCCGACAAGTTCGTCGAGTGCGATCCGGGCCTCGATGGCACCAACCCCGTGACGCGGATTCGGCTCGATTGGGAGGTGGTTGGCCGTGCCTCGGGGTTCGCATCGTGGCGTTGCGGCGACAACCACGGTGTAACCGGATTTGATCTACCCGAGGGCGACGCCTTGCTCTCGGTCACACCCGAGTGCGCGGAGGGCGCGGCGGATCCCGCCACCTACACGGCACCAGCTCCCGAGCAGCGCCACGTGATCCTGGGGGATACCGTGAGCTTGGGAGCCGTCGAGCTCGTGCTCCAGGTGTCCTATTGTGGTCAGCAGCCGTGCATCTGCAGCTAGGTTGCGAGAGATCACAGAACGCGGCAGCATGCTGGCGCGGCGATTGCCTTGATGACCGGAAGTGAAGCAACCTACGGTCGCGCCGTCCAATCCGCGGCCACGTAACCGCAAGGGGAGATCCTCGATGAAGAAACTAGTCCTAGGTACCTTGGTTTTGGCGACCGTCTCGCAGGCCGCGGGATGCATCATCACCTCTGACGATCCGGAGTACGCGATCGTCACCTCGCAGTGGGCTCTCAAGTCCAACGCGGGGCAGACCCTGACGTGCCCCCCGGGCACCACGACGGCGGCGGTCTACGCGCAGGAGGTCGACCTCGAGTACCGCCCGGTCGGTGCTCCGTTCATCGAGCTCTATGACTGCGACGCGGGCATCGGCAACAGCGACCCGCTGCCTCCGTCGGTCTACGAGATGTGGGTCGAGCTGACGTCGGAGGGCGGCGGCACGGTCTACGCGACGTCGACCTCGCGCAACGAGGCGGCTACCAGCGAGCGGTTCCCCGACGGGTACTTCGTCGATGTCGTCGACGTCGACAAGACGTTCAAGACCACGATCTACGCCGACGCCGGCTACTTCCAGCTCGACTGGGATCTGCGCAACGCGGCGAACCAGCCGATCACCTGCGCGCAGGTGCCGAAGGTGGCCGTGCTCTCGACGAGCGTGACCAACGCGAACAACTCGTTCGACGACCGGTTCTTCTGCGACGAGAACTACGGCCTGACCGGCAACCTCCTCCAGGGCGCGTACACGCTCGAGGTCCAGGCGATCAACGCCGCGGGTCAGGGCATCGGCCCGATGACGGAGCTGCTCAACCAGCAGGTCGCCGGCCCCAACAAGGTGACCGACCTCGGCACCGTCATGGTCCGCGTCGACTGAGCGACCGGCTCTCGTGACCCTGGCGCCCGCTTCGGCGGGCGTCGTCGTTTTCGGAGCGTGCTAAGGTCGAAGCGTGAAGGATCGGCCCCGCTTCGAATTCCGGCGTCTCGGGATCACGCGCGGCGCCCTCATCGTGCTCGGGCTCCAGCTCGGCGTCTCGCTCGTCTACATGATGTGCGACCCGCCGACCAAGGCGACGTTCGCCGAGTACATCGTCGCCTCGCCGTCGCAGATCTTCGACCACTTCCGGCTGTGGACGATCGTCACGAGCCCGCTGCTCGAGCCGAGCTTCTTCCAGCTCTTGCTCCTCGGCTTCATGATGTTCCTGTTCGTGCCCACGCTCGAGCGGTTCTGGGGCACGCCGCGGTTCTTCCGGTTCGTGCTCGCGACGTCGCTCGCCGGTGTCGCGACCGGCGTCGCGGTCGGCAAGCTCGCGGGCGTCGACGTGCCGATCGTCGGACTGTCGCCGTTCGTCTGGGGCACCGTGATCGCCTACGGCATCGTCTACGCACGCCAGCCCGTCCAGGTCTGGGGTGTCCTGCCGCTCACCGGCCGGCAGATGATGTTCGGGTTCCTCGCCTTCCTGACGCTGTCGGTCGTGCTCCAGAAGCAGTGGTACCAGGGCGCCGCCTATGCGGGCGGCATGATCACCGCGGCGATCATGGTCTCCAAGAAGTGGAGCCCGGGCCTGCTCTACAAGCGCTGGAAGATCTCCCGCGCGAAGGCGAAGCTCTCCGTGCTGCAGGGCGGTGCGCCCCCCAAGAAGCGCGACGAGCAGAAGTGGCTGAACTAGTGGTACCGTCCTCCGGATGGAAGAGGACGGCTCCGCATTCGATCAGGGCACCGGCCTGACCACGCTGTTCGAGGGCGAGTGGGCCACGGTCCGCCGCCTGAAGAAGGGCAAGCTGGTCGTCACGAACGGTCCGGACCAGGGACGCGAGCTCGAGATCACGAAGCCGCGCGTCACCGGCGGCCGCAGCATCATCAGCGACCTCGTCGTCCAGGACAAGGCGGTCTCCGGGTCCCACTTCGAGGTGAGCGCGCGCGACGACGGCTATCGCCTCCGCGATCTCAACAGCCGCAACGGCATCTACGTCGGCGATCTGCGGATCCGCGAGGTGTTCCTGCGCCCGGGCACGGTGTTCCGCATCGGCCACACGAACATCCAGTTCCAGACGCTCCAGGACGTCGTCGAGATCGAGCTGTCCAAGAAGGACCGGTTCGACATGATGCTCGGCGCGTCGCCCGCGATGCGCGAGATCTTCGCGCACCTCGAGAAGGTCGCGCCGAGCGAGCTCACGTGCCTCATCACGGGCGAGACCGGCACCGGCAAGGAGATGGTCGCGCGCGCGCTCCACAACGCGAGCAACCGCAAGTCCAAGCCGTTCGTCGTGCTCGACTGCGGCTCGATCCCGCGCGAGCTGATCGAGTCGACGCTGTTCGGCCACGAGAAGGGCTCGTTCACCGGCGCCGTCCAGCAGCACGACGGCTGCTTCATGCAGGCCAACGGCGGCACGATCTTCCTCGACGAGATCGGCGAGCTCGACATCTCGCTGCAGCCGAAGCTGCTGCGCGTGCTCGAGCAGCGCGAGATCAAGCGCGTCGGCGGCGATCGCACGCACAAGGTCGATGTCCGCGTGCTCGCGGCGACGAACCGCGATCTCCGCGAGGAGGTCAACAAGGGCACGTTCCGCGAGGACCTCTACTTCCGGCTCTCGGTCGTGCACGTCGAGCTGCCGCCGATGCGCGAGCGCAGGGAGGACATCCCGGGCCTCGCGAACCACTTCCTCCGCGAGGTGGCCTCGCGCCGCGGCATGACGATGTCGTGGTCGCAGGACGCGATGTCCGCGATGATGAACCACGCGTGGCCCGGCAACGTCCGCGAGATGCGCAACGTCGTCGAGCGCGCCGCGGCGTTGTCCGATGGCCCCGTGATCACGCGCGCGGACCTCGTGTTCGGCCGCGAGATGGGCCCCTCGCTGATGGTCAGCCACGATCTCGCGCAGGCCGGAGCGCAGGCGGCGCAGCGCGCGGCCGCGCAGCTCGCCGGCGTCGACCTGCCGCAGCAGAGCGGCCCGGCGATCTTCGACGCCGCGCTGCTCAAGGCCGGCCTCGGCTTCAAGCAGGCGAAGCAGACCGTCGTCGACGCGTTCGAGATCGCGTACCTCGGTGCGCTGATGGGTCGCAACGACGGCAACATCACGCGCTCCGCCCAGGAGGCCGGTCTGACCCGGTACCACCTGCGCGAGCTCCTCAAGCGCCACGGTCTCAAGGGCGGCGACGTCGAGTAGTCGCGAGACCAGCGCCTTCGATCACGAGAACGGCATCGGCCCCATGCGGTCGAACAGCGCGCGCACCTCCTCGTTGGCCTCGGACGCGTGTCGCGCGACGGCGCCGACCAGCGCCTCGCACAGCACGGCGACCCGGCCCTCCCCGAGGAAGCCATCGAGCCAGGGCGCGTGGCGGCGAACCGATCGGGGTGGCCGAACGCGAGCGCGTCGGCGAGGTAGACGCCGACCGTGGCGCGGTCTCGACGAGAGGTCAAGGTGAGACGGTCTCACGTACGCCAGGACCTGATTCGTCAGGGACATCTCTCGACACGGACGCCCCGCGGTCGTCGTTCGCGCATGCGAGCGAGAAAGATGCATGTGGTCCCATGGATTTGTCGGTTTCGGTGCACTATCACGGCGCATGAACCGGGATGCGATGCACGCGAGCTTCTGGGCGGTCGTGTTCACGCTCGGTCTCGCCGCGTTGATCGTGCTCGGCTCGCGCAACCTCGCGCACTTCGACGCGGCACTGGTCGGCTACACGTTCGCGACGCTGTTCGCGACGTTCGGGATCACCTACCGCTACGCGATGTGGCTGCGCCGGCCACCGACGCGGATGTACTGGCGGCGCGGGTGGCGCGCCTTCCTCTCCCCGGCCCGGATCCCCGGGAACCTGTGGCGCTTCGTCACGCGCGCGGTCGTCGAGGTGGGGGCGAACCGGTTCATCTTCCGGCGCGACAAGCTGCGCGGCCTCGCGCACTTCCTCTTGATGTGGGGCTGCCTCGTGGGCGCCGCGATCACGTTCCCGCTGGTGTGGGGGTGGATCCACTTCGAGACCGTGCCGGGCCAGCTCGACACCTACCGCGTCTTCCTGTTCGGGTTCGGCGCGGGGCAGTTCCCGGTCGACTCGGTCCCCGCGTTCCTCGCGTTTCACGGCCTCGTGTGGGCGTCCTTCCTGGTGCTGGCCGGCGTGATGCTCGCGTTCCGCCGCCGCATGCGCGACCGCGGCGCCGAGGCGGTCCAGCAGTTCGGCGAGGACATCCTGCCGCTCGTGCTCCTCGCCGCGATCAGCATCACGGGCCTCATGCTCACGGTCAGCTACACGTGGCTTCGCGGCTACGCGTACGACTTCCTCGCGATCCTCCACGCCGTCACCGTGATCGTCACCCTGCTGTGGCTGCCGTTCGGGAAGTTCTTCCACATCTTCCAGCGCCCGGCGCAGCTCGGCGTGGGCTTCTACAAGGACGAGGGCGCGCGCGGCGAGCAGGCCCGGTGCAAGCGCTGCGACCGTCCGTACGCCTCCGCGCAGCTCGTGAAGGACCTGATCACGGTCGAGCGCGAGCTCGGCTTCCGTTACGAGATGAACGCGGGCGCGAGCCACTACCAGGAGATCTGCCCGGCCTGCCGGCGCGCGCTGTTCGGGCTCGCGCAAGGCGCGCTGTGGGTCGAACCGAGCTGATCATGTCCAAGTTACCCGTCGACGATCTCGCGATCACCAAGGCCTTCGGCCCGCATCTCTCGTCGCGCACGCGGGGGGGCACGGAGCAGGTGCCGGATCGGCTCGTGAAGACGCACTGCTGCTTCTGCGGCCAGCAGTGCGGCATCCAGCTCAAGGTCGCCGGCAACGAGGTCATCGGCTTCGAGCCATGGGAGGACTTCCCGTTCAACCGCGGGATGCTGTGCCCCAAGGGCGTGAAGCGCTACCTCCAGGGGTCGCACCCGGATCGGTTGACCAGCGCGCTGCGCCGCGATCCGAGCGCGCCGGGCGGGTTCTCGGCGATGGGCTACGACGCCGCGATCGCGCACACCGCGCGCGAGATCGCGCGGCTCCAGAAGGAGCACGGCCACGGGGCGATCGGCGTGCTGGGCGGGGCGAGCCTGACTACCGAGAAGACCTACCTGCTCGGCAAGTTCGCGCGCGTGTGTCTGAAGACGCCGTACATCGACTACAACGGCCGGCTCTGCATGGTCAGTGCGGGCGCGGCGAACAAGAAGGCGTTCGGGATCGATCGCACGACGAACCCGTGGTCCGACATGGTCGGCACCGACGTCATCTGGGTCGCCGGGTCGAACGTGGCCGAGTGCTCGCCGATCACCACGAACTACATCTGGCAGGCGCGCGAGATGGGGGCGAAGGTGATCGTCCAGGATCCGCGGATCACGCCGATCGCGCGCACGTGCGATCTGTACCTGCCGGTGCGGCCCGGGCGGGACGCCGCGCTGTTCGCGGGCGTGCTCGGGCTGATGATCGAGCAGGGCTGGATCGATCGCGAGTTCATCGCGCAGCACACCGTCCACTTCGACGCCGTCCAGGCGTACTGCAAGGAGTGGCCGGTCGCGCGGACGGCGGAGGTCACGGGCGTGCCCGAGCGGTCGCTGCGCAAGGCGGCCGAGCTGTGGGGCACGGCGAAGACCAGCTTCCTGTTCCACGCGCGCGGGATCGAGCACCACT
>JAEUJX010000377.1 GCA_016794545.1 Myxococcales bacterium
GGAGACCGCGGGGGCCGTGTCCGCGAACGACGCCGCCAAGTGCGGCCGCGCGCACGCGCTGCTCGCGCTGTGCGACGCCGGAGCGCAGGCGCCGGGAGAGGTCGCCGCCGCGACCGCGGCCCTCTATCTCGTCGCGCAGCGCCCCGCCGACGCCCTGCCCTGCCTCGAGCGCGCGCTCGCCGCGGAGCCCGACTGGCCGCTCCACCACTGGAACCTCGCCTGCGCGCTCTACGCGCTGTCCGACACCAGCGGCTGCTTCCACGCGCTGCGCCGGTTCCTCGCGACGAGCAGCAAGCCGACGGGCCTCCTCGGCGATCCCGATCAGCCCGCGCGCATCGCGCAGGCGCAGCGGCTGATCGTCGAGCTCGAGCGCACCGCGCGCCTCACCGGCACGTCGCTGCGCCGCCGCCGCAAGAAAGCACGCTAGCGCGCCGACGAGCTACGGCTTCCGCGGCGAGAGCTGGTAGCCGACCTTGATGCGCGTGGTGCCGGCCATGCCGCGCTTGGGCAGCTTCCAGCCCTTCGCGTGCTCGCCGACGCAGCCCGCGACGGCCGCGAGATCCGCGAGGCCCGCCTTCGGCTCCGTCGCGACGCCCTTGATCGCGCCGGTCTGATCGGCCTCGAGGTTCAGCGTGAGCGAGCCGCCGAGCTTGGGGTTCGCGGCGAGCGCGGTCTCGAAGCAGGCCTGCACTTCCTGGTTGTGCCGGTTGATGAGCGCGCCGATCGCCCCCTTGTCGTGCGTGCCGGTGCCGGCCTTCGTGTTCTTCAGCGTGGCCTCGAGCGTCGCGAGGTTCTTCTGCGCCTCGGCGCGCTTGGCGCCGTCCATGATCAGCGAGACGGTCGCGACGTAGAGATCGTGCGCGGGCTGGTAGTAACGGACGTCGTTCGCCGTCGCGTAGAGCACGTGGAACAGGAGGCCCATGCCCTGGAGCGCGCCGATCAGGTCCTGCTTGTCCTTCTCGCTGCACTTCGCGCCGCACCCGGGCATCGCGTCGATCGCGGCCTTGCCGTACTTCGCCGCGGCCTCCGGCGTGTCGAGGCGGACCGTGAAGTCCGCCTGCGAGTAGCGCAGCACCGGCAGGTCGTTGACCGGCACCGTGGCGCCGGCGACCTCGACGGCCTTGTCGAGTGCCGCGACGCCGTCGGCCCAGCGGCCGGCGAAGCCGTACGACTGGAGGCCGAGCTTCGCGAGCACCTCGTACTTCTGGGCGTTCTGCTTCGCGTTGAACAGGCCGAACAGCGCCTGCTGCGTCTCGGCGAACGACACGTTCGAGCGGCCCGCGAACAGGTAGACGTCGCGGTCGAGCGCCTCGCGCCCGGCGTTGTTGCCCCAGCCCTTCGCGGCCGTGACGATCGCGGTCCACGCTCCGGCGTCATCGCCCGAGCGCCACTTCGCCCACGCCGTGACGTACGCGAGCTCGGGCTGCTTGTCGGAGAGCGCCTCGTCCTTGACCGCCGCGAGGGCCTCGGGGTTCTTGAACTGCTTGAGCAGCGAGAACGCCCACCACGCGCGGTTGTAGAGGACGTCCTTGTCCTTGGGCGCGTTCTTGACGAGCAGGCCCCACGCCTGCTCCGCGGCCGGGTAGTCCTCGAGCAGGAGCTCGTAGCTGCCGAGCAGCCGCAGGGTGATCTCGTCGACCTTGTCGCCCGAAATCTTTGCGGCGTCGCGCAACGCTTGCCGGGCCTCGGTCCACAGCGCCTTCTCGTTGTCCTTGGCCGTCTTGCTCTGCTGGTAGAGCAGCGTCGCGAGGATCGCGGCCTGCGCTTCCTTCTGCACCGGGTCCTTCGTCGAGACGAACACCTGACGCTGTTTCTCGATCGTGACCTTCTTCTTCGCCTCGACGAGCGGCATGCCCGGGCGGCCGAGCGCCTCGGGCTCGAACACGACGCCCTTCACCTCGATGCCGGTGAGGTCGAAGCTGACATCGCCCGCGGCCGCCGGCTTGCCGCCGCCGCCCGCACCGCCGCCGCCGCCGGTCGGCGTCGTCGTCTTGTCTTGCGTACCACCGCACGCGACCAGCAGGGACATGAGGAACGACAGGCGCTTCATGCGCCGTTCTTACAACGGATCCGCGCGCATGTGGCCGCGCGACGCGTGCTATGGTCGCGACCTCCGTGCGGTATCTCACCTGTGTGCTCGTCACTCTCGTGGCGATCTCGGTTGGCGGATGTGTCGTCGTCAAGGCGAACGAACGCGGCAACCTCGCGAAGCGTTCGATGACCAACGATCGCGAGCGGGGCGAGGCGCGGTTCGGGCAGCACGAGCGCGGGTCGCGCGAGGGCGCGGACGGCGGCACAGGACAGCCAGGCGGCGGATGCGGCTGCAACTAGCACTCGCCGCGATCCTCGCGCTCGCACCGCTCGGCGCCGCCCGCGCCGACGGCACGATCACCGCGCGCGGCGTCTACTACAAGGAGCGCGCGACGCGCGTCATGCAGCCGATGCTCGACGCGATGCTCGACGTCGGCTCGCGCGGCATCGTCACGGGGCACTTCCTGGTCGACGCGATCACCTCGGCCTCGGCCTCGTCGGGCGCCGAGAACGCGATGGCGTTCACCGAGACCCGCTACGAGGGCGGGCTCGGCTACACGCACGAGCTCGGGCGGGTGTTCGGCGACGGCGTGGTCGACGCGCTCCGCGTCGGGGTCGAGGGCAAGTACTCGAGCGAGAGCGACTACCGCTCGCTCTACGCGGGCGCGCGCACGGAGATCGACGTCGCGCAGAAGAACACCACGATCGGCCTCGGCGTCGGCATCTCGAAGGACCGGATCAGCGCCGCGAGCGCGCAGGGCCCGTCGATGCCGACGCTCGAGTGCGAGTCCGGCCAGGCGCTGACCGAGTGCGACCTGAGCGTCTACGCGCTGTTCGCGTCGGCGAGCCAGATCCTGTCGAAGAACATGATCCTCGGCGTGTCGTACGACTTCGCGTCGCTCGACGGCTACCAGTCGAACCCGTACCGCACCGCGCTCGCGGACGACGGCGTGGCGCCCGAGCGCCACCCGACCACGCGCCGCCGCACCGCGGTCGCGGCCTCGCTCCGCTACTACTACCCGCGCTCGCAGACCACGTTCATCGGCAGCTACCGCTACTACCAGGACAACTGGAAGGTGTTCGCGCACACGCCGGAGCTGCGCATCGTCCAGCAGGTCGGCCACGCGGCCGATGCCTCGCTGCGCTACCGGTTCTACGTCCAGGACCGCGCGTTCTTCTACCGCGACCGCTACGCGACCATCGACCCGGGCACGTTCCCGTTCCTCTCCGACGACCCCAAGCTCGACGACTTCACGACCCACACGTTCGAGGCCAAGCTCGGTGTGATCGGCGACGCGTTCGGTGTCGGCGGCCGCTGGTCAGAGGCCCGATTCGAGGGCATCCTCTCGTATGTCGCGCAGGGCAACCGGTTCGGCAACGCGATCATCGGCCATGTGGCGCTCACTGTTCCTCTCGATTACTAGCCTCGTCCTCCTCGGCGGCGCGAGCTGCAGCGACGACGAGTGCGGCCCGATGGGCGCTCCGAAGGACGGCCTGACCGCGAGCTCGGTCGAGGTCACGCTGACGTTCGGCAACATGATCTCCCGCGCCGGCAGCGACTGCCCGGTCGCCGACGCGCCCCCAGGGGTGATCGCGGTCACCATCGAGGGCCAGCAGACCGACGGCACGGGGTTCATCACGCTGTGCATCCCGCGCCCCGATCTGCTCGCGCTCGGAAACCGATCGCTCGGTCACACGCTGTCGACCGCCGATATCCGGATCATCGACGTGGAAGGCACGGCGAACAACTGCTCGTACTCGATCGACAAGACGCGCCCGCCGACCGGTAAGGGCACGGGTCTGGGCGTGTGCGACAACGGCACCGACAAGGCCGGCTTCGCGATCGATCTCGACGGCGCGATCTCGCTGCGCCGTACCTGCGGAGCGACGGTCGACACGATCGCCGTGAAGCTGGTCGGCAAGATCGCCGTCGCCGCCGAGTAGCCGCGGCCGCTAGAACGACCAGCCGCGGGCACGGCGCACCAGCGGCGCCAGCACGTCGCGCGCGGTGGCGCGGAGCAGCTCCGA
>JAEUJX010000424.1 GCA_016794545.1 Myxococcales bacterium
TGTACTGGTCACCGACCCAGGACTTCTCGATCCACTCGAGGCCCTCCTTCTCCATGCCGAGGCGCAGGTAGCCGAGGCCCGCGCCGGCCATCGCCTCGTAGTAGCTGGGCCGCAGCTTGACCGCCTCCTTCTCGAGCTCGAGCGCCTCGACGTAGCGGTGCTCGCGCACCGCGGAGCGCGCCACGATCCGGTACAGCTCCGCATACTGCGGGTTGACCTGGAACGCCTTCGCGCGCTCGGCGTCGTACAGCTTCATGTCATCGCGCAGCCACGCGATCGTCGCCTTCATCGCGATCGCCTCGACGTCCTGCGGGTTCGTCGCGAGGACCTGATCCAGCGTCTTCTTCGCCGCGTCCCACTGGTTCTGGTCGATCGAGATCGACGCCTGCACCTTCAGCGCGCGCGCGTTCTTCGGGTTCACCTGGAGCGCCGCATCGACGTGGTGGCGCACCGCCGCGAGGTCGTAGCGCGTCTCGACGATCACCTCGGCCATCGCCGCGTGCGCGTCGGGGTGGTTCGGGTTGACCTTGAACACGTCCTCGAGCGTCTGCTCGGCGAGCGGGGCCGCGTACTTCTGGAGGAACAGGTCCGCCCACTCGACGCCCGCGTCCGTGAGCTGCGGGTTCAGCTTCATCGCCTCGCGGAACGCGTCGTTCGAGAGCTGGAAGTTCGCGGTGTAGCGCGCCGCGATCGCGAGCTGGATCAGCGTGGCCGGGTCGTCGAGGTTCAGCTTCCCGGCGTCGGACTCCTTCACGGTCTCGTCGAACAGCGCCTTCGCGGGCAGGACGTCGCCCTGCCAGTAGCGCACGAGCCCGAGCGCCGTGCGCACGCCGCGGTCGTCGGGCCGCTCCTTCGCGAGCGCCTCGAGGTCCTTGCGCGCCTCGGCGATCTTGCCGGTGCTGATCCGGACCTGCGCGAGATCGATCCGCGCCTCGGCGCCCGCGCTGTCCTTGAGGGCGGTCAGCGGCACGAGCGTCTGCTCGGCGCCCGCGAAGTCGCCGGTCGCGGCCTGCGCCTTCGCGAGGAGGAGGCGCGCGGCGGGCCGGTCCTTGCCGACGACCCGGCCGAGCTCGGCGACCGCCGTCTTGTAGTCGCCCGCGATCAGCTTGTCGCGCCCGGTCGCGAGGTCGGCGCGCGCCGGCCCCGCGAGGGCCATCACGAGCGCCATGGCCAGGAGCCTCATCCGCATCCCCTCGAATCTGTGCGACGTCGCTACCCCTGTCAAACGGGACCTTGATGCTATCCTCCAGGCGTGGCCGAGCCCTCGAAGGAACCCGCGGCGGGCGCTGCCGGCCTGTACACGACGTTCGACGCGTTCCTGAAGCAGGCCCTCCGCGAGTACTACGACCGCGGCTGGACCACCCGGAAGGGCAACTTCATCGCGCTCCTCATCGCCTCGGGCACCACGTCGTTCGCGATGGCCAAGGATTCCATGGTCTCCGGCGAGGGCACGAAGAAGGTCGCCCTCGGGGCGGGCCTCGTCATCGCGCTCCGCATCGGTCTCAAGTACGCGCTCGGCGGTCCGCTCGGGCTCGTGCTGACGGTCGCGGCCGGCGCCTCGATGGTGAGCTACTTCATCCGGAACCAGAAGGACATCGTGAAGAAGGTCGGCGTCTACAAGACGACGATCGCGGACACCCACAAGCGGTACGACGAGATCCAGGCGGGTTGGCGGGACGGCAAGTATCAGATCACCGACCGCAACCTCATGATCGACGGGCTCATGAAGCAGTTCGTCGGCCAAGTAGACGAAGCGTGACCCGCAGCCTCGGCGCGCTCGGCGCGCTCGCGCTGCTGGTGCTGTGCGCGCCGGCGGCCGCCGAGACGAAGCGGATGGTCGGCATCCTCGACGTCCGCGTCGTGGGCGTGTCGGAGGATCTGCGGGCGAAGTTCGAGCAGCAGCTCGAGAAGCAGATCGACACGAACCAGTACTGGCTCGCGAGCCGCGCCGCGATGCGCGAGCGGCTCAAGTTCTCGACGCGGTGGATCGACGGCTGCCTCGTCGGCGACTGCCTCGTCGAGGTCCGCACGCAGACGCAGGCGCAGCTCGTCCTGCTGGCCGCGCTCGAGGGGTCGGGCACGTCGTTCGGTTACGTCGTCACGGTGATCCGCACCGACACCGGCCACGTGCTCGCCCAGAAGGCCGAGCGCTGCGACGTGTGCACGGTCAACGAGGCGATGACCGAGGCGACGCTCGCCACGCTCCAGCTGCTCAACGACGTCCCGGCGCAGCTCCCCGACGACCACCCGGCGCGCGAGGCGGCCGAGCTGCGCGGCAAGCTCGCCGTCGAGACCCGGCGCGCGGCGTCCGCGACGCGCCAGAGCAGCCGCACCGGCAAGCTCCTCGCGTTCACGGGCGTGCTCGTCGCCGCCGGCGGCGCGGCCGCGTACTTCGGCCTCGACCGGCCGGCCTGGGCGATGGGCATCGCGGGCGCGGGCGGCGGGATGGCGGCCGGGGGCGTGATCCTTCTCGCGTTCTGACCCCGGGACTCGGTATATGGTCCGACCATGGATCGAGCCGGGCTGTTCGTGATCGCGCTGACCTCGGTCGTCTCTGCCGCGTGCAGCGGCGATGGCGCGACGCCGCGGTTCACGAGCACGGCGGAGGCCTCGACCGAGGAGACGTTCTACGATCTCCCGTTCCCGAACGACCTGCGCCGCCGCGCCGACGGCACGCTCGATCTCGCGGCGTTCCCGTCGAACTCGCTGCTCCTCGATCAGGTGCGCGCCGGCGCCGAGACGTACGACGGGTTCTCCACGAACGGCGCGATCTTCGTGAAGCTCGACGGCCAGCTCGATCCGGACTCGCTCCCCGATCCCGCCGCGTCGATGACCGAGGACGCCTCGGTCTACCTCGTCGACGTCGATCCCGATTCGCCGGCGCGCGGCGAGCGGATCCCCGTGGTCGTGAAGTTCATCGCGGACGGCGCGCTGACGATCGGCAGGGACTACCTGGTCGCCCGGCCCTACCCGGGCTTCCCGCTCTCCGGCGGCACGACCTACGCGCTCGTCGTCACCACGCGCGTCCAGTCCGCGGACGGCGTCGGCCTCTCGACGGCGCCGGGCTTCTCGAAGCTGACCGACCCGGCGTACCAGCCCCTGTTCGACTACCTCGCGGAGCCGGGCGGCGACGACAAGGACGACGTCGCCGTCGCGACCGTGTTCACCACGCAGAACGCGATCGCGGTCGCGCGCGCGATCCAGAAGGCCGTGATGGCCGCCGAGGATCCGCCGGTCGCGAACATCATGCTCCAGAACGAGATCGCTGCGATGAAGGTGTTCACCGGCAACTACGCCGCGCCGAACTTCCAGACCGGCGACGTGCCCTACAAGAGCGCGCCCTCCGGCGAGATCAAGGTCGGCACCGACGGGGTCGCGATCGTCCAGCGGATGGAGAACCTGCGGTTCTCGCTCGCCGTGCCGGCGGGCACCGTGCCCGCGAGCGGCTTCCCCGTCGCGATCTACTCCCACGGCACCGGCGGCGACTACCTGTCGGCGGTCTCCGACGGCACCGCCGAGCGGCTCGCGGTCGAGGGCATCGCGACCCTGTCGATGGACCAGGTGCTGCACGGGCCGCGCAGCCCGGGCGGCAACCCGGAGCTCGACTTCTTCAACATCGGCAACGTGTACTCGGCGCGCGACAACCCGCTGCAGGGCGCGGCCGATGCGTTCAGCCAGCTCCGGCTGGCGAAGGTCGTGACGTTCGACGACGGCACGGGCCGCATCATCAAGCTCGACATGAACCGGGTGTTCTTCTTCGGGCACTCCCAGGGCGGGCTCACCGGGCCGGCGTTCGTCGCGTTCGATCCGCTCGTGAAGGGCGCGGTCCTGTCGGGCACCGGCGGCCTCCTCTACCTGTCGATCCTCAACAAGACCGATCCGGTGAACTTCCCGGCGCTCGCGGAGTCGCTGCTCCGCGACGAGCCGGTCGATGTCGACAACCCGTCGATGGCGCTGGTCCAGCTCTGGGTCGACCGCTCGGACCCGCTGACGTTCGCGCCGTTCATGGTCCGCCACCCGCTCCCCGGCCTCCAGCCGCGCGCGATCTTCCAGACCGAGGGCTTCACCGACACCTACACGCCGAACCCGTGCATCCAGGCGTTCGCGACCGCGGTCGGCGTCGATCTGGTGCAGACCCCGGACACCAAGGAGGTGCTCGGCCTGACGCTGCGCGGCCGCACGGTGGTCCAGGCGCCGGTCACCGATAACCTGAACGGCGTCACCGCCGGGCTCGCCCAGTATAACCAGCGGCAGGGATCCAACGGCCACTTCGTCGTGTTCGACATCGCCGCCGCGAAGAAGCAATCCGCCAGGTTCCTCGGTACGCTGGCGGCCACGGGCAAGGCAACGGTGGTGCCCGCGAACTAACGGAGGTGCGCTCATGGCGCGCAAGAAGCTGGGTGAGATGTTGATCGAGGCCGGAGTGCTCGACGAGGCCCGCCTGCGTTCCGCGCTCGCCGACCAGCGGCGCTGGGGCCGCAGTCTCGGCAAGACGCTGGTCGAGATGAGGCTGATCGGCGAGGACGAGCTCGTCCGCGTGCTCGGCAAGCAGCTCGGCCTGCCGTCGATCGACCTGGACAAGTTCCTGATCCCCGACTCGGTGACCTCGCTCGTCCCCGACGAGCTCGCGCGCCAGCACCAGATCGTCGCGTTCAACGCGCAGATGAAGTTCCTCGACGTCGCCATGGTCGATCCGACGAACCTCGGGGTGATCGACGAGCTGCGCATCCGCACGCAGATGAACATCCGGCCCTACCTGTGCGGGCCGCGCATGATCGAGCGGGCGCTCGCGAAGTACCACGGTGGCACGCAGCGCAGCGACATCGCGATCTCGATCGAGATGCCCGACGTCGTGGACACCTCCGCTCAAGCGCCGACCGAGCAGCGGCCGATCAACGAGCTGTCTCGCCGGCCACCGTCGCGCACGATGTCTCCCCCGGTGCTGTCGGGTCAGACGCGCGACGACGAGATCGATGCACTCCAGGCGCGGATCTCGCGCCTCGAGGCGCTCGTCGAGCGCGACGAGGCCGTCCTGCGCAAGCTCCTCGCGCTGCTCGTCGACAAGGGCGTCGCGACGCGCGAGGAGATCGTCGAGCGCCTGAGCTAACGCCGCCGCGCTTCGTCGCGCGCGGCCAGCATCCGCTCGATGTGCGCGTGGATCCGCGGCTCGTCGAGGTACTGCGAGGCGCGCGCCGGCGCGATCGCCTGCATGCGATCGAGGAGCTCCTGCACGCCCGCCCCCGCGAGCCGGTCGCAGCTGTCGTAGAGCCCCCCCGGCGCGTCTTCCAGCGGATTGTGCTCTCCGAGGACCCGTCGCAGCGTGGCGATCAGGGCATGCGTCGGCGGAGGCACGAGCAACGACGCGATCGCCGCGTGGTCCGCGTGGAGCACGCGGATCAGCGACTCCGTCTCCGGCTCGCTGCGTCCACGCAGGTACGCGAACAGGACCTTCTCCTCGATCGCGATGTGACGCAGGAGGCCGGTCCGGAACTCGTGGTACGGCGCGTCGTCGATGCGCTCCGGATCCGCGACCGCCGCGGTCAGGCAGGCGTCGAGCCGGGCGTGATCGCGTGCGAGGAGCTCGTGGATCGTCATGTGCGCGCTCAGGACTCGCCGCCGAGGCCGCGCGCGAACAACACGTGCTCCTCGAGGTACACGTGCTCGCGCAAGGCGGTCTCGAACGCGCGGAGCTCCTCGTAGAGCGCCTGCCACGACGCCGGCGCGTCGGACGGCAGCGTGAGGTCGTTCGTCGCGGCGCGGATCTGCGCGAGCAGATCGTCATGCCCCTCGTGCTCGCGCTCCATCATGCGGATCGGCATGTCGACGGCGCCGCCCCGCTGCCCCGTGCGCAGCGCCGGGAACAGCACGCGCTCCTCCTTCGCCATGTGCCCCTCGAGCTCGTGCCCGATCGTCTCGAGGGCCTCCGTCAGGCCCTCGGGGACACGAGGCGAGGCCCCGCGAGCAGCGGCGAGCAGCCGCGGCAGATCGCGCCGGACGCCGGCGTGGTAGTGGCCGACGATGTGATCCACGAGCTCCGCCTGCGAGCGCAGCTCCCAGTTGATCTGCTTCGGGGGCGGCGGCGCCTCGACGATCGGCGGCGCCGGCGTGGTGACCGGCGGCCGTGGCGGCTCGCGGAACGCGCGGTACTTCGCCTCCAGACGACCGAGCACACCACGAGCCGTCGAGATCAGCCGACCACGAAGTTGCATGTCACCCGGGTACCACGCGCGCGCGCGGCGGTGCCCATCGCTCGGCCGTGACAAAGCGCCGCGCTGTCTCTCTTCGAGCACGTGCTATCGAACCGACGACATGCTCGGCCCACTCCTCGAGGTGGCGCGGGACCTATCCGCCGGCATCGCGGCGGATGAGAGGTACAAGCGACTCGTCGCGGTCGCCCGCCGGATGATCCCCTGTGATGGCATCGCACTCCTCCGCGTCGAGGCAGGTGTCCTCGTGCCGGTCGTGGTCGATGGCCTGCGCGGAGAGGCGATCGCGCGCCGCTTCGCGCCCTCGGAGCACCCGCGCCTCGCCCGGATCCTCGCCGCCTCCGGTCCGGTGCGGTTCGACGACGCCGAGCTCCCCGATCCGTTCGACGGCCTGTTCGCGAACCGGGGCGACGTGCTCTCGCGCGTTCACGCGTGCATCGGCTGTCCGCTCGTCGTCGAGGCGACCGTGATCGGAGTGCTGACGCTCGATGCACTCGATCCGGCCGCGTTCGATCACGTCGACGATGCCACGGTCGCCCTGCTGGCGGCGCTCGCTGGCGCCGCGATTCACACGACCATGCTTTCTCAGCTGCTCGATCGGGCGGCCTCGCGCGAGCAGCTGACCGCGCGCGAGCTGGTACGGGAGGCCCTCGATCGCATGGGTGGCGAGCTGCTCGGCGACAGCGCCGTGATGGTCCGTCTCCGCCACGAGATCGACATGCTCGCCGCCTCCGAGCTGACCACGCTCATCACCGGCGAGACCGGCGTCGGCAAGGAGCTCGTCGTCCACGCGATCCACGCGAAGTCGCACCGGCGTGACCGGACGCTCGTCCACGTGAACTGCGCCGCGCTCCCCGAGCAGCTGGCCGAGAGCGAGCTGTTCGGTCACGTCCGCGGATCGTTCACAGGCGCGGTCGACCATCGCGCGGGCAAGTTCGAGCTCGCGGACGGAGGGACGCTGTTCCTCGACGAGATCGGAGAGCTACCGCTGTCGATCCAGCCGAAGCTGCTCCGCGTGCTCCAGTCGGGCGAGGTGCAGCGCGTCGGCTCCGACAAGGCGCTCCGTGTCGACGTGCGCGTGCTCGCCGCCACGAATCGCGACCTCGCCGAGGAGGTGCGTGCGGGCCGCTTTCGCAGTGATCTGTTCTATCGGCTGAGCGTGTATCCGCTGCGCGTGCCGCCGCTGCGTGATCGCCTCGAGGACATCCCCCTGCTGAGCGGCCACTTCCTCGACATCGCGCAGGAGCGGCTCGGCATCGGCCAGCTGCGCGTGAGCGTCGAGGTGCGCCGCCGGCTGCGCGAGCACGCGTGGCCGGGCAACGTGCGCGAGCTGGAGCACCTGCTGCTGCGTGCGGCCCTGCGCGCCAGCGAGGGCCGCCCGGGCGACAAGGTCGTCATCGAGGCGACGCACGTCGATCTCGCCGCCAGCCACGCGGCCGCACCTCCCTCGCCCGCCGAGCCGCGGCAACCGCAGCCCCTGCGCGAGGCCGTCGACTCGTTCACGCGGCGGCTGATCAAGAGCACCGTCGCCGAGTGCGGGAACAACTGGGCCGAAGCCGCGAGGCGTCTCGGCGTGCAGCGGGGCAACCTGCACCGCCTAGCGACGCGCCTCGGCGTCCGCGGCCGCGACTGAGACGTTGTCATTTCGAGCCGCTGTTCTCCGATCGAGAGCGCGCACGCGCCCGGATCGCAGGCGTGCGAGTGAGAGACCGCGGCACGGGGTTCGCACGGCGTGCCGGCCATGGGCGCTGTTCTCCTACTCGTGCTTCTTCCGACCGTCGCCTCGATCGGCTTCATGCTGATGGCGATCCACGGCGATCCGACCGGCGGCGGCATCCTCGCTGGCTTCGTCTTCCTGGCCCTGTCGTTCGTGATCGGCGGCGGAGCGCTGCGCATGGCCCGTGGCTGGGACGAGAGCGAGACGGAGCACTGAGCGGCTGACCGCCGGCGCGAGCTCCTCGGGCCGACGAGCGATCTGGAAGCGATGAATGACCGCTCTCCGTGCGAGGACCGCTCCGGCACGCCTGCGGAAAGACCGCACGGAGGATTGCCTCGCCCGAGGGAGCTGCCAAGCTGGGACCATGTCCACCGCCCCCGCGCACGTGGACGCCAGCTCCGCGGCGACGGGCGGGATGTCCCTGCGCCGGCTCGGAGCAGCGCCCCACCGGCTGCTGTTCTTCGCGGGCGTGACGAACCTGCTGCTGGCGATGGCGTGGTGGGCGGGGTGGCTGGTCAGCGCGCGCTGGCCGGAGCTCTTGCCGATGAAGTACCCGCCGGTGTTTCCCGGCTGGCTGCACGCGTTCGTCATGCAGTTCCAGATGCTGCCGAGCTTCATCTTCGGCTTCCTGTTGACGACGTTCCCCAAGTGGACCGGTCAGCCCGAGCTGCGGCTGCGACACTACGCACCTGTCGGGATCCCGCTGATCGCGGGACAGCTCGCGACGCTCGCCGGTGCGCTCGGCTCGAAGGTCCTGGTCCTGATCGGCGTAGGCCTCACGCTCGTCGGGTGGAGCGCCGCGCTGGTCGCGCTCGTGCCGATCCTGTGGCGCGAGCAGCGCACCACCTGGCAC
Organism: Myxococcales bacterium; assembly: GCA_016794545.1. Lineage (GTDB taxonomy): Bacteria > Myxococcota_A > Polyangia > Haliangiales > Haliangiaceae > JABFXX01. The sequence continues at coordinate 8,777 of JAEUJX010000424.1, forward strand.
GCGCGGTCGTGCGTCGCCGCGATCGCGCTCGGCCATGCGGGACTCTGCGCGTTCTTCGCGTTCCTCCTCGGCGCATCCCCGGACTGGGGAATGCTCGCGATCAAGCTCGGCACGTTCGGCTTCAGCCTGATGATCTTCTTCACGGTCGCGCACCGGATGTTCGCGTTCTTCGCTGGCAACGTCGTCCCGGGCTACGTGCCGTGGCGGCCGCTCTGGCTCCTCGCCGCCGTGTGGGCGGCCGTCGCGGTCCGGCTGACCGTCTGGATCGCCGAGGCCCACGCGTGGCTGTGGATCCCGGACGCCGCGCTCGTCGGGCTCACCGCGTTCGCGACGTGGCGGTGGTGGCCGCGCGGATCGAAGCCCGGCCTGCTCGCCGTCCTGTTCTTCGCGCTCGCCTGGTTGCCGGTCGCCATGGCCCTCTACCTCGTCGACGATCTCGCCGTCGCGTTCCGCGATCTGACGCTCCTGGGCCGCGCCCCGGCGCACGCGCTGTTCGTCGGGTTCTTCGGCAGCGCGATCGTGGCGATGGTCACGCGGGTCACCCAGGGCCACTCCGGCCGGCCGCTCGTCATGCCCGCCGCCGCGTGGTTCGCGTTTGGCGCGGTCCAGCTCGTCGCCGTGGTCCGGATCGTCAGCGAGCTCATGCGCGATCCGTTCGCGTGGTTCGCGGTCGCCGCGCTCGCATGGCTCGTCGCCTTCGCGCCTTGGGTGGTGCGGTTGGCGCGGATCTACCTCGTCGCTCGCGCCGACGCGAAGCCCGGCTAGTGGACCGCGAGCGGAGTCGCGAAGCAGCGCCGTGACCACGCGCACGACCCGCGCGCGGCTCACGACGACCTCCTGAGGCACCCCGACCACGACGACGCGCACGTCCTTGGTGCGGGCCTGGTCGCACACCCGGTCGCGGATCTCGTTCAACAGCAGGTCGAGCGCCACCAGCTCTTCGGACTTGGCGCCGCGCCTTGCGACGTCCGCGCCGCGCAGGATCCCGTTCGATCGAGCGCCTCCGGCCGCGTGTCGTCGCATCGAGAACACGGCGTTCGCGGCGTTCGCGGATCGATAGCACCGCCCTCGCCGGCGAGAGGCCGCAGCCCCGCGGGACGGCCTGGCGCAACGCACACTCTTTGCATGGGCCCCCATGCATGTCCGACGAAGGCGAGCAACTCGACGACAGGATCGCGTCCCTCGCCGAGACGCTGCGGGCCGGCGACCTCGTCATGGCGTGCCTCGAGCTCGCCGAGGTCGCTCTGGAGCTCGACCGGGCCATGCACCGCGAGGAGCGCGCGCTGGAGCTGCTGCTCGCGTCTCGGCCCGCCACGCCGCCCCCGTTGACGCACGTCCGTCGCGAGCACGGCAGCCTGCGGCGGCTGGTCGGCGGGATCGCCGGGGCGCTCGACGCGGGCGACGAACAGCAAGGTCTGGACCAGATCGGCAAGCTCCGCAGCGTCCTGCTCGTCCACCTCGCCAAGGAGGAACGGCTCCAGCCGCTGCTCGCTCGAGCAGCGGCTGACTCGCCTGCCTGATCGCGGGGGATCAGCGCGTCGCAACCGCGTCCGTGATCGGCTCGTCGAGCTGCGCCGTCGTCACCGGCTTCTCCCAGGTGACGCTGGTGCCTCCGCTCGTGAACGCGTCATCGATGAGGCTCGCGATCGAGTCGTTCGACAGCGACAGCGAGACGCGGCGCTCCTGCGCGTGCGAGCCGCCCATCAGCGCGTCCTCGCCGAAGCTCGCGATCACGATCCGATCGCTGTCGATACCGAGCTTCACGAGCTGATCGCGGACCGCCTCGGCGCGCCGCAGCGACAGGCCGACGTTATAGTCCGCCGCGCCCGTCGGATCCGCGTGGCCATCGAGGACGATCGCCTGGCCCGAGCTCAGCGCCCGGCTCGCGAACTGCTCGATCGCCTGGGTCGCGCTTGGAGAGAGCTGCGAGGAGTCGAAGCCGAAGTGCACGTCGGTGTCCGCGGCGGCGATACCTCCGAACAGCGCCGTGAGCGCCGTGATGAAGAGAGTATGTTTGGTCAGCATAGTGACCCTACAAGGAGCATCTCCCGTGCCTGGGCGCCCGCACGGACATCTGCGCCCGGGTGTAGCGCGGACGACGGGGCTAAGGCCCCGATCTCGGGTCCGCGCTGACGTGCGCCGGCGCGCGCGAGCGATCCGAGCTCGCACGCACCAGGTGGATCACCATCCCGAGCGCCACGGCGGACCACGCCGCGAGCGCGACGTACACGAACACGCGCGAGATCTCGATCAGGAAGCCGGCGTCGACGGCGCGGGACAGCCGCGCCGTACACACCGTGTACATGCCGAGCGGGAACACGGCGCCCCAGAACAGCGGGTCGTAGCGGAGCGGGAACTTGCGGATCACGTGTCGCCACACCCCGAGGATGAGCAGCATCGGGATCCACCACGTCGCGGTCGCCCACCACAGGAGCGTCATGCCCTGCACGAACGGCAGGATCTGGTCCATCAGCGGGGAGTACGGCGCGGCGGCGACGAGCATCGTGCCGGCCAGGGTGGAGATCGCGACGGCCCCCATGTTGATCCAGTACGGAGGCGCGAGGTCCGACGGGCTGAGCGGAAAGAACATGTAGCGGTAGAAGATCAGCGCGATGATCCAGAGGTAGAGCATCCCCCCGCCGAGCCACATCGCCAGCGAGAACAGGAACGCGTGGGGGGCGTGCTCGCCGAAGCTGGGCGCGAGCTGCGCGCCGAGCACCGCGACGGACTGCGCGGCGACGACGCTGATGAGCCAGCCGCCGTTGATGCCGTCCGCGAGCGACGGCTTCTCGCGCCGGACGGTGAGTAGCGTGAAGACGCCGTAGATGAGCAGCGCCCACAGGGCGATGCCGGCGCACCACAGCCCGAGCGCGGCCGTCCTGCTGCCGCCGATCACCAGGCACTGCGATCCCAGCACGCACGTGGCGGCGACGGTCGTGAAGAACCCGACGGCGCGGCCGTGGTGAGACAGGTCGGCGCGGACGCGATCGCGGTGCCGGATGATGCGCGCGATCGTCAGGATCCACAGCAGCGGGTAGAAGCCGAGGTTCAACGCGAACAGCGCGACCGCGATCGAGGGTAGCCCCATCAGCTCGCACGCTAGCGACACGATCCCGGTCGCCATCACGAGCGCGAAGTACGCCGGGTGCATCCCCGCGAGGCCCGCGGGTGGTGGCGCGGGCTGCGTCATCGCTTCAGCAGGTACCGCAGCAGCCCGATGTTGAGCAGCAGGCACGCGACGCTGGCTGCGAGTGCCGGCCAGACCGCCTCGTCATCGCCGCCGAGGTACGCGTTCATCGTCGCCGTCAGCAGCCAGAGCTGGAGCACGACGAGGATCAGCACGAAGCACAGCACGCCGGTGACGACCGTCGTGCGCTGCGCGCGCGTCAGCTGGCGCTGGGGCTTCGGGGTCATACCGTGCGCTCCGTGACCCCGATGGCGTAGATGTCGTCGCCGACGACCTCGAGCTCGATGATCGGCAGCGGGCGCGGCGGCGGTCCCGCGATGTTGCGGCCGGTGGCGAGGTCGAACACGCCTTCATGGCAGGGACAGTGGAGGATGCCCTCGTCGAGCTTTGGCACCACCGCGCACGACAGGTGCGTGCACTTCTGGTCGTAGGCGAGGAGCTTGCCGTCGCGCGTGCGGATGAGCAGGCACGGGTCGTGGGCGTTCGGGTACGCGAACATCGTCGCGCTGCCGAGCGGGAGGGCCGACAGCGAGCCGATCTTCTGGCGGCTCGGCGCCGGGCGGCGCCTGCGCAGGAGGCTGTTCGCGGCGATCCAGCCCTGCCCGGCCACGAACGCGCCGCTGATGAGCACGAGGAACTTCGCGAAGTCGCGCCGGGCGACGAAGTTGTCCTCGGGCCAGTCCGTGGCGAAGTCGCGCCGCCACCGCGGCTGCTCCTCGAGCGGCCGGTGATCCGGGCCGACCGTGACGTCCTCGGGATCGCGGGTCGGCTCGTAGACATCGCCGCGCGCCGTCCCGGTGAGCCCCTCGCGGCCCGGCGAGTCGATGCGAGGGTCGAGCTGCTGGTTCTGCTCGAAGCGCGATTGCGGATCGTGAGCCATGATCAGACCTCCACCTCGGCGAACGGATCGGCCGTGTCGATCACCGGCAGCCGCAGGCCACGCCCCCGCGGCTTGTCCTCCATCGCGGCCGTGACATCGACGTGGGACGGGACGGCGTGTCGCGGCGCCATGACGTTGACGCGCGTCGTGATCGTCTGCTCGCCGAACCGGAACCTGTTCGTCGGCACGGACCGCGGGCGCAGCGCCAGGGCCTGCTCGCGGGTGCCGAAGAACAGGGCCTGGCTCGGGCACACCGTCGCGCACATCGGCTTCTTGCCGATCGACGTCCGGTCGTAGCACATGTCGCACTTCATCATGATGGCGCGATCGATGTAGAGCTCGGGCACGCCGAACGGGCACGCGACGACGCAGTTGCCGCACGCGATGCACCGCGGCTTGCGCGCGCTCTGCACGACGCCGTCGCCGGTCCGCTTGATCGCGTCGGCCGGGCAGACCTCGGCGCACGTCGGCTGCTCGCAGTGCATGCACACGACCGGCACGGTCTGAACCGAGTGCGCGCGGTCGACGTATTCGAGGTGGATCATCGCCTCGCCCTTGTGCGTGTCGCACTCGGTGCACGCCTGCACGCAGGCCTGGCAGCCGATGCAGCGGCTCGGATCGACGAAGAACTCGAGATGCTGGGGGACAGGCATTACTGCTGCGGCTCCCGTTCGGCGGCGTAGCTGGGAGGTGCCTCGGCCCGCCGCACGCGGCAACCGCACACCTTGTACTGCGGGATCTTGCTGATCGGATCCTGCGCGGCGACGGTGAGCCGGTTCGCGCTCTTGTCGCCGGCCCAGTGATACGGGATGAACACCGTGTCCGGGCGGATCGTCGTCACCACCATCGCGCGGATCGTGATCGCGCCTCGCCGGGTCTCGCACGTCGCCCACTCACCATCCGAGATGCCGAGCTTCTCCGCGAGCCGCGGGTGCAGCTCGAGGCGCGGCTCGGGGTACTGCTTCACCAGGGGGCCGATGCGGCGCGTCTGCGTGCCGGAGAGGAACTGGCTGACCACGCGGCCGGTCGTGAGGAACAGCGGGAACTCGTCCGAGACGTCGTCGACCGCCGCCCGGTAGTCGGCGACGTTGAACCGCGCCTTGCCGTCGGGGAAGTAGAACGGCCCCGCGCCCTTCGCGACCGGGTTGTAGCTGCCCGGCTCGAACAGCCGCGGCGTTCCCGGGTGGTCCGGCGTCGGGGCGCCGGTCTCGGGATCGGTGCTGTAGCAGGGCCAGAACACGCCCATCTGCGCGTCGATCTTCTCGTACGTGATGCCGGAGTAGTCGGCGACGCCGCCCTTGCTCGCGACGCGCAGCTCCTCGAAGATCGCGCGCGGGTCCTCGAACGTGAAGCCGTGGGGCCGGTCGAGCGCGCGTGCGAGGTCCTGGATGATGCGCCAGTCCTGCCGCGCCTCGCCCGGGCACTCGACGGCCTTGTTGATCTTGATGACGCGGCCCTCGACCTGCGTCACCGTGCCCTCGTCCTCCTCCTGGAGACTGCCCGGCAGCACGATGTCGGCGTGGCGCGCGGTGTCGTTCAGGAAGAAGTCGATGGCGACGAAGAGCTCGAGCTTCTCCAGGGCGCGCGTCACGAACTGGTTGTCGGGCAGCGAGACCTTCGGGTTGAAGCAGATCGCGAGGAGGCCCTTGATCTCGCCCGCATCGATCTTGCGGAACAGCTCGTAGGCGTCGACGCCGGGTCCCGGGATGTCCTTCTCGTCGACCTTCCACACCGACGCGATGTACCTGCGGTGCTCGGGGTTCGCGATCTCGCGCCAGCCCGGCAGCTGATCGCACTTCTGGCCGTGCTCGCGCCCGCCCTGCCCGTTCGCCTGCCCGACGATCGTGCCGTATCCGCTCTTCGGCTTGCCGATCCGCCCCGACGCGAGCACGAGGTTGATGGTCCCGAGCGAGTTCTGCACGCCGTTCGAGTGGTGCTCGATCCCGCGCGCGTGGAACAGGAAGCTGGTCTTCGCCGTGCCCCACAGCTCGGCCGCCTTGCGCAGCGACCGCTCGGGCACGCCCGTGACCTCCGCCGTCCGCGCGACCGGCCACTCCTTGCAGTACGCCT
>JAEUJX010000448.1 GCA_016794545.1 Myxococcales bacterium
GGAGGACCACGTCGATCGGGACCTCCGCGAGGAACGCGTCGAGCACGGCCTGCTGGTCGGGATACGGACTCCCGGGATCGACGACCGCGACCGGTCCGATCTCCGGCCCGACCAGGTAGACGTTGGTGTGTGCAGCCGGCGGGAGCGTGGGGGTGCGCAGTGCAAGCACGCGAATCCCGGGCGCAACTTGTTCGACCCGGGGCGGCTCGAACGGCGCGGCCGCCGGCGCCGCCGCGCGCACCTGTTCGTACAGGGACTCGATGGAACGCTCTGTCATCGGTTACCCGGCGCTGCCCGAGACGACTCGCAAAGAGGGTGACGACGGCACGAGCATCTCCTAGACTAGTTGGTAAGCGCCTTCATGGTCAGCGTCACGGCCCGCAAGATTCGTGAGCTCGGAACGGAGAGGCCCTCCGGCGCAAGCGGACGCCTCTATACCGGTTACTTGATCTCGTACCCGTACATCGGGCGCGGCATGGTCATCTTCCGCGATCCGCACGGTCACCGCATGATCACCACGCCGGTCCGCCGCGTCCTCGGCGAGCCCGGCGGCAAGATGATCTACGTCGAGACCGAGAACAGCGTGTACCGCCTCGAGATCCACGGCGAGCCGCTGTTCCCGATGCGCGCCGCCGGCGAGTAGCGCGCCACGCGGCTACCGAGCGAGCTGCTCGCCGAGCTGGCGAACGTGCGCCGGGCCGAGCGTCTTCGCGAACAGCATCGGCAGCTCGACGATCGGCGTCTTCGCCCGCCGCGCGAGCTCCGCGAGGTAGTGCGCGTTGAGCGCGCGGCGATCGCGCGACAGGCCCGCGTGGGCCGTGATCGCGGACAGCACCGGCGGCAGCGCCGCATTGCCGCCGTCGACGATCAGGCTGTCGAGCACGCGGCCGAGCGGCGTCCCCGGGGGCACGTGGTCGGGATAGACCTGGTTCACGACCAGCTGCTGCGGGACGATGCCGAGGCCGATCAGCTTGGCCTCGAGCTCGATCGCCTCGTTGACGGGCATCTCCTCGGCGAGCGTCACGATCACGGCCGCCGTGCGCGCCTTGTCCGTGAGCAGCGCCTTCACCGTGCGCGCGTCGCGGGTCAGCGGCCCCTCGGGGACGGTGTCGACGATCACCCACGGCACCTTCAGCATCGAGACCGAGTGCCCCGACGCCGGCATGTCGAACACCACCGTGTCCCAGACCGGCTTGCCGCGCTTCTCCTCGGTGGTGTGGAACCACGCCTTGCCGAGTAGCGCGTAGTCGTCGAGGCCGGGGATGGCGCGGAGAAACGCCTTCGTCACCCGGTTCTCGAACACCATCTCGTAGACGCTCTTGAACCGCAGGATCATGAGCCCGTACTCCTCGAGCGCGGAGGCGGGGGTGGCGTTGACCGCCCACAGCTTGTCGGCGAGCTGGACGGGCTCGGGCCCGACGGGCGGCTTATCGAAGTAGTTCCCGAAGCGGTCGTTCGCGTTGGTCTCGTAGAGCAGCGTCCGCTTGCCGCGGGCCGCGCACTGCCCGGCGATCGCCGCGGCCACGGTGCTGCGCCCCACCCCGCCCTTGCCCAGGACCAGGATCAACCGCTTGTCGAACAACGCCTGGGTCATTTGGGATTCGATGTCGGTGCCGGCGCGGCCGGTGCGGCCGGCGGCGCGTCATCCTCGACCACCACCGCGACGCCCGAGGCCTCGGCGGTGCGCCAACCGACGAGCTTGCGCAGGGTCCAGATGCCGTCCTCGGGCGTGATGTCGATCTGGATGTTGACCACCTTGTCGGCGCCGAGCGCCTTCGCGGTCGACAGCAGCATGCGGTTCACGACGCGATCGAGGTTCACGCGCCCGGGGATCGGGATGAACAGGAAGTACGCGCTGGTCACCTGCGCGTGGACCACGGCGATCGGCCGCAGCTTCGGGCCGACATACAGAGACTCGGGCTGGACCCGGACCGTCGAGACCGACGAGCACGCCACCGCGCAGACGGCGATGCTCGCGATCACGACCCGACGGGTCCAGGACATGTGCGCACGCTAACACGGCGACGCTACCCCAGCGATGATAGGATCTCGGATCGTGGTGCGGAGGCTCCTGCTCGTCCTCGCGATCGGCGCGCTCGCCGGAGCATCTGCGCTCGCACAGCCGGCACCGGATCAGGGCGCACCGGTCGGCCCCGAGGCGGCGCTGAGCCAGAAGATCGCGGTCTGGCGCTTCGACGCACTCGGTATCGAGCCCGAGCTCGTCGCGCGGCTCGAGACGCTGTTCCGCATGGAGCTCGGCCGCCTGTCGAAGGTGCCGCTGCCGTCGCGGCGCGACATCGAGCGCGCGATCACCGCGGACCAGCAGCAGTGCACGGGCGAGGAGAAGTGCCTCGCCGCGATCGGCAAGAAGCTCGGCGTCGACATCGTGATCACCGGCACCGTCGGCGCGATGGGCTCGGACTACGTGCTCAACATCAAGGCCGTCGAGGTCGCGACGGCGAAGCAGGTGCAGCGCATCCAGTCCGACCCGCTGCGCGGCAGCCCCGACGAGCTGATCGAGGGCGTGCGCGTCGCGGCGTACAAGCTGCTCGCGCCGAACCAGCTGCACGGATCGCTGCAGGTGCAGACCGACATCGTCGGCGCCGAGGTGCGGCTCGACGACAAGCTGATCGGCAAGACCCCGCTGCCGAACCTCGGCGTCGTCACCAAGCTCTCGCTCGGCAAGCACACGCTCCGCGTGCAGGCGCCGGGCTACGATCCGTTCGACGACGAGATCGATGTCCACT
>JAEUJX010000456.1 GCA_016794545.1 Myxococcales bacterium
CGTGCGTCGCCTTGCCGAACGTGTACAGCGGCTGCGTCACGTCGAGCTGGGCGCCGAAGAATCCGCCCGAGAACCGCCACGCGAAGTTCTCCGGCGAGGTCTGCGTGCAGTCGGTGTTGTCGCAGACGATCTCGGGCGAGATCGTCGCGAACGCCGTGCCCTTGATGCGGGGGAGCAGCGCCGCCTTCGCCTCGGAGACGCGCGCCTCGGCGGCCTGACGATCCCCATCGGCCATGCGGGCCTTGGGGCCGGCGAGCGCCTTCTGCGTCACCTGATCGAGCGTCAGGCGCGGGCCCTCCGCGGCGGCCACGGCAGGGAGGCAGAGGGCGGCGAGCGCGAGCGACAAACGCATGGCCGCGTTCTACTACGTGACGCTATGCTTTGCCCGATGCGCTGGATGGTGGTGACCGTGGCAATCCTCGGCGTCGCGCGGCCCGCACGAGCAGAGCTGTGGGCGAGCTCGATGGGCAACCTCCTGAAGGACGCGAACCGCGTCGAGGTGATCGACGTCACCGGAGTCAAGGACCGGACCGTCACCGGCACGGTCGCGCTGGCGGTGAAGAGCAGTGCGAAACCGGGCACCGCGTTCACGATGGATCTCGGTTTCCTCCCCGTTCCGAAGGCCGGCGAACGGATGCTCGTGATCTGCGATTACCAGTGCCCGCGCGCCGTCGGCGTCGAGCGCGCCGGAGCCTTCCAGATGACGGCGCAGGAGCCGATGGATGGCGCGTTCATCACGCCGAACGTCGTCGAGACGGCCTCGCTCGCGCTGCTCGCGAAGGGCCAGCCCGCGCCGGACCTGTGCGTCCGCGGCCTCGTCGAGCTGCTCGATGATCCGAAGTCCCCCACGTTCGAGGTGAAGATCAATCCGGCCAACGGCTCGGGCAGCGGCACGATCGCGACCCACCGCGTGAACGCCTCGATGACCGTCGTGTGGTTCGCGAGCGAGACCGGCGCGATCGCGGTGAAGCTCGCCGGCAAGGGCGCGGTCGAGCTGGTCGCCCACAAGCTCGGGCGCGACCAGGCCGGCTGCTTCTCGGGCAGGTTCTTCCCGACGCGCCCGCTCGCACGCACCGCGCGGTCCCTCGACCGGGCGCTCGACGGCATCGCGAACAAGCAACTCGTCGCGACCGGCACGTTGACGGTGCCAAGGGGAGCGCCGGTGCCCGCGGGCAAGCACGAGCTGCGGTTCACGGTGACGGCCGATGGGTACCTCGAGCTCGCGAGTGACCTCGCCGAGGGCCGCGTCTCGCATGTCCAGCACGACCCCGGCCACTTCGGTCTCGGGTTTCCGACGAAGGGCGGTGCGCCGAACGACCCGGAGCTGTTCGTCGACTTCGGCATCGACCTCTATGCCGGCTACGAGCACGGCGCCGCGCTCGCCAAGGCGGTCCGCATGGTCGGGAAGGCAACCGTGTACTGGTACACGGGCGGTAAGAAGGCCCCGCTCGGCGAGGTGACTCTTGCCTACCTCCCGGAGCGAGCCACCCCGCGCGCGAGGTAGTCACGCCGCGCGCAGGATGACGCGCGTGATCTCGAGCGGTGCGAGCAGACGCACGGGCGGGCCCCAGTAGCCGCAGCCGCGCGTGACGTAGAGCTGGGTGCCTTCGTGCTCGTAGCGGCCGGCGAGCAGGCCGCCCTGCTGGATGCGCACGAGGTAGTGCCACGGCCAGATCTGGCCGCCGTGCGTGTGACCCGAGAGCTGGACGTCGACGCCGTGCGCGGCGGCGCGGCGCACCTGGCGCGGCTGGTGCGCGAGCAGCACGGTTGGCAGCTCCGGATCGCGGCCCGCGAGCGCGGCCTGGTAGTCGGGGCCGTGATGGTCGATGTAGCGACGCGCGGTGTGGTCGTCGACGCCGGCGAGCGTGAAGCCGCCGGCGACCTCGACGTGCGCGTTGCGCAGGTACCGGACGCCGAGGCGCGTGAGCTCGGCGATCCACGGCTCCGCGCCCGAGTAGTACTCGTGGTTGCCGGTCACGGCGTACGTGCCGTGCGTGCTCCTCAGCTGACCGAGCGGTGCGGCCTCGTCGCGCAGGTCGTCGACGCGGCCGTCGACGAGGTCGCCGGTGAGCGCGACGAGGTCGGGCGACAGGGCATTGGTGCGATCGACGACCCGCTGGACGAAGTCGCGATCGATCGTCATGCCGACGTGCAGATCGCTGAGCTGGACGATCGAGAACCCGTCGAGCGCCTTCGGCAGCTTCGCGAGCGTGATCTCGACGTCGACGATCTCGTGCTCGCCGCGCGCGGACACCATGCCGCGGGCGACGCTAGCGGAGCCGATGGCCATCGCGGCACCTCCGGTGATGCGGGACAGGAACTGCCGCCGCTCCGCCGACACCGGCGGGGCAGGGCGGCCGACGGCGCGGCGCGCGCCGCGCGAGACGAGCTTCGAGACGTCGAGGAGGACCAGCGCGACGAACGTCAGGCCGCACAGCGCCATCCACGGCAGCGAGATCCAGCCGAACGTCGCCGAGATGCTCGGCCACACGTTGCGGCTCGCGGTCGTGACCGGTCCCGACAGGAAGAGGAACACGATCAGCGCCGTGAGGCCGAGGTACCAGCGGCGAGGCAGCTTCGCCTGGTAGATCAGGCGCCACCAGACGTACGTGTGAATCCCGAGCAGGACCACCCGGAACAGAACGGCCAGCACGCTTCTCCACCCTAGCAGCTATAGTGACGGCGTGGACCTGGTCCTCTACGACGGAACCTGCGGGCTGTGCGCGAAGAGCGTCCGCTGGATCCTGCGCCACGAGAAGGACCACGAGCTGACGTTCGCGCCGCTGCAGGGCGAGACGACCGCCGCGCTGCGCGAGAAGCACCCGGAGATCCCCGAGAGCATCGACACCGTCGTCTACATCCAGGGCGGGCGCGTGCACCTCCGGAGCAAGGCGTTCCTCTACCTGTCGAACCACCTGCGCGCGCCGTGGCGCTGGGCGTACGCGTTTCGCTGGTTCCCGGGCTTCCTCCTCGACATCGGATACCGGTTCATCGCGGCGATTCGCTACAAGGTGTGGGGCCGCGCGGACGCGTGCGAGCTGCTCGCGCCCGAGCAGCGCGTGCGGTTCCTCCCGTAGCATCACTTCAGCTCGACGATCGCGGGCAGGCCGCCCTTGGGGCGCAGCGTGACGAGCGGCTCGGGCGGGACGTGCGACGGGATCGGGCGCACGCGCGCGGCCTGGATCATCGTCGCGAGGCAGAGCTGCGCCTCCATCAGCGCGAAGTGCTGGCCGATGCAGACGCGCGGCCCGGCGCCGAACGGCAGGTAGTGGTGGCGCGGCCGGGCCTTCTTCGCCTCGGGCAGCATGCGCTCGGGGCGGAACGCGAGCGGCTGCGGGAAGTAGGCGGGGCGGCGGTGGATGCCGCGGATGTTGATGACCACGATCGAGCGCTTCGGGAACCGGTGATCGCCGAGCGTGACCTCCTCGGTCGCCTCGCGCCCGGTCTGATAGGCGGGCGGATGGAGGCGCATCGCCTCGTCGAGCACGGCCGCGGTCCACGGCAGGTTCGGCAGGTCGTCGGGCGTGACGGTGCGGG
>JAEUJX010000500.1 GCA_016794545.1 Myxococcales bacterium
CGTGTCCCTGCTCTCCGACCATCACGCCGCCGCGGCATGACCCACTTGAACCCGATGCTCTCTCGTCAGGCATTCACACAAGAAAAGAGACTTGACCTCCTGCTCTCCCGGGTCGAGCGCGAGCTTGTGTCCAACGTGAATATCGCTGCTGTCGTGGCGCGTCTCGACGACATCGCGAAGAAGGCCGGAGAGACCGAGCTTCTCCTTGTTCCCACCGCCAATGCGGTCGAAAACCCATCTCACCTCGGCGTTCCATGGGCGCTTCGCGAACTCGTCACCCTGCTGCGTGTCATCGAACTTCCCGGACGCGCGCTTGTGGAGCGCAGCCCAGTCGAAGGCAACCTGAAACCGAACGGTGTCACCGTCGAGCGCGAGACCTTGGCCGTAGGTCAGGGTCGCCGGGAGGGCTTCCGCCAGGATGGGCTCCGCCGAGGATTCATCGCGCCCGTCAGCCGGGGCAACGCTCTTGTCCATCGCGTTATCGATCGCCTGGCGCAAGAGCGTCGGCGTGATCTGGGTACCGTTGCCGACCTTGTGCTTGCGGAGGTAGTCGAGGATCCCGCCACGGTAACGCTGGAGCGATCCGGTCTCGACATCGTCGATCATCGCGAGCATCTCGCGGGAAAGAGCCGCGGACGAGCCGTCGTTCGTAAGGCTGCCGAGGTTGTTGGCGAGCCACGTTGTCAGCCGCTTCTTCTCGGCGTCCGTCAGCTCGGCCGCCACGGAACGGGTGTCCGATCCGTTCTCCGCAGCACTCGCATCGGCCTTGCCACTGGAGTGCTCTTTCTTCCACGCACTCCATGCCTGTGCGCCGAAGAAGTTCTCGAGGTCGCGGTGCTGAACGTCACGGTATACGGCTCCGTTCCCGACGTGCATCGGGAAGGCATCCACACGCGCATCCTTCGGGATGGCGAGCCCTGTAAACGCTTCGAGAGCGCGGTAGACGGCGTCGACCGTCGAGCCCTTTACGGTGACCATGCCTGCGTCGCTGCCAGCGGTCTCCAGACGGACGGCGACGCGGAGACCATCCCCGCTCCGTGACACCATCGCCGAGCTGTTCGGCGGAAGCCCGATGACGGCCAAGACGTTCGCCCCGATCCGCATCGTGACCTCGGGAGACTTCAACCCAGCTGGGATGCCCAGGAGCTTCGCCGCATCGGCGAGCGTCTCCGGCGTCGCCCACGAGAACATGCCTGCACTCCGCAGGTACCCGAGCATCTCGGTGGTCTTGGAGATCGAAACCAACCGGTCGCCCTGTCTTACAGCTCCTTCGGAGTACCACGCCACGTCGAGGAGGCACGCGTAGTCACCGGCCACCTTGTAGTGCTGACCTTCCGGCAACTGGCGCACTGGCGCCGTGCTCGCAGGTGAAGCGCCTGCGGGCTTTCGCTGTACGACGCTCGAAGACGAAACATCGGCGCTGCTGGCGGACGCACCGATCGGATCGAGAAGCGGCGCCACCGATTCGCCCCGCACGACCGAATCGGCAACCTGATCCGCGTGCTGTTCGTGGAGGTCGCCAGGCGTATCGAGCCCGCCGCTCAGCTGGACGCCGCCACGCTGCTGAACATGGTGGGCTGCCTCGTGCGCGGCGGTGTGCAGGTCCGGCGTGTCGGCGAACGCGACGTCTTGGCCGAACGCGAACGCGCGCGCTCCTAGCGCGTCACTGGCGGCCGACGCATTCCCCCCGACGTGCGCACGAATGCCGCTGATGTCGTGGGCTCCGAACGCCGCTTGGATTCGATCGCGGTGTGGGAATGACTGCGCCGGCCCCGCGACTCCTTGCTCCGCGATATCGGTAGGCGATGCGGGCCGCGCTGCCGGCCGTGTCGGCGATGATGTCGGCGCCTCTGTGGGCGGGGAGGCTGAAGAAGCAGCGCCCTGCCACCTCGCGGTCTCCCGCTTGTAGATCGAAGTGTCGCCCGCAGCGAGCGCGTTAAGAGCCGCAGCGCTGGCCTCGAAGGCTGCAGCAAGAAGAGGTGCGGCCTCGCGCGCGATCTCCTCTACCTCAGCCGCGCCACCACTTTGGACGGGAGCCTCAGTCGCTCGCTGGAGCTTGTAACGCAGGTCGCGAGCTGCACGGGACGACCTGTCCGCATCGCGCTTTGCGTTCGCCTGCTGGAGCTCGGCCAGCACCTCGCGCAGCGATCCTGCTTGCCCGGCGGTACTGGGCGGCGATGCACTGGCTAGGACGCGTGTGTCCTTCCCGCTCTTCTCGAGCGTCTCGGCGTCCGAGGCAACGTCGGCGGCGGCGCCGCTTTGGCGTCCGCGACGGCCGGGGGACGGTGCCTCGCGATCTCGTTCGTCACGGTCCACGGCGGGCGATCCTCCATCGTTCGCGCCGACACCGCCCACCAGTTGTCCCCGACTGCACCATCTGCCTACGTCCGTTCTTCGTATCGCAACTCGACGCCGACGGAGCTGAGAATCGCCGCGCGATGGGACGTTCGGCCGGCATGGCACAGAGGTGCCGCGTTTTGCGGCACCCCGTCGCGTAGCCCAGCTTCTGTCGCCGATCGGCAGTCACATCGATCGCTTCTCGTACGTGCGCCGATGGCGTTACCTTCTCCCGAGACGATGCAAGTTCTTGTCCGAACTCGACGGGATCAACCGGACACGTAGGAAGTGTGGCCCTTCCGACCTCTTCTTCTTCGCTACCTTCGGCGGTGAAGGTTCTCGAGATCGCACGGGTGCCTCCCGAGGACGTCTGCGCGAAGTGCAAGATGGCGAACGGCTCGCCGTGATCGTGGCGCGATTGCCCTCACGGGTTTGTGGTTGAGCGTGCAGCCGACCCCTCGACGTTTGGTGGTGCGGCTCGATCCCGCCTTCGCGGATCCATCGCTCGAGGCTAGCCGCGGATGAGGCGAACAAGCCGGGAGTCGTTCGACGAGCAAGATGTGAAGTAGGAAGATGGGGCACTCCAATGGGTGGGATCGGCGTTCATCTCGATTTTGAACCGGGCGGCAAGGCGAACCTCGACGAGCTCGTCGACCCGATCTGGGACGTCGTGCATGGGTTCATCCGGCGCTACGCGTACGCGCCACGATTCGTCGAGTCCTATATCGGCGATGTGAAGGAGGACGAGCGCTTCGTGGCCGGCGAGAAGGACATCGGCTTCATGTTCCCCGACTACGCGGGTCTTTGCTCGCTGTCGATGTACGTGACGCACCACTGGACCCGGCTGGCCTTCGCGCGTCACCACGAGGAACTGACGGCGCTCGCGACGTCGCACGGGCAGCGCTTGCTCGGTCCACGCATCGACGTCGCTGACGAGATCGCCCGCGCTCCGAGCGGCGGAGTGATTCAGTACGTGGACAAGCTGCATTGGCTCGCGACAGACGGACCGAATGGCGCGACGCTGATGGGCAACGACGGGAGTCCGAGTCCAAAGCTCACACGCGCGAAGCAGAGTTACTTGGATGCCGCCGTGCGGCTCGGATGGTGTGGGTGCAGCCCCTGTCGGAGCCTGCGCCGCGAGCTCCGCAAAGGGCAGGGTTGGACGGCGGCCCTCGCGACGCAGTGGGTGTGCAGCCAGCTAGGTGTTCGCTTCGAGGAACTGGCCGGGAACGGGCGCGGCAAGGAGCTCGCGCAGGCCCGGGCGGCAGCGGCGTTCCTGATCGCCGAGGGCGGACCCGGCTCGGAATACTTTCCGACGCTGCTCGGTGTGAACCGCACGAATGGCCTCTTGGTCCGCGGGATGGACGTCGTGAGAGAGCTCGGCCTCGTCCTTCCTGATGATCCGAAGAACTGGATGCTCGAGATGAATGAACCCGGGGAAAGTGGAGGTGCTGGATGAATGACTACTCGAACAAACCGACGTGGCCGTATGTCTTCGGGACCTTTGGCGCGAGCATGTTCGCGCTGGGGATGCTGCTCGTGCTCGCCGTGTTCGTGTCATCGAGCGGTAGCCCGGATCTCGGACGGGTCGGGTTCATGCTCGCGGGCACCGGCTCGGTGCTGCTCGGCGTCACGTGGACGCAACTGCTCCGGGTGAATCAGGCGGGCATCGGTCAGATCGCGGCCTGCTTCCTGCTCCCCGTCGCCATGATTTTTCTCGCGACGCGCAGCGGCTATGACGACCTCCAGACCGCCGTGCTGATCTTGTGCCTGTCGCTCTGTGCGTTCGCGCTCGCGCACGTGTTCATCCCACGACTCACCGGAGTGCGGTGGGGATCGGTCATCTCGCTCGTGGGATTGGTCCCGACGACGCTCGCGGTGGGCGGGAAACTGGACATGCGTGGGACTTGGCAGCTGCTGATGATGCTCGGGCTCGGGGGCCTGTGCGCCGTCGGAGTGTTGCTCGCCGTCGGGATGTCGACGCTGAAACAGGCGGCCGACGATCCCTATCGCCTTTGATCGCGCTCGAGGAACCTCATGAACAACGAAAGCGAGCGGCGATAGGGTTGGTGTGGAGAGAACAGAACCGATGAGCAACGAGGATGACAACGCGGCGCTACCGGCAGCGCTGGCACGATACAAGGGACGCAGCAACCCGGCGGCAGTGGCGGCAACGCTCAGTCGCTCGGGTTGCGCGCGGCACTGCCCGCTGACCGACTTCTACGAGACGTACAGCGGGCCCTTCGGCAGCAAGTTCATCGCCTACACGTTTTTCGATCTTCTCGATCAAGCCGACAACGTCGTGACCCAGACCATGGAGCTGCGCTCTACGTTCGGCACGCCAGAGCGCTATCTCGTGCTCTCGGATATGTGCGGCCTAGCGGTTCTCGTCTACGACTGCGGGACTGACGCCGTGTTCAACATGGACCTGGAGGGCTCGGAGCAGAAGCTCATTGCCGGAACACTTCGGCCGACCTGGCCCAGCCTGAGGGCATTTCTCGAGTTCTTCTTCCTCGGGGTCGGGGCGTGAGGATGAACCACCGGAGGGATCGTTAGCTCCATGTCGAAGATCGCCGTTCAGATCGAAGACGCCCGCGATCTTCCGCGTGCGCTTTCGGCACTACGGGAGGTCGAGCCCGACGCGAGCACGGCCGACCTTCGTGCACGCATCGCTGCGCGCGCGCCGGTCCTCGAATACACGCTTTTTCGCAACGACTATCCGCTCGTGGCATCCAAGCTTCGCGCGATCATTCAATCGCTCCCGGATTCCGGGGCGACGCTGAGGCTGTTCGAGTATCCCGAGGAGGATTCCTTCGAGGCGGTCGATCAATCGACGCATGAAATCTCGATCGAGACGTTGAACAACATCCTGCGCAGCGCCGACGAATACGAGTAGGCCATGCGAACGGACGAATCGCGCCTCTCAACGCGCGCCACCGTGATTCTGCAACGTGTGCGCGACCGCCTCGGCCACCTTGCCATCGTCGAGCGCGACGCCTCGCGACCGCTCCCCGGAACACTGAGGCTGGCAGTTCCGTTGCTCGGCATGTGTCTCGAGACTCAGGACGCTGGGATTGCCGCGCGATTCGAGCGCGTCTCAGCTCCGCAGAGCGCCGAACCACCGTGGGCGCTGGTGCTCGATGAGGAGCTGCGCCGTGCGTTGCACGATCTCGGGTTCGATGTCACTCCGCTACGGAGAGTGTGGCTGGACGATATCAGCGACGAGACGCTCGTCGATTCGGTGCTGGCATGCATCGATCAGCTGCTGAGGACGCCCGTGCAAGTCGTGCGCGGTACGGACTTGCCGGTCGGCATGCAATGGCCACTCGGAGTCGATGCATTCGGCGACGACTCGATCGGTGCGGACGCGTCCGACGGACCGACCATGAATTGGTGGCGGGGTGTTGGCCGTGCCTCGATCGGGCGCAAGCCGATCGCCGAATTGCGCGGTGTCGAGCTATCACCAGCCGCAGCCGTCGAACGAGGGCTTCCGCCAGTCCGGATCGAGGTCAACGCCGCTAGTGCGGGGCTGGTGGCAAGACCGTTCCCGGATCAGGACGTCTTCTTGATCCTCAACGGACCGCCGGGAGCTCCGCTCAACATCTTCATTTGGTCGCGAGAGCAGCAGGGCGTTGAACTCGGGACGGCGATCCGCGAGATGTTGGTTCCGGGGTGGATGAAAGTGTTCGATCTGGTGGGCCCGGACGCGGTCGATGCGATCGGTGAGTTGCGCCCGGGTGTCCTGTTCTCGACAGGCGCGGGGCCAACGCGCACGGCCTGGTTCGCGTTCTCGATCGAGGTCCAGGCGCGCCGAGTGATCGTGATGCTCGGAGTCGACGGTCGTGGAGGACCCGGCTCAACTGCTACGCGCCCGCGCCACGCGGCGCCGGGACTGAGCGCGGAGTACACCGGTTCGATTCGTGCGAAGTAGTCCGCGCGACGACTATGATGGATTGCGTGCCCTAGATGAGCCTGGCACAGCCCTGCGGCCAAACGCTGCAGGCTCTCGATGATCCGTGCGTCGTATCGTGGAGAGCTAGATGGGCGATCGTGGGAGGCGGGCGAGCGGCTCCGTCGCTCCGAGCGCCAGCGCGCCGGAGCCTGGCGAGCGGACGCTTGCGGGACCGACGGCCATCGCTCCGACCAGCGGCGCGCCAGCCGAGCCCGGCAAGCAGACACTGACCAACGGTGTGCCGCTCGAGCCTGGCGAGCGTCCCCGCCTCCGCAGGCGACGCTAGCCACACAGCACCAGCGGCGGCACGGAGAGCACACGGCCCCACGGCAACGCGGTCTTCGCGTCGTGTACGTTCTCTATCCAGCCATCGAAACCGACGGGCCAACTCTGGGAGGACTCACGATGAGGAACGACTGCGCGAAGTTCGGCGAGAAATTGCGAGAGTTCCGCGACGGACTTGAGGACAAGGATCAACGTATGCTTTTCAACAAGCTGCTCGGAGGCGCCGTTGCCGGATTGGGGGCGGCCCATACGGTCAAGCGTCGTCAGAGCGCCAAGAGCGAGAAGGTTCATGCGCTGGTCAACAAGCTCGTGGGATTCCGCAATGGGTTGCCACCCCAACAGCGCGAGGCACTGACAGCCACGATCCTCGCGAGCGGAGCTGCGTGGGCCCGGACCGGGGCTCGCGATGCCACCGGTGGCGATCGCCCGGAAGACGGAGGCGGCGTTTCTTATATGCTGGGCGAGTTCTTGTACGAACTCGCCAAAGCGCTCGCCGAGGTCATCATGCACGAGTTGGGCGCGGGGGAGGTTGTCGACGACATAAGAGACCTCATCGACCCGGAAGAGGACGTGCCGGACGTCGACTGAGGGCGCAAGACATAGTCGGGGGAGAATCGCGCGTCGGTGAGCGGCTGCTTCACTCCCACCCCGAGAGTGGCGTATGCTCAGGCTCCGAAACCGAAGAAGTCGAAGGAAACCAAGAGAGCAACG
This sequence comes from Myxococcales bacterium, assembly GCA_016794545.1. Taxonomy (GTDB): domain Bacteria; phylum Myxococcota_A; class Polyangia; order Haliangiales; family Haliangiaceae; genus JABFXX01. The sequence continues at coordinate 7,286 of JAEUJX010000500.1, forward strand.
TACGAGTTGCGCCATCGCGACGATGCTCCACGACGTCCCTTCAAAGGCAGTATGAACACCGCGCCCGGGCCGACGAACACTGTGCCTGGCCTGCCGCCCGATCGTCCCTACCACCGGCTCGCGAGAGCCACGACCTACCGGTGGTGGCTTCCGCTGATCGAACTCGTCTACTTCGCGATCGCCGCCGTGCTGCTGATCGCGGGCGTGAACGCCGCGCTGCCCGACGGCATCGCCCATCTGATCGAGCAAGGCGGCGCCGCAAGTCTGATTGGACTCTCGTTGATCTTCGCGGCCCTCATTCCGGCCGCCAAGCTCGCGGCGGCCGCCTCGGGTCGGGGCCCGGTCGGCCTATCGTCCGTCATCGGGCGAGTGCGCTGGCGCTGGCTCGTGCGATGTACCGTGGTGGCTCTTGTCGTCTACGCGGTGTTGATTCCCGTGGACCTGGCGATCGCGCCGCAACCGATCGCGTGGCCGGGATGGACCACGTTCGCGCCTCTCGGCCTCGCGGTTCTCGTGTTCATTCCTCTGCAGGCGGCCGGCGAGGAGTACGCGTTCCGTGGCACGTTGCTCCAAGCGCTGGGCGCGTGGATTCCGGTGTCGTGGGTTGCGGTCGCGATCTCGAGCGTCATGTTTGCCGTGGTGCACGGGCTGGGGCCTGAGGGGTTCGTTGCGATCTTGGGGTCCGGACTTGTCATGGGCTGGCTGGCGATTCGCACTGGTGGTCTCGAAGCGTCGATCGCGCTGCATGCCGTGAATAACGTCAGTGGCTTCATGTTGAGCGCAGCGTTCGGAGCCTCCGATACCTGGTTGTCCCAGCTCAATCACGACATCTCCTGGGCCAGTGCCGGGCTCGGCGTGGTCTTCCAGGTGGTCTATGCCGCGATCGTGGTTCGGAGGTGCGGCGACATCGCGGTGCGATCGCCTGGCAGTTAGGGTTTGGCTCGGCCTTCCTGGCGCTCTACGGGTGCGCGAGCTTCGCGTTTCGCGCACCGTCGGCTTCGGGCTGCCGGAGTTCGCATGGCCCGGGGTGACCGAGTGTATTCCTGGCAGTCTTCTTCATTGGCGGTCCTCCGGTTAAGCGCCCCGAGAATCCTCTCGGGGTCGACCGCCACCGCGAATTCAACAGGGATCGGCACTGCGCCTGCTGTGGCACGATCTGCGCGACATGAAGAAGCTCGCCGGCACCTTCGACAAGTTATTGGCGTCGCTCGGGCCGGTGAGTGCGTCGTCCTCACGCGTCGAGGTCGGTGAGCAGTCGCAACAGCATGCAACGAAGCGCGCGCGGTTCGCGGTCGCGGCTCCACGTCACCCGCGCGGCGTCGAGGGCCGTGGCGATGGGATCCACGGGCTGGACCAAGCCTTGGTCCAACGCCGAGCACGGGCGAGCATCGGCGAGCAGCACGGGCGTGCCAACCCCGTGGGATGCTTGCTCGGCCTCGACCGGCGGTGCTCCATCCCCTTCGTTCGAAGCCCTCCTCCGGAGCCAGACAACTAGCGAATCATGCAGCCCTCTCGATCGAGCTGCCCTGGTTCGCTGCCACGTGGCTTCCACGAGATGACGTCACGTGGCAGCGAGTGCCGAGCATCGCGATGATCCGGCGGTCCAGATCCTCGATTTTGCGTGCGGCCTCCAGGACGAGCTCCGGAAGGTCACCTCGGTGCGCCTCGGCCACGTGGACGTAGAGCATGGTCTCGTCGATCGTGCTGCTCAGGTCTCCTTGGGCGTCGGCATGGATGGCACGCGGTTCTTCTACGCGGACGCGGTAGCCCGCCAGGTCATGCAGAATCAGCTCGTGGCGCACGGCTCGACCCTCGATGACGTGTTCGCTGTGGCGCAGCGGGCCAACCTCGCCCTTGCGGCAATCCTCCGGGCTTTCATCGATGTACGAGATCAGTAGGATCACGCCCTGCGCAGAAGGACGATGGACGAGGGCATCGTCATCGCCTGGGCTCTAGCCAATGGCCGTCAACCAAGCTCTGCTCGAACAGCTGATGAAGCTCGACGACAAAGAGCGCCTCGAAGTGGCGCAGCTGCTGCTTTCGACGGTCGATGACCAAGATGATCTCGACGATGCTGAACGCGGGCGCCTTCATGCTGCCCTCGACCGCTCGTTGAAGGACATCGACGCCGGGCGACTTCATGATGCTGTCGACGTTCTTGCCGAGCTACAAGCGCGCCATCGTCCGTGAGCTTTCGCGTCCAGGTCACCGCGGAGGCCCGTAGGCAGCTTCTCGAGATTGACGAGTGGTGGACAGCGAATCGTCCTGAAGCACCTGATCTCGTCGTCCGCGAGTTCGGCCGGGCCCTCGCCCTGCTCGCGATGACCCCGACCGCGGGGAAGCTCTACGCGGTGGGAGTCAAGGCCTCGAACACGAATGCGGTCGATCACTTCGGCGTGAGCGTTTGCTGTCCGCATCTGTCGCAGCGATCGAGCAGGACAGGCAGTCGAGGTGGTCGAGCTGATCCCGGACGAAGATCGGCCGAAGGCTCTACCGCAACTGATGCGTCTGATGATGACGCATCACTTCGGCGAGGCGACGCACGGGTTGGCTCCGACCACCTCTGTCACCAGCGCATTCGCTTCGGTGAAGCCGTGCGTGGCGGCGTTGTAGCAACCCCGCTGGATCATGCGCGCGTGCTTCACGCCGAGCCGGAGCTCGAGCGAGCTCTTCTCGCAATCGCAGCACGTGGTCACGTCGTCCATCCTGATGCCGGTATCGAGCATCGCGCGCTGATCGAGCGCAGCGAGCAGTGCACCGACGCGTTCTCGCGGCAGCGTCGCGCGGCGCGGCGCCTTGCAGTTGTAACCGCCAAACCGCACGGTCCCATCGAGCCACACGTCGACGCTGTGGTCGCTGGGGCCTGACATGCCACCGCCGACGTAGTGGAAGGCGATCGCCGGCGCCTCCTTCGGAAACGGCGCCGCCGGAGCGGACTCTGGTACCAGCGCGGCGGGTGGCGCCTCGGGAAGGGGCGTCCGTGGCGGCGGGGCGATGTCGCACGGGTTCGGCCCGAGGGCCGCAGCGACGCTCGTGATCTCGCCGGGTATCGGCGAACCGTCGCGCGTACAGGCAGATGAGTGGGGCGGCTGCACTTCGCCGTGGGCGCGCACCACGAGCCTCGCGTGGGTTCCCTCGTCGCACGATCTCGCCGAGGAAGAACCGAGCGCGCCCGTGCGCTCGAGCGCAGCCACGATCTCGTTGACGCGCTCGGGCGCGAGCGTTCCGCGGCGACCGCGCCAGCGCGTGCAGGTCGGGCCGAAGAACTGGACGGTGCCGTCGCTCCAAACGTACGCGCCCCGCTCGATGCGATCTCCGTTGCTGGGTCTGAAGCTGAGCTCGAGCACCGGAGGGCCGGGCGGGTACGGTTCGACCGCAGTGCTCCCCGGGACGGCAACCAACGTCTTGCACGCCGGCGCGCAATCGGAGCGGACGCGATCATGCTGATCGCGGCCTGCAGCGTTGCAGCGGAGCCCCAGCGTGCCGACGCGCGGCGGTCCGTCGAGGAGGACCGCGTCGACGACCAGCGTGCAGCCGCGATCGAACGTGACCGCGTTGTCCCCGTGCAGCTCGGCACGAGCCGCGTCGCGGAGCTTGACGTCGAGATCGTAGTACGGGAGTCGGAAGTAGCCTTTGGCCGGTGCTGGCAACTCGCCGGGCGGCGGCGCCAGGAGCGGCGGCGCTCCCGGCGATAGCTTGAGCGGGTCGACCGTGGGCGGTACGGGCGTCGGCGTCGGCGTCGGCGTCGGCGTCGGCGTCGGCGTCGGCGTCGGCGCGTCTGCGCCGCCTCTGCACGAGATGACCGCGACGACGACGATGGTCACTCCCCACCGCATCCGAACACTATAGCCCGGCGACCGCACATTGCTGAGCGTCGTCGCGTACACACCGCGCGGCGACAGCATGGTGGGACAGATCGAGAGGCGCCTACGAGAACGGCCTCGAAGCGAATGGGCGTCCGAACGTCAGAGACGAGTCTCTGAGCTCGTGCACGACTACGTGGCCGATCGAGTCCTCGCCGCGAGTAACGAGCAGCGCGATTCGAGGACGCTGCGGGAAGCGACCGACGACTTCCATCGCGGGTTCGTGGTCTCGGAATCAGGTCTACGCGCTCATCGAGCGGCTGGGGTTGCGGCTGGTCCACGCCTCGAAATCGTCGAAGGCGGCTGACGCTCGCTCCTGATGCATGTCGAAGATCCGACGACGATCGACGCTGCGAAGGCTCGTCGAAAGTAGACGTCCGGTCGTGGTACGAAGGGCCAATGCGCACACTCATCGTGCTCTCGATCCTTGTCACGGCTGCCTGCGGCAAGAGCCACGTGTCGCGCGAGTCCGCGCAGGCCGCCTGCGAGCACCAGACCGAGCTCGGCTTCTGGAAGGGCTTCGACTCCTCGGTCCGCAAGAATCAGCTCGATCCCGCCGCTCCGGAGGTCAAGGCGCAGGGCGTCGAGGGGCTCGCCGAGCAGCGAAAGACGCCGGAGTGGAAGGCCGTGGTGGACAAGTGCACCGACACCTTCGTCAAGGCCGCTACCGACAAGCAGGTCAAGTGCGTGATGGCCGCGACGACGTCAGAGGCGGCGCAGGCCTGTCTCAAGTAGTCATTCAGATCGTGATCTCGTCGGCCTCGCGGTCGGGCACGAACTCGATCGCAGAGCCGCCGCGCGCGTCGAGCCACGACCGGCACGCACTGACGAGCATGTCGACGACGTCGTCACGATCCCTACCACGCTGACAGCAGAGGCGTGCTTATCAACGCGGGCCTCGAGGGGCGGCATGCGCGGATCGTCCTTGTCGTCGGCGCGTCCCTTCGATTCGGCTCCCATGCCGACTTCTGGGACAACTCTCAGATGAGGAAGGTCAGCCCGCGACCGTCGACTCCGCCGGCGCGCTCGATCGCCGCGCGCAGCTCGGCATGCGCGTAGTAGCGTCGCGCGTGGTCTTCGCTCGTCCACCCGATGAGGACGGTGTACTCGTGGTCATCGTCCTTCGCGCGCAGGATCTGTTCCGAGAGCGCCCCATGCGAGAGCCGCAGCGGGCGGAGCTCGTCCATCACGCGACGCCATGCGATCGGGTCCTGCACGCGCACGCGCGATGACGAGTAGACTGGCGAGGTCGCCTTCTGATCGATCACGAGTACCGGTGCCGGCGGCGGCGGCTGGGACAGGTCGAGACCATGCGCCTCGGTGAGGCCCTGGCGGAACCACACGGCGAACTCGGCGTCCGAGGTCGCGATGTGGTGCAAGAACCGCTCGGGCGTCGCGCCCTCGTAGAGGACGACGGCCAGGTCCGAGCCATCGGGTGCATGCTGGTGCCACACGCGGAGGCGGGACAGACCGGTCTGCCGGATGGTCTCCCGGTACGTCTCGATGCGTTCCCCGTTGAGGGCGTCGACCATGCGGCGCCAGAAGGCGAGCTTGCCGGGTAGGATGGGAGCGGTGAGCACGAGCGAGTTCATTGGTTCCTCCATGAGTGGACCCACAGTGATGGGATTCGCTCGTCGTGGGCAGCCGGCAGGATTGCAATGGGGGAGTGCAAGCGCTGCACTCCCCGGCCGGGCACGCTATGACCTCGGATGATCTCAAGATCCTCCTCGCGGTGCGGCACGCGGGTTCGATCAAGGGCGCCGCGCGCATGCTCAAGCTCGAGCACTCGACCGTGAGCCGGCGGCTAGCCTCTCTCGAAGAGGCGCTCGGCATCCGGTTGTTCGAGCGCACACCGGAGGGCTTGCTGCCGACCGACGCCGCCAACGCGATCGCTCCCCTCGCCGAGCGCATCGACCTGTTGTTCGCCGAGCTCAAGGATGCCGCGAACGCCACCTCCGAGACACCGAGCGGACCGATCCGGATCGCTGTCAGTCCGGTCGTCGCCGAGCATTTCCTGATCCCTCGCTTTGCAGACCTCCAGGAGCACTTCCCCGGGGTCAGGTTCGACGTCACCGCCGATATCTCGCGCGTCAACGTGACCAAGCGCGAAGCCGACATCGCGATCCGCCAACATCCGAGCGGCAAGAGCCCGGCCGAGCCGTCCGCGCTTGCCGTGAAGGTCGGGCAAATGGGCCTGGCGGCGTTCGCGAGCCCCGCGTACCTCGCGCGCAACGGTCGTCCCGCCCGGCCGGTGTGTTCGCTCGCCGGACATCGCCTGATCAGCACCGGCACGTGGGCTCCGGGTGACGCATGGAACGCGCAGCTCGACGAGCCGGCGAGCCTCACACTCTCGGTGTACCCGTTCTCGGTCGCCAAGGCTGCGTCCCTCGCCGGGCTCGGCATCGCCGTACTGCCGTGCCTGGGCAGCGACACCGATCCGGGACTCGAGCGCGTCAGCGAGGTGATCACCACCATGGACATGTGGGTCATCCCGACGTACGCAACAATCCGGTCGTGCGCGCCGTGAAGGAACACCTGATCGCGATGTTGCGTGCGGCCAGCGCCGCACTGAGTGGTGCCGATACCGCGCCACCGATCAACGACTGATCCGCACGGTCGGGGTCGCCGCGGTGCGAGTCGTTCTCATGACCGCAGTTTGGAGTAGCTCACGAGGTCACGGTCCACCGCTGATGTAGGCCGGTCTTCGTTGCAAGGCGCTGCCGCCGCGCCATGTCGGTTTCGTCGGGAGCGGCGAGATCGCCGCGCTGTCGAAGGACGGTCGACACTACGCGCTCGCCGACGACACGAAGATCCGGATCTACGACGTGGTCGCGGGCACGCTGGTCGCGGACGGATGGGCGAACGCACGGGTGAACGCGCTCGCGTTCGACGGCGACACGCGCCTCGTCGCGTACACCGATCGCTTGATGACCTACGAGCTCGTCCCTGCGCCCTGACCTGTGCGCCGCGGCGAAGCCACACGTCGTGCCGCTCCAGCCGGCAACCGTCTCGGCGATCGCATTTCAGACGGGCATCACTTCGCGGCGGTGCTCGGAAGGTCGCGCAGGACCGTTACCCTCGGAGGCCCGGTGAGCAGCTCGAAGACCGTCGCGAACGCCCCGGTGGCCTTCGCCTCTTCGAGATGCTTCGCGCGAGCTTCGATCGTCGTCCACTCTGCGATCTCGACGAGGAGGTCGGGGGCATCCACGACGGCGTAGCGGGTACTGCCCAGGTACCCATCCAGGCCGCTCCCCTGATCCTGGACCAGCGCATCCAGGGCGCCGTGCAGGTCGCCGCGCCTCCCTGGCTTCGATCGAAACTCGATGATGACCTTGATCGACATTGGATGTCTCCCGCGCCTCGCCACCTCGCCGCGAAGAACAGCTTAGCGCCAAACGCGCGCGCACTTCTCGCTCCGGCGCTCGCCGAAAGGTGCGACGATCGGACGTGGCGGGAGGCCCGGGTGTCGCGCGCATCGTGTGGGACCTGTTCCGCGCCCGACGCGAGGGCGTGGCTGGGCTCGTCCGGCGGCAGCAGCTCCGCAGCGCGAGTCTCGTGACGACGCGCATCGGCGTCGCGCTTCTACCAGCGGCACACGTGGGTCCCGACGGCTTCGTGGTCGATCTGATCCCGGACGAAGATCGGCCGAAGGCTCTACCGCAACTGACGCGTCTGATGATGACGCATCATTCTGGCGAGGCGACGCACTAGGACGGCAACCAACGTCTTGCACGCCGGCGCGCAATCGGAGCGGACGCGATCATGCTGATCGCGCCCTGCAGCTGGCGGCGGGGCACTCACGGGGAAAATCCGTGATCACGATCTGCTGACCTGATGACGTGGCATGGTGATCCCAGGAGATCACGATGAGCACCTTGACGAAGCTCGCGCTCGGAATGATGGGCAAGCTGCGACCCCGGCCGGCGAAGGGAACTGCGGCGACCTCGATCGCGCTGCCGGCGGTCGACCGCCACGGCGGGCTGCCGCTCATGGAGGCGTTCGCGCAGCGCCGCTCGGCGCGCGAGTTCGCGCCCGACGCGCTGCCGATCGAGGTGCTGTCCGCGTTGCTATGGGCGGCGTGGGGCGTGAATCGGCCCGGTGGCCACCGCACCGCACCATCGGCGATCGACTGCCAGGAGATCGACCTGTTCGTCGCGCTGCCGACGGGCGCGTATCTCTACGACGCAACCGCGCACGCACTCCAGCTCGTCACGGGCTCCGACGTCCGCCGCGTCACCGGCTACCAGGACTTCGTCGACGAGGCACCGCTGGACCTCGTGTTCGTAGCCGACCACGCGCGGATGACGCCCGTGCCCGCCGGCCAGCGCGAGCGCTACGCGTGCGTGGCGGCCGGCGCGATCGCGCAGAACGTGTACCTGTATGCCGCGAGCGCCGGGCTCGCGACCGTGTTGCGCGCGTGGATCGATCGCACCGCGATCGCCGACGCCCTCGGGCTCACCCACGATCAGCAGGTGCTGCTGTCGCAGACGGTCGGGTACCCGAAGCGCTGACGTTTACTCCGCGTCGCACATGCGCGGTTGGTGTCGCGAACCAACGCGCGACATCCGCACTCCGTAGCGTGCGGGTTCGTCGGCGGCGGTGCGCGTGCAGACGGTCGGCGGTGCGCGATCGCGGCCGGAGCGCAGCTGACCGAGCTCCGCCTCGACGTCGAGATGCCCGGCGTCCCATCCAGGGGTGCTCCAGGTGCGCTCACGGCGTCCGGTAGAGCGCATTATTGCCGGTGATCTCGCAGTTCACGGTGCCGAGCGTCGAGGTCTGCTCGCTGTCGACGCCGAACACCTCGATCATCTCGGACGCGTCGTCGGGCCGGAGCTCGAGCAGCAGGGTCTTGACCGTGTAGCGCGTGGTGATCGGCTGCCCGTACGGGTTGGTGCTCTGGACCATGCACTGCTCACCGGTCACGCCGCTGGCGTGGCGCGCGGTGGTGGGCGTGATCGTGAACCGGCAGCCGTCGGGGTTGATCCGGATCAGTGCACCACCCTGTTCGACGAGCTGGAACCCGCTGCGCGCGAGCGGCACCGTGGTCGACGTCGTGTAGCAGTTGACGAAGCTGAACGCCCCCTCGTGGTACTGCCACACTCCCGGGAAGTCGCCGCCATCACCATCACCATCGGCATCATCGCCGTCGCCTCCGCACGACCAGCCGGGGCTGCCGGCGACCAGCAGGAGAACAGGGAGAGCGCGGAGCACGGCGCGCATGCTCCAAGAGGCAGCAAGCCACGTGCCCCGCTGCGCGTCTCGCCGGGCTCGCGATTCGCGCAACCACCTCGCACTTCTGCAATGCCGGTCGCCGAGGATGCAGCGCTTGCGCGCCGCGCACGCCGGGGACTCGGCGAATCCGATGTGAGACTACGAGCGAGCAGCGGGACGCTGACCGCTCCGGTCCTCGATCTCGAGCAGATCGGCAAGCCGCGCACCCCGCGGCGCAGATCGCATCGAGCGGCGCGAACGGATCGAACGCGGTGCGATAGATCGACGGGACGACCGCGACGTCGCCAGCCAGACCGTCGGCATCGAACACGACGCGACCGCAGCCGGCGAGCACGCACGCTCCGATCCGACGCTCACATCTGGTAGGCGAGACCGAGCACGAGGTCGCCACCGTGCGAGGAGGGTCGTGGTGCAGCTCGCGCGCCGAGCGGGTCTTGCGCGCGACGACGAGGCACTCTCGGAAAACTGAGGCGAGTGCCCGCGCAAATCCTCGCCATCTCGAAGAAGCGCGCCTGGCACACGGCTTGAACAACAGGCTCGAATGAAGAGCCTCTTGCCATGCCTCGTGCTCGCTGCCTGCACGGATGGGGGCAGCAACATCCCCGAGATTCCCGAGGTCAAATCCGATCTGCCACGGAACTCGGCGCCGAACGTCAGCCCCAGCGACCTCGCTGCTGTGGTCGCTGGCAACACGGCCTTCGCTGTCGATCTGTACAAGCAGGTCCGCACGGAGCAGGGCAACCTCTTCATGTCGCCGCACAGCATCTCGACGGCGCTCGCGATGACGTTCGCCGGAGCGAACGGCATGACCGCGGCGCAGATGGCCGACGCGCTCCACTTCACGCTCCCACCGGAGCAGCTGCATCCGGCGTTCAACAAGCTCGATCTCGAGCTCGCCTCCCGCGCCGCGAGTGCGAGCGGCGACACCATTCCGTTCCGGCTCACGACCGCGAACGCGATCTTCGGCCAGAAGGACTGGGAGTTCTCGAGCCCGTTCCTCGACACGCTGGCGGTCAGCTACGGCGCCGGCCTGCGCGTGCTCGACTTCGCCGCGGATCCCGAGGCCCAGCGCCTCCTCATCAACGAGTGGGTCGAGGCAAAGACCAACGACAAGATCAAGGATCTCCTGCCTGCGGGCTCGATCACCGACCTCACGCGGCTCGTGCTGACGAACGCGATCTACTTCTCGGCCGCATGGGACGAGCCGTTCGAGGCCAGCGAGACCGCCGATCGTCCGTTCACGATCGCGGGCGGCCAGACCGTCGCCGTGCCGACACTGCACCAGAACCACGAGCGCGGCTACGGCGAGGGATCCGGCTACAAGGCAGCCGAGCTACCCTATGATGGCAACAAGCTCTCGATGGTCGTCGTCGTGCCGGACGATCTCGCCGCATTCGAAGCGAGCCTCACCGCGCAGAAGCTCGGCGAGATCACGGATTCGATCTCGACGCACGCGCTCGATCTGACGCTGCCGAAGTTCAAGTTCGAGGCGCCGCTCGGGCTCAAGAAGACCCTGATGAACCTCGGCATGGTCGATGCGTTCATGTTCGACATCGCCGACTTCTCGGGCATCGACGGCACGCGCCGGCTCGCGATCACCGATGTGCTCCACAAGGGCTTCGTCGCGATCGACGAGAAGGGCACGGAGGCGGCCGCCGCCACCGCCGTGATCGTCGGGACGACGAGCCTTCCTCAGCCGGCGACGCTCGTCGTCGACAAGCCGTTCGTGTTCTTCATCCGCGACATCCCGACGGGCGCGATCCTGTTCATCGGCCGTGTCGTCGACCCGCGACCCTGAGGTCGCGATCGAGTCGTCGCGGGGCGCGTGACGGCGGGACGCAATCCGTGCGTGCGGTGATCGGAGCACTTTTGAACGAGCGCGAAGCCGACGAGCGAGCGCGTGCTAGCGTCACCCCACGAGGTGACGGCGATGTCGATGCGCAACCGGTTCCTGGTCGTGGTCGCGGTGGGCAGCTTCGCGGTGGGCTGCCGTGGCGGTGGTTCGAAGGGGGAGACGGCGGATCTCGCCGTGACCGGCACGCCGACCGGCGAGGTCACGGGCAAGGTCCGCGTGATCCTCAACTTCTCGCACCCGATGATCGCGAGGGAGAAGGTCGGGCAGCCGGAGGTCACACCGCCGGTGACCTTCGAGCCGGCGCTCTCCGGCCGAGCGACGTGGGCGGACGATCGGACGCTGGTGTTCGAGCCGTCGTCGAGCCTGCCGGTCTCGACGAAGTACACGGCCACGGTCCGCGAGGGCACGAAGGCACTCGGCCGCCACGAGCTCGCCGCGGATCTGACGTTCTCGTTCTTCACGCCGCCGGTCACGGCCACGCTGGCGGTGATCGGCTCGACGACGCGCGCGACGAAGGACCAGCTGGTCAAGATCTCGCTCGACCAGGAAGCGGCGTTCGCGCAGATCTCGGCGCACTGCGCGTACGTGTCCAAGACCCAGCGCGTGGACATCAAGCTCGCGCCCGATAGCAGCGCGGGGCCGGCCAGGACCTTCGCGTTCGTTCCGTCCCGCGACCTCGCGGCCGACACCGACTGGAAGGTCGCGTGTCGCGACGGCCTGCGTGGCACCGTCGGGAACCTGGGCACCGCGGCGGTGGTCGAGGAGACGTTCCACACCTACGGACCGCTCGAGTTCGTCGGCTTCGAACCGAAAGCGAACGACATCATCCCCGATGAGAAGCTGCAGCTCTCGATCGCGTTCTCGAACCCGCTCGCGAAGCCGTACCAGATGAAGCTAACACCGCCTGTGCGCGGGTTCCCCGAGCGCTGCTACGGCCTCGGCGATGATCCGGCGGGGCTGGCCTGTGCGGTGCCGCTCGAGCCGCGGACCGCGTACACGCTGACGATCGATCCTTCGCAGAAGGATGCGTTCGGCCAGGCACTCGGCACGCCGCAGGAGGTGTCGTTCCGCACCACGGATGCCAAACCCACGATCTCGATGGAGTCGGGGTACTTCGTCGCCGAGCTGAAGCGCCCCGTGATCCCGGTGTGGACGCGGAACGTGACGTCGCTCGAGCTCACGACGGTGGAGGTCACGCCCACGAACTTCCACGAGCTCGCTCCGCTGATCGACTGGTGGAATTCCGCGGCCGTCGACTTCGCGAAGACCAAGCTGACGGCCAGGACCAGGAAGCTGCCGATCGCTGGCACCAAGAACACGTGGGGGCAGCACTCGCTCGGCGCGGCCGAGCTCGTCGGCGGCGCGCCGGGACCGGGGATGTACTACGTCGAGATCGCCTCGACCGAGATCGAGCGCGAGCCGTTCAAGGATGGGGGGCGCGAGAAGGTGCTCGTCAACTTCACCGACATCGGCGTGGTCAGCAAGCTGTCGCCGGCGCGCGGGCTGGTGTGGGTGACCAGGTTGTCGACCGGCAAGCCGCTGCCGGGCGCCACCGTGAGCGTGCGCGATCCCAAGGGCGTTCAGACCTGGACGGGCACCACCGACGCCGACGGCATCGCGGTCCTCCCCGGTACCGACAAGCTCGAGCGCAACGTCCCCGGAGCGCGGACCGAGGAGTTCGAGGAGGAGCGCGGCGAGCTCCGCATCTACGTCAGCCAGGGCGCCGACTGGACCATGGTCAACCCGACGCGCAGCGGCGGGCTCTCGCCGTGGAACTTCAACGTCTCCGTCGATAGCGACGACGGCCCGGCGCGGCTCCGCGGGTTCATGCACACCGATCGCGGCCTGTACCGGCCGGGCGATACGGTGCACGTCAAGGGGCTCGCGCGCGTGACCAGGCTGGGCGAGCCGCTCGCTCCGCCGGGCGAGGGCAAGAAGGTGAAGGTCGAGGTCGAGGGGCCGACCGGCAAGACGGTGATCGAGACCGCGGCGAAGCTCTCCGCGTTCGGTGGGTTCTGGTTCGATCTCGATCTCCCGGGCGACGCGCGGCTCGGCGACTACACGGTCCGCGCTCGGCTCGAGCACGGCACGTTCACCCGCACGTTCACCGTGGAGGAGTACCGCCCGGCGACGTTCGAGGTCACCGGCACGCTCGCCGACAAGAGCGTCGTCCGGCGCGGCACGCTCAAGGGCACGATCGCTGCGAGCTACCTCTACGGTGCTCCGCTGCGCTCCGGGAGCGTGGAGCTCACCGTGCACAGCCGCCCGCGGCGCGTGGCGTTCGAGCAGCACCCGGAGTTCCAGTTCGTGGACGAGCGCCGCTACGACACATACTACGGCGAGTCGGAACAGTCGCAGACGCTCGTCACCGAAGACCACGGGACGATCGACGACAAGGGCAACGCGGCGTTCGCCCTCGCCGTCGGCCCCAGCGAGGTGAGCGCGGACGCCGACCTGCTGGTCCGCGCGAGCGTCACCGCGCCCTCGAACGAGGTGATCAACAAGACGTTCACCGTGCCGTACTTCCGTTCCACGCGGTACTTCGGGATCAAATCGCCGGGCTACTTTCTCGACGTCGGCAAACCGCAGAAGTTCCAGGTGATGGCGGTGACCCCCGACGGCAAGCCGCGCGATGGCACCGCGAAGGTCACGGTCACGCGGCGCGACTGGAACTGCGTGTGGGAGGACTGGGGTTATCGCGGCTCGTACCAGTGCAAGGACAAGCTCGAGACGCTGCTCGCGAAGTCCGTGCAGCTCGCGGGCGGCCGGCCCGCGGACGTCGAGTTCACGCCGACGACCGGTGGCGACTACTGGGTCGTCGTCGAGGGCGAGACCGACAAGGACGAGGCCGCGGCGGCCGCGATGCAGGTCTACGCGTGGGGCGATGGCGGGGGCTCGTGGCGGAGCTCCGACACGCTGTCGTTCGACATCGTCGCCGACAAGAAGGAGTACAAGCCGGGCGACACGGCGACGCTGCTGCTCAAGACCGACCTCGCGCAGGCCACCGGCCTCGTGACGATCGAGCGCGATGGCGTGATCGAGCGCCGGTTGTTCGACCTGACGCCGACGCAGAAGAGCCTCGCGATCCCGATCACGGCCGCGCACGCGCCGAACGTGTACGTCTCCGTCGCGCTCGTGCAGGGCCGGATGGGCGATGGTCCCCGCGGCAAGCCACGGATGCGGATGGGGCTCATCGATCTCGCGGTGCGCCCGCAGGACAACACGCTGACGGTCTCGGTCGAGACCGACAAGAAGGACTACCGGCCCGGGGCCGCCGTGACCGCGACGGTCAAGGTCACCGACGCCAGCGGCAAACCGGTGTCGGCGGAGGTCGCGATCACCGCGGCCGACGAGGGCGTGCTGTCGTTGATCGGCTACGAGACGCCGAACCCGATCCCCACGTTCTACGCGCCCTGGGGGATCGCCGTGACCACCGCGACGCAGCTCGCGTACATCCGCGACGTCCCGCCACCCAACGTGGAGCGCCCCGCGACCGGAGGTGACGCGGCGGGCACGCTGCGCTCGCGGTTCGCCGCGACGGCGGTGTGGTCTCCCGGCGCGGTGACGAATGCCGCGGGCGTCGCGACCGTCAAGTTCACGGCGCCCGACAACCTCACCGCGTACCGGGTGATGGCGGTCGCGGCGGATCGCGGCTATCGGTTCGGCGCCGCCGACCAGCGGTTCACGGTGTCCAAGCCGCTCCAGCTCCACCAGGCGCTGCCGCGGTTCGTCGCGCTCGACGACACCACCACGGCCGGCGTGATCGTCCACAACGAGACGGGCGTCGCGGGCACCGCCACGGTCAAGCTCGGCGCCGACCCGCACCTGGCGGTGACGGGGCCCACCGAGCAGACCGTGCAGCTCGCGAAGGGCGCGCGGCTCCCGGTGCTGTTCGCGCTCGCGGGCGCGCAGGTCGGCGAGGCCACGCTCGCGTTCACGGTCACGATGAACGGCGAGAGCGATGGGCTCGAGATCAAGCTCCCGGTCCAGCACCCGACGCCGCTCCGCGAGCAAGTGGTCGCGAGCGCCGCGAGCAAGGAGGCGGCGAGCGTCTCGATCCAGCTGCCGGCCGATGCGATCGCGGGATCGGGGGAGGTCGCGATCTCCGTCGATCCGGACGGGCTCGCCGGGGTCGAGGACGGGCTCGCGGAGCTGATCCACTACCCGTACGGGTGCCTCGAGCAGACGACGTCCAAGATGATCCCGATGCTCGCGGTGCGCGACCTCGCGGACTCCCTCGCGATCGATGGACTGACCGGGGCCAAGCTCGACGGCTTCGTCACCACGGCGATCGCGAAGATCGGGCGCCACCAGACCCCGTACGGCGGATTCTCGCTGTGGCCGGGCGGCCGGCCGGAGGCCTACTACACGGCGTACGCGCTGTGGGGCCTGCACCTCGCGAAGCAGGCCGGCTATCGCGTCGACCAGAGCCGGATCGACGACGGGCTCGCGTACCTGCGCAACGACGGCAAGAACCCCGATGCCTCGCGCCCGTACTACAGCGAGGCGGGCAACCTCGGTGCGCAGGCGTTCGCGCTCTACGTCCGCGCCGTGCTCGGCGACAAGGATCCGCAGGCCATCGCGACCCTCGCGGCGAACCCGAAGCTCACGATCTACGGCAAGGCCTACGTGGCGCGCGCCCTCGCGGCCAGCGTCGGGGCCAAGGATCCGGCCGTGACCAAGCTGGTCGGCGAGCTCGCCGAGCTCGCGGCCGCTGCGGCGGCGGCCGGCAAGCCGATCGTCGAATCGGGGGACAACCTCGACTGGTACATGTCGAGCTCGCTGCGAACGAGCTCGGCCGTGCTGATGGCGCTCGTCGAGATCGATCCGAAGCGCCCGGCGATCAAGTCGCTCGTCGAGCTGGTGATGAAGAACCGGCGCGCCGACCGGTACCTCGACACGCAGGAGAACGTGTACTCGCTGCTCGCGCTGGCGCAGTACGCGAAGACGCTGACGGGCCCCGCGCCGTCGGTGATCGTGGAGCTCGATGGCAAGCCGCTGCTCTCGGGGGCGCTGTCCGGCAAGCAGCGGATCCGCGTGGCCTCGGCCCCCATGGGCGCGGCGGGGCAGCTGCGGATCCGGCCCACCGGCGAGGTCCACTACCACGTCGCGCTCCGCTATCGGCCCACGGTGGCCTCGCTCGCGGCGACCTCGAACGGGATCTCGATCCAGCAGGAGTATCTCGACGAGGCCGGCAAGCCAAAGACCAGCTTCACCGTCGGTGATGTGGTCGTGGTCCGGCTCTCCGTCGCGACCAAGGGCGAGGCGAATCACCTGATGATCTCGGCGCCGCTGCCCGCCGGCTTCGAGGCGATCAACGCGCGCTTCGCGACCGTGGGCCCGGTGGTCAAGCAGACCGAGGAGTGGGGCACGTATCGCGAGATGCGCGACGATCGGGTGGACTTCGCTTCGGAGTGGGCGTCCTACGGTGGCTACGTTCACGAGTTCACGATGCGCGCGACCGCCGTGGGCTCGTTCGCGAAGCCACCGGCGGTGGCGACGCTGATGTACCAGCCGGAGGTGTCGGGCCACACCGCGTACGAACGGATCGAGATCAAGGCGAAGTAGTGCGGGGCGCGGTTCATCGCCTCGGTCGCCGCGTGTGGGCGATCGCCACGAGCCGGTGGCTCCGCTGGCCGCGGCGGATCGCGCTCGCGCTGGGCGGCCTCGTCGCGGTGGCGTGCGTCACCTGGTGGATCGTCGTGCGAGCGGCGGACTTCCCGCTCGAGCTGCTCGACCGGTCGGCCGCCACCTCACTCTCGGTGGTCGACGACAACGGCGTCTTGCTGCGGCAGGAGGCGACGAGCGCGGGGCTGCGCGAGCGCTGGATCTCCCTCGACAAGGTCTCCCAACACCTCGTCGATGCCACGCTCGCCTCCGAGGACAACGGGTTCCACGACCACGCGGGCGTCGACTGGCTTGCGATCGGCCGCGCGGCCTGGCTCGACGTGACTCGCCGCAGCGCCGACTTCGGAGGCTCGACGATCACGATGCAGGTGGTTCGTCTCGTCGCGGGCACGCGCCGCACCTGGACGGGCAAGCTGCGCCAGATGGTGCTCGCCGGGCGGCTCGAACGGGCGCTGTCCAAGCGCGAGATCCTCGAGGAGTACTTCAACCGCGTCTACTACGGGAACGGTGCGTGGGGCGCCGAGCAAGCCGCGCGGGTGTACTTCGACAAGTCCGCCGCGGAGCTCTCGATTGGCGAGGCGGTGACGCTCGCGGTGTTGCCTCGCGGCCCGACCTACTACGATCCGTTCACGCACCCCGAGCGCGTTGCCGATCGCCGCCGCCACATCCTCGCGCTGATGGAGAAGCACGGGTACCTCACGGGCGAACAGCGCGAGCTGGCCGAGCGGCTCCCGCTGGCGCTGGCAAGGACCCCGGGCAGCTTCCGCGCACCGCACTTCGTGGAGCTCGTGAAGGAGCGCCTGCCCGCGGCCTGGTCGCGCGGCGCGATGGTGCGCTCCACGCTGGACTGGGCGCTGCAGCGCCAGGTCGAGGCCGCGCTGACCAATCACCTCGCCCGGCTCGCGCACCGCAACGTCGGACAGGCCGCGGTGCTCGTGATGCGCAACTCCGACGGGGCGATCCTCGCGATGGTCGGCTCCAAGGACTACACCGACCGGGGGGGCCACGGCGCGTTCGACGGCGTCACCGCGCGGCTGCGGCCGGGCTCGACACTCAAGCCGTTCGTCTACGCCTCGGCGTTCGAGCGCGGCGATACGCCCGCCACGGTCGCCGAGGACGTCGTGCTGCCCGAGGACTCGCGCCAGTTCTACAGCAAGGACGTGCGCAGCCACGGCTTCGCGCGCTACCGCGAGGCGCTCGCGGGCTCGTACAACCTGTCCGCGGTGCACACGCTGCAGCGCGTGGGCATCCCGACGGTGCTGCGCAAGCTGCGCGCGGCCGGGCTCGTCACCCTCGACCGGCCCGACGCGCTGTACGACTGGGGCCTCGCGATCGGGCACGCCGAGGTCCGCCTGATCGATCTGGTCGGCGCGTTCTCGCTGTTCGGCCGCGGCGGGATCCCGATCGCACCGCGCGCGATCGAGGTCGCCACCGACGCCCACGGTCAGCGCTGGACCGAGCCCGTCACGGTCCGCCCGCGCGTGTTCTCCGAGGAGATCGCGTACCTCCTGTTCGACATCCTCCGCGATCCCGACGCGCGCAAGCCGATGTTCGGCGATCGCGTACCGATGAACCTGCCGTTCCCGGTCGCGCTCAAGACCGGCACGACCAAGGCATTCACCGACCTGTGGGCGATCGGCGTGACGCGCGAGTACACCGTCGGTGTGTGGGCCGGGAACTTCAACGGCGCGCCCACCTTCCAGGTGATGTCCACGGAGGGCGCGACCCCGCTCCTTCGCGCGACCTACACCGCGATCGCGGCGCGCTTCGGGGATCCGACGACACCGCCGCGGCCCGACACCGTGGTGGCCGCGGAGATCTGTCCGCTCTCCGGCAAGCGACCGGGCCCGCACTGCGAGCACCGCAAGCGCGAGCTGTTCGTCGCCGGCCACGTCCCCGACGAGACGTGCGACTGGCACCAGCTGGTGTGCGGCGTGCCCTCGGTGGTCTATCCGAGCTCGCTGCGCGGCTGGGCCGACTTCTACGGCCGCCCGGCGCCGCCGAGCTGTACCGCGCCCGATCCAGCCGCTCGCCTGACCATCACCGAGCCGGTCGAAGGTGCGCGCTTCGTGCTCGAGCCGTTCCGTCCGGCGAGCGCACAGCGGCCACCGCTCGCCGCGATGCCGGCGGCCTCCGATCTCGCGTGGACGATCGACGGCGCCCCCGCCGAGCACTGGATCCCGACCCCGGGAACTCACCGCGTGGTCGTCGCGCGCGGCGATGCGCGCGACGAGATCACGATCGTCTACGAGTAGCCACTCTCGGTTCGGCTGTCACTCCGCGGGCGGCGGACTCTTCGGCGGCGGCACACGGGTCGAATGGAAGAACGTGGCTCGCCATCCTCCACCGTCCCACCGCAGCACGGCCGATTCGAGCCAGGTCATAGCCTTCACGTTCGTCGCCTCGGCGATCGAGCCACGGTTCTCCCAGGTGACCCATGCCACATCACACGCGAGGTGAACATCGGGCGCGACGACGTTCCAGACGAAGGACCTTCCTGCGGCGTGAGCGTCCTTGATCAGCGCGAACAACTCGGGGCCGGTGAATCGCTTGCCACCGTCGAATGCGTAGAAGTCTGGTGTGAACAGGCGGCCCGGGGCGCTGGCGTCATCCGCCGTGAGGGCGGCGTACATGTCGCGGATCACCTGCGCAGCACCCGCACCACCGTCGGGCGCGCAGTCCCCGGTACGGAGAGGGCGAGTAGCGGCCGCGCGTGGTTGCGACCCACAGCTGCACGCCACGAGGATGAGCGCCGCAACGAGATGTCGTGTTCCGAAGCAACGCATGGGCGCGCACTCTATCAGCACCTCATGGGCGCACGCCGCAGCCTGTCGGCGACGATCAGCGTGTGACGAGCACGACGATCGCGATGACGATCCCGAGTGCCAGTAGTGCGACCAGCATGTAGAACCCGAGGCCACGCGTCGAGGGCTCGGCCTCGTCGGGCAACGAAACTCCGCTGGGCTCCGGCAACACGAGCTTCTTCATCGCCGGCTTCGGCGCGCCAGCGAGCTGCGCGGTCATCGGGATGTCACCGAACAAGATCGGTTGTGCACCGATCTGCGTCGGCTCCGGCCCCATGAACATCGCCTGCGCGGGCGGCGGAGCCGGCTCGGGTGGCATGGCCGGGTCTGGTGGCATGGCCGGCTCGGGTGGGGGCAGCGGCGCGCGAATCGCGGACGCGGAAGTACGCGCCTCCGCGAGCTTCGCGATCTCCTTCTCGGCGAGCTCGAGGATCTGCGGGTTCACCTCCTGGAACTGGGTGGCTTGATCGTCGTCGTCTTCCAATCCCAACGCGGGAACCGGAACCGGAACCGGAGCTGGGCTGCGACTCGCCGCCGGCGGAGCCGGTGCTGCGCTCTCGGCGAGCCACGCTCCGATCTGCTCCGGCGGCATCACTAGCCCATACTGATGCGCGACGGCCTGGAACCCATCCCGCATCTGGAGCGTGTGCTGCCAGCGATAGGCAGGATCTCGCGAGAGCGCGGTCATGATCACGCTGTCGATCTCGGCCGGGATCCGTGGATCGATCGACGACGGCGGCGGGATCACGAGGCCGTTGAGCCGCTCGAGCGTCTGCTGGTCGTTCGCGCCCGTGAACAGCGGTCGACCCGCGAGCAACTCGTACGCGAGCACGCCAACCGCGAACAGATCGGAGCGCCAATCGCGCACGCCCCAGGCGACGAGCTCAGGCGCGGCATAGCCGAGCGGAGGCTGCATCATCCGGCCGAAGCCCACGAGCTTCACCTGCCCGGTCGCGAGCACCACGACGTGCTCCGGGGCGAGCTCGCCGTGGAACAGACCGAGTGGTGTACCGGCCGGATCGACGGCCGTGTGCACGTACGCGAGGGTGTCGCAGAGCTGCGCGATCACGGCGAGCGCGATCGCCGGTGGCATCGGTTGGCGCGGGAGCTCTGCGAGGCTTCGTCCGAGTACCAGCTCCTCGGCGATGAACATCGCACCGTCGACGTTTCCGATCTCGTAGACCTGCGTCACGCCCGGATGGCGCAGGAAGCTCGCGAGCTGCGCCTGCTGTGCGAGCGCGCGGACCGCGTGCTCGTCGGCGGCGAGGTGGGGCAGCAATCGCCGCAGAGCGATCGGCATCGGCGGCCCCTGGCCCATCGGCAGCTCGGCACGGTGCAGCGACGACAGCGCATCGCTGCCGAGAGCTTCGTGCACCCAGAACCGGCCGAAGGGGTGGGGCGAGGCAGACTCCACGGATCACTCAGTGTAGGCCGGGAGGCCGTGCCTATGGCTCGGGTGCGCCCGAACCGGTCGCTGGCGCCGGCGAGAGGAAGGCGGCGAGCTCCTGGCGTTCGCTCTCGAGCACGTCGAGCGGACACTCGGCCGGCTGCTGCGCGCGCATCATGCCGTCGAGCATGCGCGCGCACTTCTTCGCGACGTCGCGGCGCGCCTCGGGCTCGGTCGGTGCGGACGACACGTAGTCGCCAAGCTCTTCGATCGCCATCTTCAGCGAGCTGTCCTCGGGGAAGCACTTCCGTCGCGCTTGCACGATCCTGCGGGCACGTTCGCAGTAGCCAATCGGGTCGGTGACTGCCACGCGTTCGACCGGTTCGTGCTTCGCGGGAGGTTGTTCCTTGGAGCCGCATCCAGCCGACCCGAGCGCGGCGACGAACCACACGTAGAGACCCTTCATGTGGTCGATGATGCTATAGCGGCCGCCATGACAACGCGAGTCGTGGTGGCGCTGCTGCTCGTTTCTTCGACGGCGATTGCCGAGGACAAGTACGAACGACCGGTCAAGGCGGTCGCGAACCTGGTGGATGCGCCACCGATTCCGAGCACCTCGCTCGGACCGGATCGATCGACGCTGCTGCTGATCACCGCGCGCAACTTCCCGTCGATCGCGGAGGTCGCCGAGCCCGAGCTCCGGCTCGCCGGGCTGAGGATCAATCCGAAGAACTACGCGCAATCGCGCCGCGGGTTCGCGCAGAAGCTCGAGCTCGTCGACACCAGGGCCGCCAACGCGGTCCCGCGCCCGATCAGCGGCATCCCCGACGGCGCGCGGATCGGCGACGTCGCCTGGGCGCCCGACGGAGCGCTGCTCGCGTTCACGATCACCACCGACACCGCGATCGAGCCGTGGATCGTCGACGTCAAGGCAGCCACCGCGAAGCGGCAGGCGCAGGTCGCGCTGTCGGGTGGCGTCGGCGCGCCGTGTCAGTGGGCACCCGACTCGAAGTCGCTCGTGTGCCGCACGGTGCCTCGGGGCGCGAAGCCGCCGGTCGTCACGAGCAACGTCCCGACGGGGCCGATCGTCCAGGAGAACGAGGGCACGAAGAAGCCGACACGAACGAACCCCGATCTGCTGCAGAATCCGAGCGACGAGAAGTTGTTCGAGCACTACCTGACGTCCCAGCTCGTGCGGCTCGGGCTCGATGGCACGGAGACGCCGATCGGCAAGCCCGCGCTGTTCCTCGGCGCGCAGCCGTCGCCGGACGGCAAGGCGCTGCTCGTCGTCCAGGTGCATCGCCCGTTCTCGTATCGCGTCACGCTCGGCAACTTTCCGCTGCGCACGGACGTGTGGACCGCCGACGGCAAGCCGGTCGCGACGATCGGGGACCTCCGCCTCGCCGAGGACGTCCCCGTCGACTTCGACGCCGTGCGCACCGGCCGCCGCGGGGTCAGCTGGCGTGCCGATGCGCCGGCGACGGCATGCTGGGTCGAGGCCCAGGATGGCGGCGACGTGAAGAAGCCCGCCGCGATTCGCGACACCCTGGATTGCGCCGCGGCGCCGTACAACCGGCCGGTGCGGATCGCGTCGCTCGCGCTGCGCTACCGCGGCGTGCAGTGGGGCACCGGCGCGCTCGCGCTCGTCACCGAGGCCTGGTGGAAGGATCGCAAGACGCGCACGTGGATCGTCGCGCCCGACGACCAGAAGCAGGCCGCGCGTGTGCTGTGGGATCGCTCGAGCGAGGACCGCTACAGCGATCCGGGCTCGCCGGTGATGCGCCGCGAGCCGAACGGGCAGTGGGTGCTCAACGTGACGAGCAAAGGCCACCTGCTGCTCGACGGCGACGGCGCATCCGCCGAGGGCGATCGCCCGTTCCTCGATCGCCTCGATCTGGCCACCGGCAAGTCCGAGCGGATCTGGCGCTCCGAGGGCACGAAGTACGCGAGCGTGCGCGAGGTGCTCGATCGCGACGGCAACGAGGTGGTGCTGTCGCGCGAATCGCCGACCGAGCCACCGCAGCTCTACGCGCACTCGTTCGCGGCGAAGAAGGAGCGCCAGCTCACGAAGTTCGCGCATCCGGTGCCGGAGCTGGCGAAGGTCGGAAAGCAGCTGATCAAGTGGAAGCGCAAGGACGGCCTCGAGCTCTCGGGCATGCTGTACCTGCCGCCCGGGTTCCAGCCCAAGCGTGATCGCCCGCTGCCGGTGCTCGTCTGGGTGTACCCGCAGGAGTTCAAGAGCGCCGCCGCCGCGTCACAGGTCAACGACTCGCCGTACCGCTTCGTGTATCCGTTCTGGGGCGGGCCACTGTTCGCGCTCACGCAGGGCTACGCCGTCGTCGACGACCCGTCCTTCGCGATCATCGGCGAGGGCAAGACCGAGCCGAACGACACCTACGTCGAGCAGCTGACCGCGGATGCGAGCTCGATGATCGATCACGTCGTCGGTCTGGGCGTCGGCGATCGCGATCGGTTCGCCGTCGCGGGCCACTCGTACGGCGCGTTCACCACGGCAAACCTGCTCGCACACACGGATCTGTTCCGGACCGGCATCGCGCGATCGGGCGCGTACAACCGCACGCTGACGCCCTTCGGCTTCCAGTCCGAGGAGCGAACGTACTGGGAGGCGGCCGCGACCTACGACAGGATGTCGCCGTTCCGCTACGCCGACAAGATCGACGAGCCACTGCTGCTGATCCACGGCGCCGCCGACAACAACCCCGGTACGTATCCGATCCAGACCGAGCGGCTGTTCGGCGCGATGCAGGGCCTCGGTGGTCGCGTTCGCTACGTGCAGCTGCCCGCCGAGTCGCACGGCTATCGCGCGAAGGAGAGCGCGCTCCACGTGTTGTGGGAGCAGGTTCGCTGGCTCGACACGCACGTGAAGAAGGCGAAGCCGCGCGCCCAGGCGCGCCAGCGCTGATCACATGGAGCTTGTCGACATCGGGATCAACCTCACCCACCGGTCCTTCGACCGCGACCGCGACGAGAAGGCGCTCGCCCGTGCGACCGGGCGCGACGAGCTCGAGATCGCCACCGCGACGACGAAGAGCTCGCGGCGGTTGTTGCGACTCCCCGGGCACTGAGCCGAGGGACGGGGCGGCATCCAGAGCGGCCCGGCGCCACCGTCGCTCGAACTGCGACTCTCCGGCATGTGGGCGCCGGTGGAAAGATGCGAGGATCGGACGTGGCAGGAACGCCGAGCCTTGCGAGCATCGTGTGGGATCTGTTCCGCGCCCGACGCGAGGGCGTGGCTGGGCTCGTCCGGCGGCAGCAGCTCCGCAGCGCGAGTCTCGTGACGCACGCGCGCTCGGCGTCGCGCTTCTACCAGCGGCACTGGCGCGACTGCGCGCCTGACGCCTCGCTGCGCGACCTTCCGCCCGTCACCAAGCAGCAGCTGATGGCGGCGTTTGATGACTGGCTGACGGATCCGCGGGTGACCCGTGCGGGTGTCGAGGCGTTCATCGCCGACCCGACGCGCATCGGCTCGAAGCTCTGCGACGAGTACTTCGTCTGCAGCACGTCAGGCACCACCGGCGAGCCGGGCCGGTTCGTGCACGACCCGCACGCGGTCGCGGTTTATCGCGCGCTGAGCATGCGCCTGTTCGGCGCGTGGTGGTCCGTCGCCGGCGCATGGGCACTCGCGCGCAAGGGCGGCCGTCTGGTGGCGGTCGTCGGGACGGGCGGGCACTTCGCAGGCGAAGGGTGGACGGAGTGGGAGCGCCGTCGCGACGGCGTGCGTTCGCGTGCGTACACCGTGCTCTCCGTGCAGCGGCCGCTCGCGGAGATCGTGGCCGCGCTCGATGACCTGGATCCGGCCGTGCTCATCGTCTACCCGAGCATGCTCGCGCTCCTCGCCGAGGAGCAGGCGGCGGGGCGGCTGAGGCTTCGGCTCGCGTTCATCGAGCTCGGCGGCGAGTCGATGTCGCCGATCACACGCGCGCGCGCTGCGGACGTGTTCGGCTGCGCCATCTACGACATCTATTCGGCGTCGGAGGCGCTTCTGATGGCGATCGATTGCCCGCACGGGCGCCTGCACGTCAACAGTGACTGGATGATCCTCGAGCCCGTCGACGCCGTTCTTCACCCCACGCCGCCCGGCGAGCTGTCACACACGGTGTTGCTCACGAACCTCGCCAATCGTGTTCAGCCGATCCTCCGCTACGATCTCGGCGACTCTGTCGTCGTGCCGACAGATCCCTGCCCGTGCGGTAGCCCGTTGCCGTCTCTCCGCGTGGCTGGCAGGTCGGGCGACGTCCTTTACCTCGTGGCGACCGACGGAAGGAGGGTGGGCATCCCGCCGTCCGCGCTCGCGATCACTCTCGCGACCGTGTCGGCTGCGCGGCGGGCCCAGATCGTTCAAACGACCCCAGCATCGCTGCGAGTAAGAGTCGAAGCGGAGCCCGGTGCCGATGTCGAGAGCACACGAGCCTTCGCAGTCGCGAAGGTTCGTGCGTATCTGGTCGAGCAGGGCCTCCGTGACGTCGAGGTCGTTGGTGCGACGGAGCCGCCCGAGCAGAGTGCGCAGAGTGGGAAATTCCGCCCGATCGTGCCGTTGTGAGCGCGCTGACGTCGAGAACGTTCTCGAAGGAGTGATCGCCATGGAGCTCGTCGACATCGGCATCAACCTGACCCACCGGTCCTTCGACCGCGATCGCGAGGAGGTGATCGAGCGCGGGGCCCAGGCGGGGGTGAAGACGCTGATCATCACCGGGACGAGCGTCCACGACAGCCAGCGCGCGGCCCAGCTCGCGCGGCAGCGGCCGGCGACCTCGTTCGCGACCGCGGGCGTCCACCCGCACCACGCCGCCGAGTGCGACGCGACCACGATCGACACGCTGCGCGCTCTCGCGGCGGATCCCC
This sequence comes from Myxococcales bacterium, assembly GCA_016794545.1. Lineage (GTDB taxonomy): Bacteria > Myxococcota_A > Polyangia > Haliangiales > Haliangiaceae > JABFXX01. The sequence continues at coordinate 32,918 of JAEUJX010000500.1, forward strand.
ATGTCGTCGCGATCGGCGAGTGCGGCCTCGACTTCAATCGCGACTTCTCGCCGCGCGACCTCCAGGAGAGGTGGTTCGAGGCGCAGCTCGAGTTGGCGGCAGAGCTCCAGCTGCCCGTGTTCCTGCACGAGCGCGATGCCGCGGATCGATTCGTCGCGCTCCTCGAAGAGCATCGGCCGAGGCTCGCCGGTGGGATCGTGCACTGCTTCACCGGCACGACCGCCACCGTCGAGCGTTACCTCGCGCTCGATCTTCACATCGGGATCACCGGATGGATCTGTGACGAGCGGCGCGGTGCGGGTCTGGTCGCGGCGGTGCGATCGATCCCGCTCGACCGGCTGATGATCGAGACCGATGGTCCATTCCTGCTGCCGCGGACGCTGCCGCGCGGGCTCGCGCACGGCCGGCGCAACGAGCCCGCGTTCCTGCCCGAGGTCCTGAAGGCCCTCGCCCGCGCGATCGGACGCGACGAGCTCGAGATCGCGACCGCGACGACGCAGAATGCGCGTAGGTTGTTTCGGCTACCCGAGGCGCGCCCGAGCCCCTACGGGTGAGGACGGAACGGGTATCTCCACGCGAGATCAGAACGTGACATAGAGTCCCGCGTTTCTCCTCGCTGCCGCCTCGAGCATCTTCACTGCCCTGTCGAGAGTGACCAGCCACTCGTCTCCGCGGCGCTCGAACGCGGCATGCTCGCGCGAGGCGCCGAGTCCCTCGTCGATGCGAATCGCGCACGCCGTCGCCGTGCCCGCGAGCAGGCGAGGTGGCCCGACGAGTGGGAAGGTCACGTCCGTGCCGCGATGGCGGAGCTGCGTGACGGCGTCGCGGATCGCCCACCCGGCTGCGCCCGGATCCGCCTTGGTGATGACGCCTTCGACCACGACGCGGCCATCCTACCGCTGCGGCGCCTGCCAGCCACGCGGATGACCAGGGCCGCTCGCCGCGAGACTGTCCGGAGGCGCGCCCCCGAGGGGGCGTGTCAGCTGAACCAGCCCGTCGCGATCATCGCGACGGTCACCACGGGTGCGAGAGCGACCGCGCACGCCGCGATGTAGGTCCGGATCGGCAGCGTCGTGAACGCGAGGGCGTAGCTGAGCGGCGGGTTGAACCACAGGACCAGCCGCAACACGACCACCGCGCGGAACGGATGAGTCTCGATCATCTCGAACATGCGGCGGAGATGGCGCTGCTTCGGCCGCCATCCGGTCGACTCCGCGTGCCGGAAGCGGCGAGCGACGACGAAGGGCACGGTGACCGCGAGCATGCCGCCGCCGAACCCCACCGCGAATCCGACGTAGGGCCCGAACGCCAGACGGCCGCCGATCACGAAGGCCATCCCCGGCAACCCGATGAACGAACCTGCGACGAAGGCCGCGATGAACAGCGCCGGAGCGGCCGGCCCGAGCGACTCGAGCCAGGCCGCCACGGTGGTCGGGGTCACGGCGCCCGTACGCCACAGATAGACGGCGCCGACGACGAACGCGAGGACGAACAGCCCCAGGAAGACCCGCCGCCAGGTACGCGGCACGTTCATCGGTTCGCTTCGTGCACGGCGCGAACAGCGCTGGCGTCGGAGATGTCCACCGCGAGGCAGCGTAGCACTGCCGCCGCGCCGGAGATGGCGACGACGGCATCTCGATCCGCACGCGCTTCAGTTGAGCGGCGCACCTAACTTCCTCCAACACCACTCGGGTCGTCGTGGAGCGTTCGCGATCGAGCGCTACGTTCCGCGCCATGCGCGCATCTCGGTCTTGGTCCTGGTCCTGGTTGGTGGTTCTCGCGGCATGTGACGGGCTCGGCGGCTCGCCCGACGCGGAAGTGCTTCCCGACTGCGGTAGGGCGGTGGCCCCGATCGTTCATTGCGGCCCGGAAGCGGTGCTCGCGGCGGACCGGTTCTCGCTCGACCTCGGCACCGTCGCCGTCTCGAGCCGCTCGTCGGTGTTCTCGATCGCCATCACGAATGTCGGGCGGGGGCGGAGTGGTGGGATCACGGCGAATGCCGTGGGACCCGAGGCCGCCGAGTTCGACGTCTCCGACGGGTGCGATGCTCTCGAGGCGATGGGGACGTGCACGGTGGCGGTCGTGTTCAAGCCGAGCTCTCCGGGCATGAAGTCGTCGAGGCTGCTCGTCTCCAGCGCCCCGGGCGGGACGATCGAGATCGCGCTCACCGGCGTCGCGACCATGTAGTCACGCGACGACCAGTCGCGTGCGCTGCCGCGCCGCGCCGATCCGGGCGATCGCGCCGGCATCGAACGCGAGCGCGTCGCTCTCGACGCCGTCGGAGAAGATCACGCCGCCCGAGGGCATCTTCGATTCGATCACGAGCTCGGTCTGGGGCGCGATGACGCCCGCGACCTGCGAGATCTGCGACGCGCGGCTCGCGAACGGCTCGCGGACCACGTAGACCAGCCGCGGATCCTCCCAGCCGAGGTGCAGCGGCTCGCCGCGCGCGCCTCCGGTGAACGCGGAGACGGCGGCTGCCATGTTGAACACCGAGGACAGCCAGCCGGTCGAGCCGGCGCCGGTGGAGATCAGCACGCCGCTCGACGACTGCGGTTCCGGCGGGCCGCCCGCCGAGAGCGTGTAGCGCGCGGAGACGTGCGTGCGCGCGCCGACGAACAGATCGTTGAAGGCGAGGAGGCGCTGGCCATCCGCGAGGCGCGCCTCGGCGAGCGTGATCTCGCGGATCCGCGCGGTGCCCTCCAGCGCGCGTCCGACCGCCTCGGCCGCCTGCGGTGTCTGGAAGGGCAGGAGCACGCCATCGAACCGCGAGGGCTCTGGGTTGATCGGCACGATCGGCTGCGCGCCGGCGTACTTCGCGACGTTGGCGACCAGGCCGTCCTGGCCGACCGCGACGATCAGATCGGTCTTCGCGAACAGGAACGTCGGCACGAACGCGCGATCGACCTGCTGGACGCGGAGACCGAGGTCGAGGCTGCGGTGCAGCGCGGCGAGCGAGCGCGTGTAGGCGTCGTCTTCGCGGACGTAGTCCGTGAAGTCTCCACCCGCGTGCTCGATGTAGAACTTCGCCTGGGCGCGCGTGTTGAACCGCTCGACGAGCTGTGCGAGCCGCGTCTTGCGCGTGACGAGCACGATCTTCTCGAACGCCGTCATGTCCGTCGCCTCCTTGGTCACTTCTGGAGCAGCTTGCCGAGGAGGTCGGGGCTCATGTTGAGCTCGCCGATCTTCGCGGCATTCTCCGCGAGCTCGCGGAACGCGAGCGCGATCATCATCCGCGGGTCGCCGCCGCTCGGCGCGACCGCCATCAACGTCTTCCAGTCCGCCTTCTCGAGCGGCGCGAGCTGCGCCTGCAGCGCGTAGGCGCGCGAGTCGGCGTCCTGCTTCGCGTTCTCCACCTGCTTCGCGATCAGCGCCGCGCGCTGCTCCTCGACCGCGATGTCGGCCTCCATCTTGCGCTCGCGGATCTCGCGCTTCTTCGCCTCGACCGCGAGCTCGGTGTTGAGCTCGCTCTCCTTGATGATCCGCTCCTGTTCGACCGCCGCGTTGCGGCGCGCGTAGATCGACTCGTCGGCCTCGCGCTGCAGTCGCTCGCGCGCCTCCGCCTCGAGGGCCCGGGAGGTCTCGGGAGTCGGGCGGATCGAGAGGATCGAGAGCGCCAGGGGCTCGACGCCGAGCATCGCCACCGCCTCGGTCTCGCGCAGCCCGCGCGTCATCTCGGCCACGAGCTGCTCCGCCGATCCGAGCGCCTCGCGCAGCGTCAACCGCCCGATCACGCCGGCCGCGAGCACCTGCGACGCGTGGACGAGGCGTTCCTCGAGCTTCATCGGATCTTCGGAGCGGTACTTGCCCGCCGCATCGATCGAGAAGTCGAGCAGGCTCGCGAGCCGCTTCGGGTCGAACACGCGGTAGGTCAGCTGGCCCTGAACCGTCAGCTCCTGGAAGTCCTTCGTGATCTCGTGGAACACGAACGGGACATCGGAGCTCGCGACCGGGACCGTCACCACCGTCGAGGACGGGCGGAAGTACCAGAACGCGAGACCGGGGCCTTCGCGCTTCACCCTGCCGGCCTTGAAGTGGAGCACGTAGGTGGTGGGAGGTGCCTTGAGGTACTCGATGCCGAACATGGTCGCTCCTTTGGTGTCAAATATACACTAAGCACGGCGCCGCGCAACGCAATCCTCCCCGGGTGGCGGTGCACGCGAGAGGCCATCGCCTGGCGCGTTGCAAGGTGTGGAAAGGACACCATTGCGATGCACGGCGATGACAGATCGACGCGGCCCCGATCGCTGATCGTGACGGCCTGGATGTGACGACACGCGGCGCGGCTCGGCGGCGGTGACCGCCGGCAGCACGGCAGGGGGCGGTGAGGCCAGGCCGGCGGGCGCGGCGGTCAAGGCCTCCGTCGAGCGCGTGCAGAAGAAGCTGTCGGGCGCGAAGTAGCGACCGTGCTACCTTGGGCGTCCGTTCAACCCGACGAGGCTTCGGCGCCTTGCACAGCGATCGGAGACTCGATGATCCGGAAGTATCTCGGCGACAAGAAGAGCATCGAGGCGCGGTCCACCGACAACGGGCGGACCTGGTCCGTGAAGCTCTACGACTCGGGACGCGTCACGGAGTACACGGGCGGGACGCTCGCCGAGGTCGACGCCCTCGCCGCGAAGCACAAGATGAAGCTCGAGCGCTGATTACTGGTGGGACTTGTCGCGGCGCCGCTTGCGGAGCGCCCGCTCGGCGCGCTGGCGGAGGCGCGCGTTCAGCTTCTGCTGGGCGGCCGTGGCCGGATCGAGGTCGGACGTGACGTTCTTGCGCTTCTTGGTGAACCGTTTGGCCATGAGGCGCGCACCCTACCAGATCGCCCGAGGCTTGATCCGGGATTGGTGCGCCCGCTCCGCGCGTTCCTCCAGCGTCATGAAGCTCGACCTCGGTGCGGCCACCTTGCTGGCATTGCTGGGATTCGCGTGCGCTGCGCCGGCCGGTACGCCGTCCCGGGCTCCCGCGAGAGCCGATCGGCCCGTGCTCCATGCCGCCCTCGTCCAGGGCCCGTTCCCGGACGAGGCCACCATCTGCCGGACCATCTACAGCGGCGGACCAGACTGTCTGCGTCGGACGCCCGACGTGGCGCGGGGCCCGCGGATCACGAGCGCGAATGGGTTCGGCCGCGTCGAGATCGTCGACGCCTGGGTCGGCGACCACCGGTGTGCGGTGCTGTTCGAGATCGCCGGCCGCCTCTACGTGCACACCGCGCCGGCGTTCTGCCTGAGCCAGGGGCACACGCTCTACCTGCCCACCGTGAAGGAGCTCGCCGTGCGCGACCTCGACGGGGTGCATCCGCCGGACGTCGCGATCATCACCGAGGTCGAGATCGCGCGGGACGAGGTCGAGGGCGCACCAATCCGGGACGAACCGCCGATCCCACCGCGCACCATCGCGATGTTCTGTGGCCGGCGCGGCGGCAGCACGCCGTCGTGCGTGGCGGTGACGACGAGCGATCCGACGGCGTTCGCCGCCACGCACGAGCTCGCGTTCGAGTAGCGCCTGGCCACTCGAGTAGCCGCTGAACGAGCCTCGCGCGCGAACCTGGCGCGCCGCGCGCGCCCCCTGCAATGTGCCGTCACGTAGTTGAGCTGCGGACCGTTGTTTGCACCGCGCGCGCGCCCTGATGATGAGAAGCACTAGCCTACTGTTCGCACTCGCTCTGGCCGCCTGCGCGTCGGCCGACACCAAGGTCGGTCCCGAGGATGGCAGCACCAGCTCCGAGAGCACGATCTCGAACTACTACACGACGATCGTCGGCACGCTCGCGCTCGGGCAGACCACGAACGACTCGATCCGCTACCCCGACTACTACCTCGGGCGCACCCTCGTGCTGCGCAAGGGCCAGTCGCTGAAGCTCGTCGTATCGGGCAGCCACAAGAGCACCGTTCAGTTCTACGGGCCCGCGTCGTCGTTCACGGCGGACGGGGAGCCGCGGTTCGGCGCGGCGATGGTGACCACCGCGACGAAGAAGTCCGGCACCAAGCAGACCGTCACGTTCAGCGTCACCGCGCCGAAGGACGGCACGTACATGCTGGTCTACGGCCCCGACAACGTGTGGAACGCGACGTTCCAGATCACGGCGACGTGCACCGCGAACTGCGAGCGGATCGCGGCCGAGGGCGAGTCGTGCGGCGGCCACGTGCCCGTCGAGCTGTTCTGGCGGTGCGAGCCGCAGTTCGACTGCGTCGCTCCGCACGGCATCATCGCGGACATCCCGGGCCACTGCGGCGTCTACGCGACCGTCGCGGAGCTGCTCGCGAACCCGGCCGCGTACGACGGTCACTTCGTGGCGGTTCGCGGCGAGATCCAGCGCCGCGTGGCGGCGTGCACGAAGATCGCGTGCTCGACCGCGAACCCGTGCTGCAACACGTGCTTCGCCGCGCTCAACCTGTTCGACGAGGGCATGGATCCCGCGAACACCGAGGGCGTCTACCTGACCGAGAACGGCGCCAACCTCTCGTGCTCCGGCAACTCGTGCGACTACCAGAACCACTGCTCCGTCGTGGGCGGTGATTACTGGGTGGCCGGCTGGTTCACGCTCGACGGCGGCGTGACGCCGACGCTCGACATCGTCCGCCGCTACGACGCGTTCTGAGCTCGCCAGCGAGCCTGATCGCGGTCGCCGCCATCGGTGGTCGCTGACCGAGAGGCTTGCAGGGGCGATCCGCTGGGACCTGATAGCCTCGGTCCAACCGCGTTCGAGGCCCTCATGACCCAGACCATGCTCCTCCTCCTGCTCGGCTCGGGCGCTCTCCTGACCGCCGGCGTCGTGGTCTTCGTCCTGCGTTCCTGGCACTCGGTCGCTCCAGGGCACGCGTTGATCGTCAACCGGATGCGCGCCGAGCCCACGGTGACGTTCAATGGTGCGCTCGTCCTCCCGATCGTTCATCGCGCCGAGCGCATCGATCTGTCCGTCAACACGATCAGGATCGATCGCCGCGGCAAGGACGGCGTGATCTGCTCGGACAACATCCGCGTCGACATCGTGGTCCGATTCCAGGTGCGCGTGAACCCGACTGCCGATGACATCCTGCGCGTCGCACGAGCCGTCGGGTGCGCTCGTGCGACGGATCCGGAGACGCTCGAGGAGCTCTTCACGGCGAGGTTCTCGGAGGCGATCAAGACCGCCGCGCGGCAGCTCGAGTTCGCGGAGCTCCACACGCAGCGCGAGGCGTTCAAGGACCGGATCATCGAGATCATCGGCAAGGACCTCACTGGTTACGTGCTCGAGGACGCGGCGATCGACGAGCTCGATCAGACTCCGATCGAGATGCTCGATCCGAACAACGTCCTCGACGCGCTCGGAATCAGGAAGATCCAGCAGGTCGTCGCCGGGACCCGCGCCGGCCTGGCTCACGAAAGCGCTCCGCCCCCTCCGCCGAAACCCGAGTCGTTCGACGACCAGCTGCGACGGCTGGGCCTGCTCGACATCCGCGTGACGACCGAGGTCGCGTGCGATGTCTCGACGCAACGTGCGGCGGTCTCCGCGCACCTCGGCGGGGACGACGACGCCGTGTTGGCGCAGCTGCCATCGAGCGTCACGAGGTCCCTCCTCGCAGCGCTCGGCGCTGGCGAGCTGGTGTGCCGGGATGGGGTCGCCGCGTTCCGCTGGACCTCGGCGCCCGTCACCGAGCCGCAGCTTCTGGCGGGTGCCCGCCTGGTGCATGCGTTCCGCGACGCCGAGCAGGCCTTCCGCTGATCCCGGCGTTACGGGGTCGCGAGCTCGTACGTGATGACGTCGACCTTCTTCAGCTGCGGCGTCCCTTCGGGCGCAGGGTTCACCTTGATCTTGCCGATGCTCTGAAGTGCGCCGAGCGCCTGCGCGACCTTGCCGCGGCCGAGGAAGGTGTCCATCCCGACCTTCGCCGCGACCTGCGCGAGCGTCAGCGGGCCGGCGCCGCGCATCGCGGCTTCGACCTTGCCGGGCAGGCCCGTGCCGGCGGCGGCCTTGCTCTTGTTGACCGCGATCATGACGACCGCGACGACGAGTCCGATGATGGCTCCGGTCAGCACGGGGACCCCTCTCCGATCACTGCGGGATGGCCACGCCGTGCTTCGTCAGACACTCGCCGGCGGTCTTGCCCGCCTTCATCGCGACGTTCGCGTCGTTGCCGCGGAGCTTCGTGCCCGCCTTCTTGAAGTCGGCGGTCCAGGTGGCGAACCGGCCCGCGACCTTCTCGGCGCACGCCTTGTCGGTGCACTTGCACGCGTCATCCGCGATCGCGAGGTAGGCGACGATCACCGGGTTCAGCTTCGCCATGCACTCGTCCATCTTCGCCTGCGTCGCCTGGAGCGCCGGCAGCTCGGACTTGTCGAAGTCCTGGTTGTCCTGACCGAGCGTGGTCACCTTCGCGGTCACCGCGTCGGCGCACGCCATGTCCTTGCAGGCGCAGGCCTCGACCGCCAGCGCGTCGAGCTTGGTGAGGAGCGCGCTCTTCCCGCCGCTGCCACCCCCCGAAGCACCGCCGGACTTCTTGTCACAACCGGTGGAGAGAGCGAGGGCGACGACGACGACGAGGATGGACAGCTGGTGCATCCGCGATTCGTATCATCGCGGGTCCCGCGCTGTCTCGGCCGCGACCAGCGTCGCTACTCCTGCTGCGCCTCGCGCGCCAGCCGGCGCTTCTCGAGGAGGAGCGGGAGGGTGAGGAACAGGATCGCCTGCACGATCAGGAACGCGCCCATGAGCTCGTGGGTCGACGGTCCGGCGCCGTCGAGCCAGATCATGATGACGTAGCTCGCGCCGATCCCGGCGAGCACGCTCGCGCAGCGGTTGACCGGCACCGAGTACGAGTTCTCGCGCTTGTCGAGCAGGACGAGGCCCCCGAAGATGCCGGTGCCCTGGGAGAACAGGCCGATCAGGATGCCCTCGAGGACGACCGGCCGCTCGAAGAACGTCGTGAAGCCCGCGCGCAGGTCGCTCAGGAACGCGCCCTGGCCGATGATCGCGCCGATCGCGAGGAGGGCCACGAGCACCGGCGTGGCGACCATCTGCTCCTCGACGAAGTAGCGCGTGCGCTGCGCGGCGTCGTCCGACTTCGCGAGCCGCGTCATGAACCGGAGGCGGACGAAGTACGCGCCGAGGTAGAGGGTGACATCGACGAGCGCCAGCCAGGTCATCCCGAAGCCGGCGTCCTTCTCCTCGAGGAAGGCGACGAGCAGCGCGTTGATGCTGAGCACGAGCCCGACCGCCGAGAACCACTGCACCTTGCGGCCGCTGAGCCGGTCGACGAACGGCGCGAGGATCAGCACGCCGCCGCGCATCAGCAGCATCATGAAGACGATCGAGACGCCGTCGAACGTGTACGCCAGCGTCGTCGTCGCGATGACGCCCGCCGTGCAGACGCCCGAGAGGAACGTGTAGCGGCCCGGGCGCGGCAGCTTCAGCCCGCCGAGCTGGAAGCTCGACGCGTACCGCCACCATCGCATCGCGGTGATGAACGTGAACATGCCGACCAGGGACGCGAGCGCGGAGACCGGCAAGAGCTCGACGCCCGAGACCGGCGTGTCTCCGATCTGCCCCGACGACACGGCCTTGGTGAGCGCCGAGTACGGCACGTACGTGGCGAAGTAGCCGAACGCGAAGAACCAGATGCTGCTCGAACCGGTCTTGCTCACGAGAGCTCGGTCCAGGGCGCGAGGAGCTGCCGGACCGAGTCCGCCCATGGCTTGGCCGCCAGCGTCGCGGGGTCGACGTGCACGATCACACGCCGGCCGCGCGCGTGATCGATGTCCTGGTCGTGGGGCAGCACGCGGAACGCGAACGTGAGGGAGCTCGTACCGATGCGCTCGACCCACACGCGCACGCGCACCTTGCACACGCCGCGCACCGGCTCCAGGTAGTCGATCTCGTTGCGCGCGACGAGGTGGAACTGCTCGGGGTGTGTCGTGTCCTGGAACGCGCCGAAGCCGAGCTCCATCCAGAACGCACCGAGCGTGCGCTCGAACAGCAGCACGTACCGGGCGTTGTGGAGGATGTGGAACGGGTCCAGATCGTCGAAGTAGACGCCTTGCGTCTGCTCGTAGAACCGCACGTGGACGACGGTAGCACTCGACCCGGGCCCGGTCCCAGTTGCCGGCATCGCCCGGCTCGTCAAGGGCGCCGTCGACCCGCGTCCCGGTGGCGCCCGACCGCACGCTCGACGACCTCGTCGCGCACGTGGCCGGGTTACGTTCGGGGCGTTGCACGCAGCGACGATCGCCCTCGTCACGTTCGTGGTGCTCGTCCTCGAGCTCACGTCGACGCGGCTGTTCGCGTACATCGGCAGCTCGCACGCGACCTCGGCGGCGCTCTCGATCGCGATGCTCGGCCTCGGCGCCGGCGCGGCGATCCGCGTGCGCTTCGCGGCGTGGGCCGCGCCGCGACGTACGGCGCCCGCGCTCGCCGGGGCGCTGCTGCTCGTCGCGGCCGCGGCGATCGCCGGCGCGCCGCTCGCGGGTCTCGTCGCGCTGTCACTACCGCCGTTCGCGCTCGCGGGCATGCTGATCTCGGAGGCCTACGCGGCGCGCGGCAGCCAGGTCGCGCGCTCGACGTACGCGATCGATCTCGCCGCCGCGGCGTGCGGCTGCCTCGTCGCGCCGCGCCTGCTCGGGCCGCTGTCGCCGACCGAGATCATGCTCGGGCTTGGCCTGGTGGTCTGCGCGCTCGCGGTCGCGCGGTCGCGCTCGATCGCGGCGATCGCGGCGATCGCGGTGATCACGGTGGCCCACGTGGCCCTGCTGGTCCTCGGCCGCACCGGACACCTGCCGGATGGACCGCTCGAGGTGCTCGTCACCTCGGACCGCCACTCCGAGAAGGCGATCGTCGAGACCTCCACGTCGTCGCGCAACGTCCTCGACTCCGCCTGGAGCCCGCTCGGCCGGCTCGACGTACACCTCCGGCCGGACGAGCCCGACGCGCGGCTCGGGGTCTACACCGACGGCATGAGCCCGACGTACCTCGTGCCGCCGGGCAGCGCCTTCGAGGACACGTGGGGCTTCCTGATGTCGCTGCCGTACCGCGCGCTGCGCCCCGCGCGCGTGCTCGTGCTCGGTGCGGGCGCGGGCGCGAGCGTGTGGCTCGCGAAGAAGCACGGCGCGTCGCGGGTCGACGCCGTCGAGGTCAACCCGGCCATCGCCGGGGTGATGGCGCGCTGGAGGCACGTCGCGGGCGATCCGTACGGCGAGCCGGGCGTGCGCCTGTTCGTCGAGGACGCGCGGCGCCACCTCGCCGACACCGAGGAGCGCTACGACCTGATCGAGCTGGCGCTCGCGCTGACCGGCAACGTTCACGCGACGCAGCCGTCGGGGATGGAGGCGCACCTCTACACCGTCGAGGCGGTGCAGCTCTACCTGAGCCGGCTGACGCCGGCCGGCGTGCTCGTGCTCGTCCACAGCGATCCGGGCAATGCGTACCGCCAGCTGCTCACCGTCATCGCGGCGCTCGGCATGCCCGCGGACCGCGCGCTGGAGGGTATCGCCGTGCTGCGTGACCCGCGCCCCGGCACCGCCTACCGCTATCTCCTGATCGCGCGCGCGTCGCCACTGCCGCTCGACGTGGTCGACGGCCTCGATGTCGAACCGGCGGAGCTCCTGTGGGGGCCGGGCGATCCGCCGGAGCGCCGCGCGCAGCTGCTCGATCCGGAGCAGCTCGGCGCGACGGGGCGCGATGACCTCGCGCCGGTCCACGACGACCGGCCGTACTTCTTCCAGAACACGAAGGGCCTGGTCGCGACCGCCGCCGCCGAGCCGGGCCGCCTGTGGGTGCTCGCCGGCGGGCTGCTGCTCGTCATCATCCTGATCGCCGAGCGGCGCGGGGAGCATCGCTTCGTGCGCCCGGCCGCCATCGCGGGTGGCCTCGGCGCCGCGTTCCTGTGCGTCGAGCTCGCGCTGATCCAGCGCTTCACCCTCGCGGCCGGCGGCACGCTCTACTCGGTCTCGTTCGTCGTGTTCGGTCTGCTCGCGTGGAGCGCTGCCGGCGCGCTGCTGCTCGGCGGCCTGTGGCGCCGGCTCGATCGTGGCCTCACCTGGGCGAGCATCGCGGCGGTCGGCGCCATCATCGTCACCGCGCTGCTCGTCCGCGACCTCGCGTGGCTCGAGGCGATCGCGAGCGATCGCGCGCGCACGCTCCTCATCACGGCGCTGCTCGCGCCCGCCGGGCTCGCGATCGGTGGGCCGTTCCCGGCGCTGCTCGGCCAGCACGGCGAGCCCGCGGGCCGCATCGCGAGCCTGTGGGCGATCAACGGCGCGGCGTCGGTCGCCGGTGGCGTCATCGCCGTGCTCGCGCTGCGCGTCGGCGGCACGACGCACGCGCTGCTCGTGGCGGCAGGGCTGTATGCCATGGTGGCCGCGCTCGCGCCGAACGCCCGCCGCGGTCCCGGGGCGGATCGAACATGACCTCGAGGTGAGACCGCCGCCGGCTCAGCGGTCCCGGATCATCCGTGCGATCGCCTCGGCCGCCGGTCCTCGCGCCGGGATGTAGTGGCCGCCCGGCCAGGTCACGACCCTGCGCGTCGTGAGATCGAAGCGGTCCACGAGCTCCCGGCTGGTGTCGCCCACCAGCGTGTCGGTCTCCCCCCAGACGTGCAACGAGCGCGTGCGCAGCGGTTCGCGCAGGTACGGCGCGAACACGTCCGCGCGCGGCGAGCGGCCCGCGATCAGGATCACGTACTCCACGGGCGGCGCCTGGCCGTGCTCCGCCAGCGCGGCGAGCGCCGTCGCGAGGATCGCGCCCTGCGAGAACCCGATGATACCCACGGGGCCACGCTGGAGGATCGGAGCGAGCAGGTCGCGCGTGGCCTCCCACCCGCGGTAGATCCGCCCGTCATCCGTGGCATCCCACCAGGAGCAGTGCGGCGGCGGCTGGCGGGGGCTGTCCCAGATCGCGTAGAGACGATCCACCAGGTCGGCGGCGCTCGGGTTCGGAGCATCGGGGCACACCAGCTCCACGCCGAGCTCCTCGATGTACGCGAGCTCGCGACGCATGTACGCGCCATTGAGCGACTGACCGTGGAGTGCGAGGACCGTGGCCACATCCCATCGTAGCCAACGGCGCCGGGTCGTGCAGAGCTCCCCGCGGCCGTGCTGGTCGCCGGCCCCGGCGTCGACATCACCGACGCATTCATCAAGGACTACAACGCCCGTCAGGCGAAGCGATGACGTCTACGTCCACCTGGCGCGCGCTCGCGAGCTGCTGGTAACGGTCCTCGTCGACGCCGAGCCGCTCGAGCCACAGGCGGAAGTAGCGATCGAGCTCCGCGCTCCGCGGGTGCGTGCCCGCGTGGTGGAGCAGGAAGTCGGCCCGGTTCTGCACCTTGTCCGCGATCAGCATGTCGTTGACCTCGGCGAGCGGCGACAGGCGGATGTCGGCGGCCGACGCGAGCGCGCGCGTGGAGAGGGCGGCGTTCGCGACCGAGCGGTACTCGAGCGCGAGCGCCATCACGTGGACGTCGGTGGTCAGCGCGGAGAGATCGCACGCGGCGAGGTCGGCGTCGGCTTGCACGAGCGGGTGGAGGCAGAACGCGCGCATCGCGCGGCCGGTGGCGCCGATCGCGCGGAGGATCGCGAGGCCGTGATCGATGTGGCGGATCAGCGGGACGCCGGACCGCCGCGCCGTGCGCTCGCCGTAGTGGCGCGCGATCGCCTGGTACTCGGCCGTGTCCCGCATGAGGCGACGATATCGTGGCATCGTCGTTCGATGCGTCTCGCGAGCATGGTGATGCTGGTGCTGCTCGGGTCGGCCTGCAAGAAGCGCCAGGAGGAGGCTCCGCCGAGAGCCACGCCACCCGTCGCCGACCCCTCGGCGCCGATGACGTTCGACGCCCCGCGGGCCGAGGCCGCGTGTCGGCCCGGCGAGCGGACGTGCGCCGGTGCCGACGTGGCGCTGTGCGCGGCGGATGGCACGCCCGGACAGGTGATCGAGCGCTGCGCGGCGCGCTGTCGCGACGGCGCGTGCGCGGACACCTGCGCCGTCAACGACGTGGAGCTGATCTACGTCGTCGACACCGGCAGCAACCTCTACAGCTTCGATCCGCGCAAGCTCCCGGAGGATCCATTCCATCCGGTCGGCTCGCTGTCGTGCAACGATCAGCAGTCGCTCAACTCGATGGCGGTCGATC
>JAEUJX010000509.1 GCA_016794545.1 Myxococcales bacterium
AGCAGCGTGCTGGATCTGCGCGGCGCGACCGGCGAGCTCGACCGCGCCGCCCACGAGACCGGCGACGAGACCGAGCGTGACGTAGGTCGCGAGACGGCCGAGGGCGTGCACGAGCGCGAGGCGGAGGCCGTACGCACCGCCGTGCATGCCGACGAGCGGTCCGCACATCGCCGCGCAGTGAAGACTGCCCGCGAGGCTCGAGACGATCACGGTCGCGAGCAGCGCAGAGGTCACTTCGGGCTCTCGTAGTAGGACGGAATGACCTCGGACTTGCCGACATTCGCGGCGACCGCGAGCGTGACCATCGCCAGCACGTTGCCGACGAGCAGCCCCACGATCGCCAGGATCCACTTGGTACGCGGACTCATCTCTGACCTCTCTCCGGACCGAGCAGCGTCACGGTCACGATCTTCTGGAAGCCCTCGCTGTCGTCGATCCGCAGGTGCGCCGTGCGCTTGCCGCCGACGAAGGCTTCGGGCGGGCTGTCGACGAACAGCGGCACGTCGCTCGCCTTGCGCGCCTTGACCTGCCAGCGCGGCTGCGGCGAGCGCAGCGTCGCGTTCGGGGTCTCGGCGAGCGTGATCGTGTAGTTCTTGAGCTCGTCGGTCTCGTTCTCGATCTTCAGCAGCACCTGCGACGCGACGCGGCCATCGGGGAGCATGACGAAGCTCGGCCCCGTGGCGCGCTGGACGAACACCTCCGCGGCGGACTTCGTACCGATGCTGAGCACGAACAGGCCCACGACCAGCGCGAGCAGCGCGGGATAGATCACGGTGCGCGCGCGGAGCAGGCGTCCGCGCTTGCCCGCGAGCCGGTCTTGCGATGTGTAGCCGATCAAGCCACGCCTCCTCTCGAGCTTGTCCATCACCGCGTCGCACGCATCGATGCACTGCGCGCAGCCGATGCACTCCATCTGCAGCCCCTGCCGGATGTCGATCCCGGTCGGGCACACGCTGACGCACGCGCTGCAATCGACGCAGTCGCCGCGCGGCTCCTCGAGGACCGGCAGCGACTTCTTCGCCTT
The DNA here is from genome assembly GCA_016794545.1 of Myxococcales bacterium. GTDB lineage: Bacteria > Myxococcota_A > Polyangia > Haliangiales > Haliangiaceae > JABFXX01. The sequence goes on from JAEUJX010000509.1 coordinate 1,025, forward strand.
GGTGCGCGGCTCACCGCGCGCCTCGTCATAGCCGACGATCAGCGACTGCTTGTCGAGCAGCACCGACTGCAGGCGTCCGTACGGGCACGCGACGATGCACATCTGCTCGCGGAAGTACGCGAAGTCGACCATCATCAGCGCCGCGACACCGACCACGACGGAGAACCCGCCGAGGTGATCGAGCGGCGAGTCGAACACCCACTGCTCGAGCCGGTCGGTCCCGACGAAGTACGCGAGGAACACGTTCGACAGCGCGAACGAGATCGCGGCGTAGATCGCGAGCTTCGCCAGCTTGCGCGGGTGGAACCGCGGGAGCCGCGCGGCCTGCGACGGCGTGCCCTCGAGCCAGCGCTCGATCGGGCGGAACACGAGCTCGAGGTACACGGTCTGCGGGCAGCCCCAGCCGCACCACACGCGCCCGAACAGCGCGGTCACGAGGAACACCACGAGCACGACCGTCAGGCCGAACAGCATGAGGACGACGCCGTCGCTCGGCCGGAACACCAGGCCGAACACGTTGATCTCGCGCGTGATCAGGTCGATGAGCAGCGCGGGGCGCCCGCCGATCCGGATCCGCGGCAGCAGCACGAACAGCACGATCAGCGCGAAGCCGACGATCCGCCGCCCGGTCAGGAACCGGCCGTGCGCGAGCTTCGGCCGGAGCCAGCGGCGCGTCCCGTCGGCGTTGAGCGTCGACAGCACGCGCGCCTGGTGAACGGGGGGAGTCATGGCCCGAAGTCGCCGACGGCCTGGCCCTGCGGCGCCTTTCCGGGGACGTTCTTGCCCCGCAGCGTGATCACGAATGCGGCGACATCGAGCAGCTCGTCGGCGGCGAGCTGATCGCCCCACGCGATCATCGCCGTGCTCGGCACACCGCCGCGGATCGTGCGGTAGATGTCCATGCGCGTCGCACCGTGCATCTGGAACCTGTCGGTGAGGTTCGGGCCGATCTCGCCGCGCCCGTCCTCCTTGTGGCAGCCCACGCACTTCTGCGCGAACACCTTCGCGCCGTGCTCGACGAGCTTCACGTCGAGCGCGTTTCGCGCGAGGCCTGCTTCGTCGACGCGCGCCGCCTCGGCTTGATCGCGGATCGTCTTCTTCTCCGTCCAGTCCGCGAGCTGCGCCTGGTACTTGTCGTCGGGCGTCTTCGCCCAGTGACCGACGTGGAAGTACACGCCGTAGATCACCGCGAACACGATGGTGACGATGAAGATCAGGCTCCACCAGCCCGGCAGGGGGTTGTCGTACTCGCGGATCCCGTCGTAGGCGTGATCCATCAGCGGCGGCCCATCGGCGGGCTCGCTGCGCTCGGGGACCGACTCGGGGGCGGCATGGGTGACGCTCATCGACGGGCTCCTTTCGAGACCCACCCGGTGTCATCGGCCAGCGGCAACTGCGCCGCCTCGGCGTGCTCGGTGGCGCGCCGCTTTCCGCCGTGGCGGAACGCGACGCCGACGAACACGAGGACGAACAGCACGAGCGCGAGCTCGGCGTACTGCGTCGGCGACAAGGCCGACACGAGCTCGGAGAACCGGATCACTGGGTACCTCCCTTGGCCTGGCGGATGTCGACGCCGAGGCGCTGCAAGTAAGCGATGAGCGCGATGATGTCCCTGTCCTCCATGCCCTGCGGTCCACCCTGCGTGACGAGCTTCGCGGAGAGCTCGCCGGCCTGCTGCTTCGCCGAGACCGTGGCGTCCTCGAGGATCGCCTTGCCGTACGGCACGCCGAGCATCGCCATCGCGTCGACGCGCGACTGCAGGCTGTCGAACGGGATCCGGTCCTCCAGCAGGTGCGGATACGCCGGCATCACCGAGCCCGGCGACGTGCCGCGCGGCTCCTCCATGTGGCGGAGGTGCCACAGCTCGTCGCGCCGCCCGCCCTCGCGCGCCAGGTCGGGTCCCGTGCGCTTGCTGCCCCACTGGAACGGGTGGTCGTAGATGAACTCGCCCGGCTTCGAGTACTCGGCCGGCACGCCACCCTGCCCGTAGCGGACGGTCTCGTCCAGGAACGGACGGACCATCTGCGAGTGGCAGTTGTAGCAACCCTCCTTGATGTAGATGTCGCGGCCGTAGAGCTCGAGCGGCGTGTACGGCTTGACCGAGGCGATCTTCGGGACGTTGTCGCCGATCAGGAACGTCGGGATGATCTCGAACGCGCTGGCGGTGATGACCGCGACCACCGTCAGCACGGTGAACACCATCGGCATGCCCTCCCACCGGCGGTGGATGTGCTCGCGCGGCTGCGCCTGGCGCTCGAGCACGCGCTCCTGCTTCACCGCGGCCTTCGCCTCGCGGATCATCGGCGGCACCTCGATCTCCGGCTCCTCGTACGTGGCCGGCCGTGCCTTCCAGGTCTTGTAGATGTTGTAGGCGCCGATCAGGACGCCGGTGATGTAGAGGGCGCCGCCCAGCGCGCGCACCCAGTACATCGGGATGAGCCGGGTGACGGTGTCGAGGAAGTCCGGGTACTGCAGGCGGCCGGTCGCGTCGAACGCGCGCCACATGAGGCCCTGCGTGATGCCCGCCGCCCACATCGACACGACGTAGAGGACGATGCCGATCGTCGCGACCCAGAAGTGGATGCTCGCGAGCTTCTTCGAGTACAGCGGCGCCTGATAGAGGCGCGGGATGAGCCAGTAGATCATCCCGAACACCATGAAGCCGACCCAGCCGAGCGCGCCGCCGTGGACGTGCGCGATGTTCCAGTCGGTGTAGTGCGACAGGGCGTTGACGCTCTTCACCGAGAGCATCGGACCCTCGAACGTCGACATCCCGTAGAACGTGATCGCGACGACGAAGAACTTGAGGACCGGCTCCTCGGCGACCTTGTGCCAGGCCCCGCGCAGCGTGAGCAGACCGTTGATCATGCCGCCCCAGGACGGCATCCACAGCATGACGCTGAAGATCATCCCGAGCGTCGACGCCCACTGCGGGAGTGCCGTGTAGTGCAGGTGGTGCGGGCCGGCCCAGATGTAGATGAAGACCAGTGACCAGAAGTGCAGGATCGACAGCCGGTAGCTGAACACCGGGCGCTCCGCCGCCTTCGGCAGGAAGTAGTACATGAGCCCGAGGAACGGCGTGGTGAGGAAGAAGGCGACCGCGTTGTGGCCGTACCACCACTGCATGAAGGCGTCCTGGACGCCCGCGAAGATCGAGTAGCTCTTGAACAGCCCGGCGGGGATCGCGAGGTTGTTGAAGATGTGGAGGACCGCGACCGTGACGATCGTCGCGATGTAGAACCACAGCGCGACGTACATGTGCTTCTCGCGGCGATTGCGCAGCATCGCGAAGAAGTTGACGGCGAACGTCACCCACACGACCGCGATGGCGATGTCGATCGGCCACTCGAGCTCGGCGTACTCCTTGGCCTGGGTGAACCCGAGCGGCAGCGTGATCGCCGCGGCGGCGATGATCGCCTGCCAGCCCCAGAAGTGGATCGCCGAGAGCGTCGGCAGCGCGCGCGTCTTCAGGAGGCGCTGCGACGAGTAGTAGATCGCCGCGAACATGCCGTTGCCGGCGAACGCGAAGATGACGGCGTTCGTGTGCAGCGGTCGCAGCCGGCCGAACGTGAAGTACGGCCCGATGTTGAGATCGGGCACCGCCAGCTGGAGGGCGCACCACAGGCCGACCAGCATCCCGATGGCGCCCCACACCACGGTGGCGGTCAGGAACTTCCGGACGATGGCGTCGTCGTATCGAACAGTCTCTCGGGACATCGCGTCTCGTGGCTCGCAACCCTCGTGCCCGCGCGGCGCAGCCTTTGCGGCCCCGGTTCGCGCAGGAGTTGCGTTCGGGGTCAGAGGCCCTGCAAGGGCAGCGTGTCGTCGCGAAGGACCTTCGACGTCAGCAGGTAGCGCTCCTCGGCCTCGAGGTGCGCGCGCAAGGTCTCGACCACGTCGCGCAGCTCTGACGTGGTCGGCGAGCTGAGGCGCTGGCGGACCTCGCGGTGCTCGTGAACGTGGTCCTCGACCATCCGCTCGATGCGGACCGCGCCGTACTTGTCCTCCGCGAGCAGGACGGGCCGGAGGATGACCTCCTCGAAGATGTTGTGGGCCTCGAAGGCCTCGCGCAATCGCGCGATCAGCGCGGCGAGCGCCGCCGGATCGCCCCCACCCGTGTCGACCTCGTCGGCCAGGTCCTCGCAGCGCGCCATCAGCGCGCGAAGCCCGTCGTGCTGCGAGATCAGCTCTGCGAGTGCTCCAAATCGGGTCAAGGTCATGCCGCCTCCTTAGATCTCCTCAGATCGTCGATGAGAACTGCGGTCGCTCCACGGACTCGCGGAAGTAGCGGTCGAACACCATGCACACGTTGCGAACGAGCAGCTTGCCCATCGGCGTCGTGGTGATCCGGTGCGTCGCCGCGTCGTGCGCGGCGAGCCCGCCGAGCGACTCGAGGTCGCGCAGCTCGGTCTCGAAGTACTTCTCGGCATCGACGTCGTAGCGCCGGCCGAGGGCCGCGAGGTCGATCTCGCCCTCGCACATGAGCTCCTCGATCAACGCCCGGCGGACCCGGTCATCGCGGTCGAGCACGAAGCCGCGGCGCACCGGCAGCTGGCGCGCGTCGATCGCGGCCTCCCACTCGGTCAGGATCGAGTGGTTCTGCCAGAACATGCGCGGCGTCGATGAGATCGCCGACGTGCCCAGGCCGATGATGTTGTCGGCGCGGTGCTCCACGTAGCCCTGGAACGTGCGGCCCATCCGGTGCTCCTCGGCCGCCTTCGCGAGCGGCGAGCCGGGCTTCGCGAAGTGGTCGAGACCGAGGTGGATGTAGCCCGCGCCGGTCAGCTTCTCGATGCCGAGCAGGAGCAGTGACGCGCGCTCGAAGCCGTCGAGGACGCGGCCGGCGCGTTCGACGAGGCGCTGGTGCGGCAGCTTGTCCGGGAGGTGCGCGTAGCCGAACAGCGCGATGCGCTCCGGCGCGAGGTCGATCACCGCGTCGAGCGTGTCCGTGAAGCTGCCTTCGGTCTGCCGCGGCAGGCCGTAGACGATGTCGACGTTGATGTCCTTCATCCCCGCCGCGCGGCACCGCTCGACGAGCCACTTGGTCTGGGTGACCGACTGGTGGCGGCGGATGGCGTCCTGCACCTCCGCGGCGAAGTCCTGCACGCCGAGGCTGATCGAGTTGAAGCGCAGCTCCCCGAGCGCCTCGATCTGCGCCGTCGTGGTGCGCCGCGGGTCGAGCTCGATCGACTTGCGCGCGTCCGGCGAGACCGAGAAGTAGCGGTCGATGGCCGCCATCAGGGTGCGGAGCGTCTTCGGCTCGAGGAAGTTCGGCGAGCCGCCGCCGAGGGCGATCTCGACGATCTTCGCCGTGAACAGCTGACCGGAGAGCAGCGTCATCTCCGTCGCGAGCTGATCGACGTACGCGACGCCGCGGTTCTCGTCGCGGGTCGGGATCACGTTGCACCCGCAGTAGGCACACAGGCTCTTGCAGAACGGGACGTGGACGTAGAGGGAGACCGGCTCGCTCGCGCGGCCGATCCGTGCCAGCTCCTGACGCACCCGGTCGGCCGCGATCGGCCCGAACTGCGTGGCGGGCGGATAGCTCGTGTAGCGGGGGCCGCGGGCGGCGTGCTCCGCCAGGCAGGCCGTGGTCTCGTCGGTGCGTTGCAACATCATCGATGCGTTGTTGCATCAAGGCGTATGCCGGGCCGGCGGCCGCGAATTCGCGCAACGCTTGCGGGGCGCGAAGAGGCCCCTCTCGGAGCATGCAGGACTTGCCGGCCTTGCCCCGCCGGAGCCAGGCACGGCACGTGCTCCAGCCCCGGGCTGTGAGCGCCAACACCACCGAACCCGAGGAGTCCTGGGCCCTTCCGATCCGGATCGGCCTGTGGACGATGTATGCCATCGCCGTCATCCTGGTGATGGTGATCGTCATGCTGAACCAATGAGGTCGCCATGCGCGCGCTGGTTCTCGTGCTGCTCGCCTCCGGTTGCGTGAGGGTGCCGGCCCACGAACGCGCCCGGCTGGCCGCGCCCGCGATGCAGGCGCCGGTGTGGCCGGGCCTGTCCTCCGCGATCGACCACGTGTTCGTCGTCCGCGAAGGAACCGCGGGTGCGACGGCCGCGGGCGGCGGCGGATGCGGCTGCAACTGACCGTCCTGTTCGCCCTGTCTCGCGCGGTTCACGCGGAGCCGCTCGATGCGCCCGGCGCACGCGCGGGCCTCCACGTCTACGCCGACGACGACCACGTCACCGTGGTCTCGCCGTCGGCCTCGGTTCGCGTCGATCTGTCGCCGCGGCTGGCCGTGTCGTCGGATGCCACGGTGGATGCGGTCTCGGCCGCGTCGGTCGATGTCCTCACCTCGGCGTCTCCGCACGAGGTCCACGAGGAGCGCATCGAGCTCGGGGTCGCCGCGTCCTACCGGCAGGGCCGCGCGACGTGGTGGACGCTCGGGCTGCGCGGCTCGCACGAGAACGACTACGACGCGCTCCGGGTCCGCGCCGGGGCAAAGACCGAGGTCGCGCAGCGCAACACGACGCTCCAGCTCGACTACGTGCTCGGACTCGACGATGCCGGCTCGGTGATGGATCCGGCGGCCGGTGGCAGCCGCACCACGCACCAGCTCGTGCTCGGCGCGAGCCAGCTCCTGAGCCGGCGCGCCATCGTCGACGTGCTGGTCGACCTCGCCCGCGCGGACGGCTACCACGCGAGCCCGTACCGGGACGTGCTCGTCGACGTCGTGGGATCGCCGCTGCCGATGCGCGTCGCCGAGGCCACCCCGTCGCTGCGTCACAGCGCCGCAGTCGCGACGCGCGTGCGAGTCGCGCCCTCCCGGGCCTGGGCGACGAGCGCGACGTATCGCCTCTACCTCGACTCCTGGTCCGTCACCAGCCACACGGTGACGGCGGAGCTGCACCGCAGCGCCGGTCCCGTGCTGCTCGGGATCGCGGTCCGGGGATACGCGCAGAGCGCCGCCTCGTTCTATGCCGCGCGCTACGCGGGCGAGCCCCGCTACCGCACGCGCGACCGCACGCTCGGCGCGATGCAGAGCGCGTATGGCGCGGTGACGCTCGAGGCGCCGATCGCGGGCTGGCAGGTGATCGCATCGGCCGGCGTGCTGCGCCTGTGGTTCCGTGACTTCCCCGCGCAGGCCGACCGCGACGCGCTGCTGATGTTCGGCAGCGTCGTGCGCGGCTGGTGAGCCGTCACCGGCTGGGCACGCAGCCGAAGCCGTCTGCCGCCCGCCACTCGCGCGCGGCCGCGTCGAGCGTGTGCGTCGTCGACGCGGCGATCACGGCGGGATCGAGGTCGCCGCTCTTCACGAGGTCCTCGAGGATGTCGGTGCCGATCGGCTGGATCTGCACGCCCAGCCGGATCGCGGCGGGACGCCCGGTCAGGCGCACCGTCCGCGTACGCGCGTGGTAGTAGCCCGGCTGCGCCGGATCGAGCGAGGTGCTCGGCATCAGCAGCTCGCTGTCGATCGCGTCGGCGTCCCACGCGAACTGGACCTCCTCGGTGCCGCGCCGGAACCAGCTGCGCAGGATCCACGGCTCGCCGACCACGAGCCCGTCGGCTTCGAGCTCCACGCGGACCCGCCGCGCGTGCGTCGTCCCACTCGGGAACGCGTGCCCCACCTGTGCGTTGTCGAGCGTGATCGAGACCTCGACCCCGCCGCCCATGGGCGCCACGCACAGCTTCGTGAGGATCGCGGGACGCAGGTCGCGCGCGATCAGCGCGCGCTGCTCCGCGATCCCCGGCCACGGCGTGGTCGCCACGTCGATCCCGGGAAACGAGTGATCGTGCCGGCGCGGACCCGCCGTGAACATGTGGCAGCCGGAGCACGACAGGTTGTCGGCGAACACGCTGGCGTTCCACTCCGCGAAGGTGGCCTCGATCGCGAGCCCGTTCGGGAGCACCACGTCGTGGCACGCACCGCACATCTGCGACGAGCTGGGCTTCGAGCCATCGACGAGCTCCGAGTAGCTCGAGTCGTGCGCGGCGGTCGCCTCCGGATCGCGCAGTCCGCCGCGCATGGGACCGCCGCGATCCCAGGTCAGGCCGCCGTTGTGCGTGGCCTCGATCGTCTTCACCTGGTGGCACGCCACGCAGCCGACCCCGCGGACCTCGGGCTGCGGCGCGTGACAGCGCACGCAGAACGTCCCGAGCTGCCCGCCGGTCTCGCGCTGGCCGCGCGCGTTCATCGCGACGAACACCGGATCCTCGCTCGCGTACGCGTGCATGCTGCCCGCCCACTCGCGCGTCTGCTCGGGGTGACAGCCCTCGCAGTTGCTCGGGTCGGCGGTGGCGGCCGGATCGAGTGGCTCGCACGCGCTGGCCACGAGCGCGCATGCGAGGATCGCCTTCATCGGCCGATGGCGCGGGGGAACAGCACGTTGTTCTCGAGGTGGATGTGCTCCATCAGGTCGTGCTCGAGCACCGCGAGACCGTGGTAGAGCGCACGCCAGGTCGCGCAGGCGTGCGGCGGCGAGGTGAACCCACCGGTCAGCTCGCGCAGGCGCGCCAGGTGGATCGCGTGCTCGTCGTGCTCGTGCTGCAT
>JAEUJX010000517.1 GCA_016794545.1 Myxococcales bacterium
GACCTCGCCGAGCGCGTGCGCGGCGCGGTGCAGGCGACCATCCAGGTCATCCTCGACGAGGAGCTGGCGAGACTCGTCGGGGCCGGTCCGTACGAGCGCAGTGACCAGCGCGTCGACGTCCGGAACGGCCGGTACGAGCGGTGTAACGGGGCGGGCTAAGTGATCGCGGTGGAGGCAGCCAAAGTGATCGCGCAGGGGGCGGCCAAACTGATCGCATTGGGGGCGGCCAAACTGATCGCTCCCATTGGTCCAACCGCGCGACGCTGGGGACCCAGGGGGCGGCCAAACTGATCGCGTTGGGGGCGGCCAAACTGATCGCCCTCGTCGAAGCCCGGCCGTAGGTCAGGGGCAACCGACACGCTCCGCGGATCCACGCGAGGAGCGTCGTCATGTGCATGAGGAGGGTCGACATGGATCGACTCCAGGAACTGGTGCGACTTCACCGGATGGGGACGGGTGCGCGCGAGGTGGCGCGAGTGCTTCAGATGAGCCCGAATACGGAGCGCGAATACCGGCTCGCGCTCCAGGCCGAGGGCCTACTCGTGGGCGCCGTGGATGACGTGCCGATGCTCGAGGTGCTGCGCGCCGCGATCGAGCGCCGGCTACCGACGGTGGCGCCGCCGCAGATGGTGTCGTCGGTCGACGCGCTGCGCGACAAGATCGTGGGCTTCGCGGAGAAGGGCCTCAAGCCGCAGGCGATCTACGATCGGCTGCGGCTCGACGACGCGAGCTTCAGCGCGAGCTTCTGGGCGGTCCGTGCGCTGTGGCGCAAGTGGCGCAAGCAACGCGGCGTGCGCGCCGAGGACGTCGCGATTCCCGTCGAGACGTCGCCGGGCGAAATCGCGCAGGTCGACTTCGGCTACGTCGGCAAGCTGTACGACGCGGCGAGCGGCCAGCTCCGCAAGGCGTGGGCCTTCGTGATGGTGCTCGGCTACTCGCGGCGGATGGTCGTGCGGATCTGCTTCGACCAGAAGATCGAGACGTGGCTGCGCGTCCACGTCGAAGCGTTTGCCGAGCTCGGTGGCGTGCCGGCGACGATCGTGCCCGACAACTTGAAGGCCGCGGTGGTCCGCGCGGCCTTCGGCGTCGACGGCGCGGCGAGCCTGAACCGCAGCTACCGCGAGCTCGCGCGGCACTACGGGACCAAGATCGATCCGGCGCCGATCTACGCACCGAAGAAGAAGGGCAAGGTCGAGGCGGGCGTGAAGTACGTGAAGGGGAATTTCTTCGCGGGCCGCGAGGGCAACGATGCCGACGAAACCAAGCGCGAGCTGCAACGCTGGGTCGACGAGATTGCGAACAAGCGAGTCCACGGCACGACGCATCGTCGGCCGATGGATCAGTTTGCCGACGACGAACAGGCTGCGCTGCTGCCGATTCCCGAGCGTCGCTACGAGCTCGTGGTCTGGCACAAGGCGCGCGTCCACCAGGACAGCCACGTCGTCTTCGACAAGCGCCTGTACTCGGTGCCGTGGCGTCTGATCAAGCAAGACGTCTGGCTGCGGGCCTCGCCGTCGACGGTGGACTTCTACGCCGACGACACGCGCGTGGCGACCCACTCGCGCCGCGGGCGCTCGCCTCGCAGTACCTGCGACGAGCATCTACCCGAGGACCGCGCGCCCTGGCGGCATCGCCACCGCGCGTACTGGGAAGAGCGCGCCGACAAGATCGCCCCCGAGGTCGGCGCGTACATCCGCGCCGTCTTCGACTCCGACGACGTCCTCAGCATGCTGCGCACGGTGCAGTCGATGGTGGCGCACCTCGAGAAGTTTCCCGTCGAGCGCGCGGTCGCGGCCTGCCTGCGCGCGCAGCACCACGGCAGCTACCTCTACAAGACCATCAAGAACATCCTTCGCGATGGCCTCGATCTGAAGCCGCTCGCGAAACCCACCAGCGCGCCGCTCGCAGCGCCGCGCTTCGCTCGCCCGATCGGCGACCTCTTTCATCGCACGCAGGTGACCCATGAGCACAACTGACGATCTGATCCCGCTCCTCAAGAAGCTGCGCCTCTCGGGCGTGCTGCAGTCGCTCGAGCTCCGCACGCGGCAAGCTGCCGACGACGACCTCTCGCACGGCGAATTTCTGCTTCGCTTGCTCTCCGACGAGGTGGAGCGTCGCGACAGCAAGCAGCTCGACATGCGCTTGCGTCGCGCGAGCTTCGAAGGACCGCGCTCCATCGAGGACTTCGACTTCCACTTCAACCCGAAGATCCCGAAGTCGAAGATCATCGACCTCGCGACATGCAGCTTTGTCGAGCGCCGCGAGAATGTGCTGCTCGTCGGTCGCGCCGGCGTCGGCAAGTCGCACATCGCGCAGGCGCTCGGGCAGCGTGCATGTCGCGCCGGCTACCAGGCGCTCTACGTGAGCGCGCACGACCTGCTGACGCAGCTGCGCGCCGCGCGCGCCGACGAGACGCACGAGCGCCGGCTCCAGCGCTTCATCGCGCCGGACCTCCTCGTGATCGATGACCTCGGCCTCCGGCCGCTCGTCAGCGACGAGCCGATCGATCTCTACGAGATCATCCGCGGCCGGTACGAGCACGGCTCGACGATCATCACGTCGAATCGGTCCATCGAGGAGTGGCCGCCGCTCTTCGGCGATCTGCTGCTCGCGAGCGCCGCGCTCGACCGGCTGCTCCACCACGCGCACGTGATCGAGATGGACGGCGACACCTTCCGGAACCCGCCGCCCACGAAACGCACCAAGGCCAACGGCGCTCGCCCTGCCTGATCGGATCAGTTTGGCCGCCCCTGACCCTTCACGTCGAATCGCTTGATCGACGCGACCGCGAGCTGTGGATAACCGCGATCAGTTTGGCCGCCTCTTACGCGGTCACCCAGGCCGCCTCTTGACACCAGCGGCACGTCGTGACCACCGCCGGCGACGTGGCCGTACGCGTGGGGCGCACGCGTGGCGGTGGCGCGGCGACCGCACCGCTCGGACGGTACGCGCGGCGTCAGGCCGAGGTCGACGACGCGGTGACCGAGGCGTAC